>CAMXAZ010000012.1 GCA_947179295.1 uncultured Muribaculaceae bacterium
TAATAATATTTTTTCTCCCGCCTATTGTAAGAGAGAAAAAAAGTACATTCGTACAAAGAGGGCGTTTACATTTGCAAATCAGTGGTTTAGGTGGCGCACGAATTTTGCACTTTTGCGCACGAATGCACCGTTGTACAAATTCAGGAATGATGAGCACATTTAGGCCGTACTTTTTGCACGAATTGTGTGCGCTATTAACGTCCTGATATATTGCGTGATGGCTTAAAGCGCACACTTGCACACCAAAAAGGCACCTGCCTGTCCAAAAGATTCAGAATGAATTAATCTATTTGAGAATGCAAACTTAATCAATTAGAGAAATTTTGTATATTTGCATTGATGATCTGTTAGCATAATCAATAGTATATTATCACATGTCTCAATTTTCCGTCTATATCAACCCGCCCGAATACCTTGGGCAATGGTTACGTCACGACTTTTGGGATTCCGAATCTGAGCGAGTAGTATTCCCGCGAGGTTCCGCCCCACGTGCGGTTCTTTATTCTTTGCTTCGAAAAGCCCCCCGCGATTCACGTCATGTAGATACATCGACTCTGATCCCAATTGAAGTCCCGACATTCAAGGGGCTAAATCCGGCTACTTTCAATTATCTCTCTCCGACAGGCCAGACAGCTTTGATCTCAGCTTGTAAAAAACTATTTCAGGCCACACTCTTCAATGAGCTGCATGAGCTATTCGATCATGATGTTCAGATAACCGACATTATTTATGAGTTCATGGATCGACACGGTATTGACCGCAGCGAGCGCAATTGGGAGACGATCCGCCAGATGTATTTGCGTCTGCGCAAAAAAAGTCAAGCGCAAAATAGTTAAATACAGTTAAAAGGCGTTGACTATAGCGCATGAAAATACCAGACTGCACATTCAGCCCATTTCATTCGAAGCAATCAAAACAACCAAAAGAACCAAAACGCACATTTGTATGAGTTGCTATTCTCTTCCAGGAATCAGAAAAATTCAGATAGTACGGAGCGAACATCTTGTAGCCGGTGTAATGCTCCATTCTATCTGTGGTTGCGAAGTCATCATAACAGCTCCTGCTGTGACGATAGACTTTGTTGGAAGACCAATGTTGAAATGGGAGGGGTCAAAAGTCAATGGTAGCCGCCAGGAGAAATCTACATTGGAATTTTCGACTGTACATCCTTTGCCGGAGAATGAAAATCTGGCCTTTGTGGTCACGAGTGTAAGTGGGCGCCAATACTTGATCGGATCACGTGAAGGCCGTCATCCGGTAGTCAGTTATTCCGGGACTACAGGTGAGCCGAGTGGTAGTGCTGCGGTGCTGGCATATAAAATAACCCATATAGCGCAAAAATCAGTGTTGCCTTGCATTCTTTAACGTTCAATTTTTATGGATGATATAAAAACGATTGTTGTCCGGCTGTCGGATTGTTGTGAATTTTTGGTCGGCCGCAATATAGATAAATCAAAACTGAATGAAGCTGGTAAAGGCCTTCCATATGTTGTTGGTGCTTCAGACATGCAATTAGGCCGCTTTGTCCCGAAACGTTATTGCGTCGCAGAAATTCGAGATCCGGTATATAGTGAGTCTGGAGACTTATTGATCAGTATAGTCGGAACTCTTGGCAAAATGGCTGTCAATACCTTTGGCCGGGTTATACTCTCAAGGCATGTCTGCGCACTGAGAATACGTCCCCAAGTCTCTCGTCAGTATGTTATGGCTATGGTTTCACGACTGATCCTTGAGGCTATTCCGGATAACACCGGAATAGTTACAGGATTTCAATCCAAACTGAATATAGACGACCTGAAATCCATCCGCTTTGTCCTTCCCGAACTTGTTATGCAGGACTGGTTAGTGGCAAGGCTATCATCCATAGCATTAATGCTACTGGCTAAAAATGATACTCCTGAGGACTATCGTAGTCTTGAATCCTTAGCCCGTGTCATTGATGACGAGCGTACAGAACAGCGTCGTATCGTGAAGAAACATGCTGACACATTACAGCTTCTTCGAGATCGCATGGCCGATCTTCCGGAATTAGCCGAAATAGTAAGAGACACAGACTCAATAATAAAACGGTTACAAAAAATACAATAATGAAAATCGACCAAGCAGTAATAGAAGTACTTAAGAGTTGCGAGATTGAAGGTTGTTCACTTCGGTTTCCAGGACAGCTTGACCGCCGGCTCTATGAAAAAACCGCCAAGATTTTGAAATCCATTGGAGGAAAATGGAGCAGTTCAAAGAAAGCATTCATATTTAATGACGATGTCGGAGATATAGTAACTGCAATTGTTGAATCGGGAGAATTTATTGCGCCAAAAAAACTTTATCAGTTTTTTCCGACTCCCGATACTCTTGCTGCGGATCTTGTGGCAATGGCAGGCATTCGAGCTGGAGAAATATGCCTTGAACCATCTGCCGGTCATGGTGCTATAGCTCGCCATATGCCATCTCCGCTGTGTATTGAACTTGATCCCGCCAACCAAGAATTGCTAAGGGCAGAAGGGTTTCAGGTGGTTGGATCTGATTTTTTAGAATATGTACCAGACATCAAACCTGATGTGATCGTAATGAATCCACCTTTCAGTCATAGTCAAGATGCGATTCATATTATAAAGGCAATTGAGATAAGCCGTCGGTGTGTAGTCGCAGTGGCTTCATCATCTGTTGTTTGGAAAAATGACCGGCACTGTGCCAGATTGAGAGATCTTGTCAGCCAATATGGGGGCACAATAACAGAACTGCCGGCCGGATCATTCAAAGACAGTGGTACGATGGTAAAAACGGTTGTTATTCATGTCGAGAAACAAAAATAGAGGGTGTAAACCTCCTGTTTAGTCTTTTAATGGCCCTGACAGGGGCCATTAATTTTGTGGCATAGACAATCAACCGCTATGCCAAAAAATTACAATCTCTACCTCAAAGGCTATGTAGGCGACTGGTATTTCTCCGCTGACATGGTCAACGCTGTCCTTGACAAGTACAAGGACAAAAAGGTCTGCGTCTTGATTGACTCTACCGGAGGGCGTGTCGATACAGCCCTCTCTATTTCCTCTCTCTTTAAGCTACATGGGAATGTTCATTGCCACTATGTCGGCATGAACGCTTCGGCAGCTACCATCGCCTCGATGGGAGCCAAACACGTTTCCATTGACGCTAATGCTCTGTTCCTTGTGCATAAGTGCATGAGTGTGGTTTTCGAGTGGGATTACATGAACGCCGACGAATTGGCCGCTCATATTGCCGACCTCGAAAAACTCAAAAAGGACAATGAGACAATCGACGGTTGTATCGCCGGCATGTATGCCTCGCGTTGCAAGAAACCCAAAGAGGACCTCTTGGCCCTCATGAAAGAGGGTGCTTGGCTCACCGCCAAACAGGCCCTCGAATGGGGGTTTGTCGATGAAATCACCGATGATCCGGAGGACGCTGCCCCCGAAATCACCGATGTCGTGGCCGATGCGCTTGCAAAAGAGGGAATCCCCATGCCTCCGGTTGATGTCAAAAAAGGCTCATTCCTTGAACGCGTTTTGCAGTTCTTTACTCCATCACATTCTAAACCCGCTGCCGAGGCCAAATCGCCGGAAGCCGCACAAACCACTCCTCAAATGTCAAAAGCTCTCACCGCTGTCGCCGCTCTCGTCGGCGCCAATGTCGCTGTGGCCGATGGTAAGCTGACCCTTACCGAGGACCAGGCCGACAAGCTTGAGGCTGCTGTCGCCGCTCATGACGCGACTGTCAACGACCTCAATTCCAAAATCACCGAGAAGGAAAACAAAATCACCGAGCTCAATGCCAAAATTGCTGATCTCGTCAAAGAACCGGCTTCTAACACAGCCGACGTAATCGATACCTCGAAGGACACAAATCCTCTCAACGGTCTCGACATCGACAAGGTCTGCGACGCCCTCTGTAAAGGTCTCGACTAATATTTAACTTAAAATCTCTCTCCACAATGTCAGAAAACTCAACGAAAATCGTCATCACGGACGAGGTCCTTCAGGAGTACAAGGACACCTGTATTCAGTGGGACCCTGTCCTCCGACAACTTCCCATCAGGGCAGCAGCCGATGTGCTGAAATATTTCAGCCCGGTAAAAAAACTTCGCGGAAAGCGCCGTTTCGGCGGAATTTCCGGGAAATCTCAGTTTGCCCCCTTTAAGCGCGATCGTATTTCCAAAGCTTCTGTCGACATTGACTATCGTGAAATTGAAACCTTCCACGGCAATGTAGTCGAAACTTTCGCACCGGTCGATTATCTCGATATCCCTCTCGGTTATGATGATCCGGTAATTACCGACGCGATCAAGAAAGCCGGCACCACATTCCTCGTTCTTGCTCAGCTTGTCAAGGCCCGCGGACAGCACATAGCCCAGTGCGCATTCACCGGCAAGCGCAATCCTGATGGTGACACGACACTTGATCTCTGCGACGGTCTTCTTACAATCGCCGATCAGGAAATCGAAGCCGGCAATATATCTGTCGGAAAAGGCAACCTCTACAAAGTTGGCGAGGAAGTGACCAAAGTCAATGCTTGTGACATCGCCAAAGAGATCTTGTTCTCATCGAATCAGTTCCTGCGCCGCGAGAACAGTGTCTTACTCTGTCCTACCTCCTTCGCCGACGCTTACAACGAGTCCTATCTGCTTTCGCACACCGGCCTCGTCTACAACAAGCAGTATGATCAGCCATATGTCGAGGGTTCCGGACACAAACTCACAATCATCCCGGTTCCTGAACTCGACGGCACAGACAGAGCATTGATCACTCAGAGATCAAACCTCCTCTACGGTACATACAACGATGCAGACCAGACTTCGGTCGATATTCTCCGTTTAGGCCACTACGATCTTTCTATGGCCTCGGATATGTGGCTTGGTTTCCAGTTCCGCACCATCGATCCCCGCCGTTTCCGTTATATTGATCTTTCGGTTGCCTAACCTTAAACCTGTTGAACTATGGCAGAAAACTTAATAAACAAATGTTTCAGCACTCTGCACGATATGAAATATTGTCAGGGTACGCCCGTGACTCCGGGTGTTAAGCGCCGTGCGTGGTTCATCTCCATCGGTGCTATCGTCGGCTGGCCCAAGATTCCTGTCGATGAGTATGACCGCCCCACCTCGTCTATCTACGATGGGTCTTTCACGCTCGCCGAGGGTGAGAAGTGGCACCCCCTCGACCACCTCCCCGGCAAAGCCGACTTCAAGTCCGAGACTCAGGGTGAGGAGCCTTCGCGCACTTTCAAGGTGACTGGTTCCTTCATCCATCCGAAAGTTGATGAAAATGCAGCCACAGCAGCGACCTCTCTCATCAACACTCGTATCGTCGTGCTCGTCGAGGACATGAGAGGCAAATACCGCGTTATCGGCTGTGAGAAGTACGACGGCGCTCTCGTCTCTCCCTCACGCGACAACGGTCAGGGTGCTACCGGTTCCGCCGGCACGACTATTCTTGTTGAAGCTGATGACCCCGTCGAAACGCCCTTCTACACCGGGCCTATCGACACCGAGGACGGTATCATCAATGAGCAAGCCTGACCCGCCTGACAAGAACACCGGGAGCCTGCTGGCTGACGTCACCTCAATCCTTGCGGATTTTGAGCTGGCCGATGGCTCTCCGGCTCTCGGTGATCTCTCTCTTGATGGTCATGCCATAGGTCCTGCCGCTTGCAAAGACATTTTCGCAGTCCGGGAGCGCAAGGCGTGGGATAAATCTACCGAGGCAAGATGTAATTTCGACTTTCGCCCAAGAATCTCACCGAGAGCCGGTTTATGGTTCTTGTCGCTTTGGCAAAAGTCGATAATGGGCAGAACTCTTACTGAGATTAAATCCGACCCGGCTGAAATACCGCATTTTGCGGAAGCCGTGTCGGATTTTCTCTTTAAGTACCTCGGACCTGCGCTTCCCTCCGGTCACTGGTGCATCTGCACATCCCCGAAGCGAAGACATAAAGAGCGAAATTTTGCTTCGCTTATATGCGAACAGATAAGCGAGAAACTGCAAATCCCTTTTTATGAAGATGTCGCTTTTTGTCAATCTCGTCAGCGAATCAATGCGGTATTCACTTTAAACGTGCTTCCGGCGGAGCCTAATATCATCGTCTTTGATGACTTTGTCACCACCGGTTCTACTCTAAAAGGTATGCACGAGCTTTTACTGAAACACGGCAAAAACACACTGTTTGTAGCCGGTATTAACAATAAGTTATGATTGACCTCGAACTCACTCCTCAAATAAAAAAATGGCTCGAATCAGAGCCGTCGCAGCGCAATCTTCAGGAAGGCGCCGACCTCCTGCTCCGGGTGACCAGGAATAAAATTCTATATGCCAACATCACGCGCAATATAGCCCGTCATGCCGGCACTATTGAATATCATCTTAATAAAATCTACAAGACACGTCTTAACGACATAACTCATGAACAGGTACACGCTATGATATCTGATGTCAATGCCATCGCCCAGACGAGAGGCCTTGACTTGCCGGAAGGAGCGTCTAAGCGCACCGAATTGCAGCGTGGCAAAAGAGCAGATCATGACGAGCTGCCTGATGAAATCCAACAGCTCTACATTGATAACGCCAACATACTCCGCAAAATGCGAGAATGTCATGTCAGGCTTCGCATGATCACGCCCGAAAATTCTACATGTCCGGATTCTGACCGATATCCCTGGGCCAAGGAAATCATCTCCCTTGATTCGCTGTACCGCGAGAACTGGAATCGCTATGACCACTACATAAAGGGAACCTCGCCTGGGGCGGTTCAGCTTGTCACTGATCCCCGCTCAGATACACGTAACGCTTCGCGTGTCATCCATCTGTTACTCGGTAAATATAGTGCTAATCCGAATGAAGCATTGGCTGACCGCATACGTGAGACGTATGCCCGTATTGCCTCGCCAACTGTGGCTATCCGTGAAAAAATGTCTGCTGCCGGACTGCTCTGATGAACCGCTCCACCTCTATAACCGATATTCTGTTGCCGCTCACCGACAATGGATATCAGGCGTATTTGAGCAATGCCCTCCAAGTGGCCGACATTCTCAAATGGACGCTCTCGCAGACCGGCCCCGCCGACGTGCGGATGACCTCCTTCTCAATTTCCGAAGAATTCCTCCGACGTATATTCTTCATCGAGAAAGAGGGGCTTGTGCGCTCTCTTGATATTGTCCTTGACTTCAAGGCCACTAACAAAACCCTCAAGCTGTGGCCGTTCATCGCGCAGACTGTCGAAAACTGCTACCTTTCCGACAATCACTCGAAAATCTTGCTCGTGTCGAATGAGGTTTGGAAAGTAGCTGTGGTCATGTCGCAGAACCTAACTCGCGGCAACCGCTATGAGTCTGGTTTCATTACCACGGACGCCTCAGTCTTTGACAATCTCCACCAACAGCTCGATTATGTAATAACCCGTCAATCCGTGCCATTTCATGATATATTCAGCAGAACAGTTGACCACCATTGAACAGATGGCTGCTCTCTACATCACGCCAACAGAAATAGCCATTACTCTTGACCTCCCGGAAGAAGAATTCAAAAGCGACATTGCGATGTCCGACTCTCCGGCCCGCAAGGCTTATCTGCGTGGTAAGCTTTCGCAGAAGATTGAAACCCGCAAGCAGATGGCTATGCTCGCCCGTGTTGGCTCACCCGCAGCTCTGGAAATGTCGGAGCGCGCCTTGCTCGATATGGAAGACGATGAGTAGGTTTATAACCTCTTTCCTCTATGCCAAATCTCCTCTCTCCCCTTGAAGCTTGCAAGGTCGACCTCTTTGCCGCTGAAGACGAGCTGCGCGAAAAATATCCGCTCGCCCTCGCTGAGCGCGTTCTGCGCCTCCGCGAGATGTATAACTATTGGCTGGCGAATCCCTCCATGAAGGACCGCCAGTTGCGCGACGCCATCATGTCGAGATATGATGTCTCGCAGTCGACGGCCTATTCTGATATAAATATCATTCATCAGCTCGTGCCTCTCCTCTCGCAGAAATCTCGTGATTTCCACCGGGCGCGAGCAAATGAGATGTTTCTGGAAACCTACGCAATGGCTAAAGCCCGTAAGGATACAAAGACTATGGAACGTGTAGCCGCCTCTTATGCCAAGTATAACCGCGTTGACATGGAGGACGAAATGACAATGCCTTACGACGAGATTGTCATTCAGCCGTTCTGCGCCACCCTCGATGTTCGTGTCCTCGGTCTTGAACCTATCCCTGACGCTTACAACTACATCGCCAAGCTCACTAAAGAGCTTTCGCGCGATTTCCGTGACATCGTCGATGTGGAATTTGAAGAACCTGACCTCGAAGAAAAACAACTTTTCGCACCTCTCTCCGATGGGACTGATCAACCCCAAAGCTAAGCCTACATATTTCAACCGCCCTCAGATGTTGGCTCAGCTCATAGGCGCCCGCACCACAGTTATTGTGGCCGGGCGTCGTACAGGCAAAACTGACTCTATCGCGGCGCCATACACGCTGAAAATGATGCAACGAATGCCCGGATCTACCGGCGGCATTGTCGTGCCGACTTTCAAGCATGGCCTCACAAACACGCTCCCCGGTTTGTTCGCAGCGTGGGAGCGTTGGGGCTACAAAAAGGGCGTTCATTATGTTGTAGGACGTCGACCGCCTAAATCTTTCGCCAAGCCTATTACCGAACCTCACGACTGGGAACAGGTAATCTCCTTCTATAATGGATCGGTGGCCATCATTCTATCTCAGGACCGAACAGGAGCCGCCAACTCTCTTACCTTGTCGTGGCTCCTTATCGACGAGGCCAAATTCATTGACCCCGTCCGGCTTCATGAGGAAACATTCCCCGCCAATGGTGGTATCAAGACCCATTTCTCCCGGCACTCATTCAATCATGCCGTCCTCATTCTCTCGGATATGCCACAGAGCAAAAAAGGCTCGTGGTTCCTCGAATATGAGAAGAAGATGAATCCGGAAGTTATACACGCTATTGAGGCAGGCGTGTATGAACAATGGCGGCAGAAACAGAAAATCCTCGAAATGAGGAAAAAAGGTATAGAACCGCCGGCTTATCTCCGTGGCCATCTCCGGCGCCTTGACGCTAACATCAATAAGCTCCGCTCAATCGCCACATACTACCGTGAATATTCCTCGGTAGAGAATGTGCAGCTCTTGGGCGAGCAATACCTTCGTGACATGAAGCGCGACCTCACTCCGCTCACGTTTCAGACTTCTATCATGTGTCAGAAAATCGGTATTGCCCGTGATGGCTTTTATTCCTCAATGAAAGAAGGCCACAAGTATAATGACAGCGATTTCGAGTACCTTGACCACATAGGCTACGATTTTCATCCTGAAGCTCTTGATTGCCGTGCTGACCGCGATCTCGATCGATACAAGCCGATCTGTATAGGTATGGACTACAACGCCAATATCAACTGGATCGTTGCCGGACAGCCAGACGAGCCCCTTGGGCGTCTAAATATTCTAAAATCGTTCTATGTCAAGTACGAACGCAAACTTCCCGCGCTAATCGCGGAGTTCTGCCGGTATTATGCACATCACAAGTGTAAAACAGTGGTCTACTATTATGACACCACAGCTCTTGGGTCCAACTATGCGGTCAATTCGGTCGATTTCAGACACACAATTATTGACGAGTTTAGCAAAAGAGGGTGGTACGTTGCAGCAACGCCACTCGGCAACCCTATGAGGCATGAGGAAAAATACCATTTAATAAATCACGGTTTCGCCGGCCATAACCGTCTGACACCTTATTTCAACCGCCAGAATAACGATGATCTTATCCTCGCTATTCAGTCTGCCGGCGTCACACGTGGCAGAAATGGCTTCCACAAAGACAAGTCCGGCGAAAAACTCGCCGAGACGGAAGATGACCGTCTCGAATTGCGTACCGATGGTACGGACGCTTTTGACACCCTATACATCGGCTGTGAGAATTTTCCATATTTCGGCAGTTCGTTTGTTGATGCATCCGGTGTTATGTAGCCTTTCCTGTCTTTTGCCGTACATTCGTACACCTGTACCTTTGCCGCGTAATCAATCATCTCTCCGCAATGAAAAAGTCAACTATTCAAACTCATCGCCATATTCTCGGAATTATACTCATTGTTGTGGCTATGGCTCTTATACTCTATGATTTCTTCAGCCCGCCGGTTGGAGAACTCAGCAACGTCACACTTATTCTTTTTGCAAAGATTATCGCCATTGCCGGCTCTCTAATGAATATCAATCTAAAAAATTCTGACGATGTTACCGGCTGAAAGTCGAATCGCTCATCTTAAAATCTATAATCTCCCGGTATAATGCAAACTCTCCGTTTAGGCAGTCGCGGCCAGGACGTCCGCATCTTGCAACAGGCTCTCGCCCTCCATGTCGACGGCATTTTCGGTCCTGTTACCGAAGAAGCTGTCAAGTTCTTCCAGACCCGGAAATCCCTCGTCGCTGACGGCATTGTCGGCCCGAATACCTGGGCGGTTCTGGACATCGGACAATCCCGCCGCTCAATCTCAAAAATCATTCTCCACTGCACCGCCACACCCGAAGGCCGCGATTTTTCTGTAGAGCAGGTTAGACAGTGGCATCTCGCCCGTGGTTTCTCGGACATAGGCTATCACTATCTTGTCGGCCGCGACGGCACTATATATGCCGGCCGCCCTGAATCAGTTGTCGGCGCGCATTGCACAGGCCAGAACACCTGTTCTATCGGTGTGTGCTATGTCGGCGGTGAAGAATCCGACGGCAGCCACCGTCCTAAGGACACTCGCACCCCTGCACAGAAAAAGGCCCTGCGCGAGCTCGTGGACTCTCTCTTGAAGGAATATCCCGGTGCCACCGTACACGGCCATTATGAATTTGCCAACAAAGCCTGTCCTTCATTCAAGATATGCGACTTATAGTCATCCTCCTTTTTCTATCGGCTCTGTTCTCGTGCCGTTCTTCCCGCCAGTCCGTTACCGACTACGCCAACACAACTGCCGTTGTCATCAGCGAAATCGAAGCCACGCACTCTACTGATGATCTCCTCTCTCTCATCTCCTCCTCGCGCGAGCTGAATCTGTCGGGCATTACGGTTGAGTTCTTCCCTCCAGACTCGGTTCACCCGGACTCTCGTGGCGCCCCCAAGTCTATCAAAATCGAGAACGCTAACGCAAAGGAGTCAACAGAACAGGCCACCCATGAACAGGCTACGGTCGATGAGCAAAAGACTGTAAATCTTTCGGCTCAATCCTCTACCGCTGTCGCTGAAAACACCCGGACCGATAATGACCTGCTCCGACCCGCAGACTGGGTGGTTTTCTTCTTGATTCTATCAGCAATCATCATCATTTCGCTAATCTACTTCATCAAATATCGCAAATGACACTCTGCAAAGACAAACGCGGTTTCGACAAACTCCTTCATTTCATCGTTGGACTTGTCATCGCTCTCATCGTCGGCGTTATCTTCGCCCATATTCCACCGCACATGCCCTGGTGGACGTTGACTGTCGCGCTCGCGGCTGTAGCTGTCGTTGGGTTCATCAAAGAAATCCACGACTCCCGTATGACCGGGAATCATTTCTGCCTATGGGACTGGCTCTGGACCATGTCCGGCGCCCTTGCTATCTGTTGGCTCCCGTGGCTCGCAGCTTATCTCTTGGCTATCGATGGCTAACACATTCTCCTCTCTCTCCGCAGGTCGTTCTCGGTTATTCCGGGGGCGACCTTTTGTTTTTTTGAGTCGCCCTGCGGGCCGGGCTGTCATGCTGCGCACCGAGCCTAAGGTCTCGGCCTATCGGTTTCTATCCCTGACTCAAAAAAAAGCGGCCGGCAGTCACTCTCTGCCGGCCGCATGGTCATTTCTCTTTGGTATAGCTGATTTCTATGCCGAGAATCGTCCGTTTGCGTTGCTCGCGGTCGTATGCCCTTACGGCCTCGATGATATAGGCAGAGCGGTTCTCCTGGCGGTCGAGAATCTCCGCCACGTCCTCAGGTATGCGGAGAGCTATTGTCCGCGTGCTCGGATTCTCACTGCGCCGTCCGGCACCTTCGCGCCGTCCGCCCCATCCGTTTTTTCGCTTTCCTTTTGGTTCGTCCATGATTAAATCGTAAATTTGCAGTGGTTTAACCCCGACAAGCAAAGGGCGCCTCCTTTTTCGGAGGTCTTTAAGGCTCTCGGCCACCCTTGCTGGATCAGAAGATTGTCAGAGTGATTTTTACAACCTTCAGTTTCCAAATCTTAAAGCAAATTGTCCAGGAAAACATATTACTTAGATTTGTCAGGGGTTAAGCCTTTCTTTTTTCGGCATCAGGCTTTGTCCGTCGTAACCTCTCTTTGATTACACTACAAAGATACAGATTATATTTGAATCCGCAAAACAAAATCAAGATTATTTTCTGATAAATACTCGATTTTTTCATGGACAACAAAGCATATAAGCCATTCGCTATCACCGCCACAGCACTCGGCCACCCAGCCAAGCTATACACACCGATAACGGTGTTGAATGTCTCTGAAGATAACGAGCTTGTCGCTGCTACGGTCAATGCCATGTGGGATACCGGGGCGGACTTGTGCCTTATGTCTCGTAGGCTGGCAGAGGCCCTGCGCGTCGATTTTAAGAATACGATTCCCGCAAATGGGTTGCTTGGCGGTGATAACGTGGAAGTCGGGATGACCCGCGTGGCATTGTTGAGCAATGGCGAAACAATCGACACTTATGCCGCAATTGTCGACACCGTCTCGCCAACAAATCAATACTCGTTCATCATAGGCATGGATTTCATCCGAAAGGGAGCGCTCGTCATAAGCTCTGACCCCATGAGCACGACATTATCATTCACGATACCCTCGCCCGATCCAATTGACTTCACCCGCATTCTTGACATGGCTCGCGGAGCGTATAGATTCCTCCCGCTCAGCAAAGGCTCAGATGACATACGGCCTCTTTTCGGCCCTGACGCATTGGAGTTAATTGTGCCTTCTCCAAAAATCGAGTAAAATTTTTGCCCATGTGATTTTTTTGTCGTAGATTTGCAGTGCCAACGTACATCATAGTTAACTATGCCGCATGAGCTCCGGTCAGAAGCTCGAATATTTCATCGGGTATTTTTTATGCCCTTACATAAACAGCTACGGCTGTCATATCCTAATCATATAGCTCTGCGGAGCAACTGTGATGTACGTTTGGCGACGGGATATGGCAGCCGTCTTTTTTATACCACTGCCTCAAACAGCCAAACGTACATCACAGTATGAACAAATTTGAAAAACGAATGAACGCCCTGCGTCGCCAGTTCGCCGCCGAGCTCGACCAGATCACCCGCGACACTTACCGTCACATCGGCCATCTCAACACCGCCATCTCTCAAATCTCCTTCCCCGAAGTCCGCGAAGCTCTCCGCGCCGAGAAGGAGCGCGTATATGAGGCCATGCGAGCCTCGCACCGCTACAATCGCCTCTGCTACCTCCAGCAGCTCGAAATGATCGAGGACGAGTACCAACACCACCGCACAAAGAACCCATCAGCCCGTCAGCTTCGCCGCATGATGACAATCCTACGCAAATCCGCTGAACAGAGCGGTCAGTCCTCCCTCTCAATCTCGCTTGGCGATAACCGCACCGCCACGGTCACATTCGGCTGATCAGACTCCCATGCCGCCCAAGTACATCGCATAAAACGTCATCGCAAACTGTCATCAACCGTGGTTGTAGTAACCACAGTTGCCGACGATGGAAAGCAGCGTGAGATGATATGCCTGCCCTTGCATTACATACTCAGTTCAACTGCCTTTATGGTAAAGGCTGTTGCCGCTGATGAAAAAGACCGGGAAATGCTCTGCCTTCCCCTTGAGTATGTCTACGGCTGGATCTTCACAATTGATGCCAACCTTGTCGCAGAAACTAATCGAGAGTCCGTGGCTACCTACCAGCAAGAGTGCTATCAGGCACTTTACCGCCACTTCGCGGGTTCGCTTAAAAGGCAGCTTGACGCGAACGCTGCGGAAATCGAAGCTCTGCAGGCTATCAATGACGCCATCTCACGCGAACGACAGGCAAAAGCTGACCGCCGCAAAGCCGAGGAGCACCTCGCCAACGTTCGCGCATCTCGTCTCGATTCTTCTCCTTGTCTGGAGTTCGAATAATAGATTAATTTTTCTTTTCCGCCGGACGCAAAGAGTTGCACCCGGCGGAATTTTTTCCTCCAAAATTTTGCAGGCTCGAAAACTTGTCGTAGATTTGCAGTGCCAACAAACAACAGTGCAGTGTCACTGCCGCGGAGCCTCGGTCATAGGCTCGAACATATTCGGGCATTTTTTATGCCCATACATAAATGGCTACGGCTGTTATATCCTACAACTTTTTTGCTCCTCGGAGTGAACACTGTTGTTTGTTTGGCGACGGGATATGGCAGCCGTCTTTCTATACCCCTGCCTATAAATGCCAAATAAACAACAGTATGAACAAACCCAAACAAACCCGCCGCGTGAGCTCCAGGAAGCTGCGCGCCGCATTTAATGACATTGCCGACATGATCTGTGGCGGTCAGGACCGAATCACCCTCTCCCTCTCCGGCAACACCTTCGAAATCCATCTCGAAAACGCCACCATTAACATTTCAGTCAACGAATCCAAGGAAGGAGGTGACAGATGAGCCCCGGACAGATCACGATCCTTGACGGTTGGATCTCTCAATATACCCCTACGGAGACCTTTGACCCTGCTCTCGATCATGTTTTCACTACCGAGCAGATTGTGGCCGACCTTTCGGATATGGCAGAGTGGGACACAAATGAAGTGGCCGATTACATAGCACAGGCCGGATTCCGCGTCCATCCCTGCTTCATAGGCTGCCCTCATGGGTGGATCTTCAGAGTAAAAAAATAAAAGTACATTTTTTATTGACATATACAAAAATCAGCAAGGTCTGCCGTGATGGCAGGCCTTGTTTGGTTTTGTTTGTCTTTTATAAGTCTGTGGGTAGGATCTACTTTTGTTGCATGGCAACACTGATTATCTCTTCTCCATCCGCCTCTGATCCGGTTCTTACATCGGCAATCGGACCCATCAGGGCCAGTACCGACAAATCAAAAGTACTGGTCGAGATTGTACGCGATCCGGAAGGTGAAATTGATTTATTTTTTTCCACGACACTTTATCCTTATGACAATATTGTCGAACTGAATGACATCGGATCTCTGATAGAAGATCGGCTTCGGGCCGTTAATCGTATTTGGGACATGATAGAAATTCGCATTGATGGTGCTACCGCTGAATTTACGGCACTTTACTGTGAATATCTGTTAGCTCCGGATTTCAGACATGATACCTGCTTTCTATGCTCGGCCGCCACGTCCATAGTCCATCGCAATTCAGCCATATCTTTGGCACATTGGGATAATGGATCAAAAGAATATCAGGTTAAGGTTGTAGGACTTGATGAAAATGGCAAAACGGTTGCTCTCTCAGCGGTATTTTACCGCACACTTGAATCGAATCACGTGTCTTTTTCCGTCAATGACATCCTTGGCTTTGCGTTGAACAGATCTTCGATAGAGACCGGAGATGTTATGAGCTCAGTTTCCTACTTTGCTATATCTCATGGCGCCATACAGAAGGTTTTCTATCTGATGGATCATCCGTTCTTCCTGACATTCTGTTTCCGGAACATATTCAATGCCATAGAATATGTTGACATTGCCGGCCTCGCTACCAGAATAACCAAAGTTAATCGGGATACAGCCTATGTAGCCGGCCGGATGCAGCAATACGATCAGGCCATAGAGCGGTCCTTTGAAATGCACACCGGCCCTCTCACTGCTGACCAGGTGAAAGAAATTGAACAGCTTGTAGGTTCCAGAACAATTTATTTGTGTGCGTCTGATCGTGATTACAGAGTAATGATAACAGACCATACACTTGAATATGATAATGATGATGAATCCCTGCCGTCGGCCAAATTTACCTTCTGTTTTGCAGACAAACGGCCAGTCCTTACATCCGGTGATATAGGAGCCCTTCTTCCCTCCGGCAACCATATTTTCACACATGAATTTACAGCTGAATTCTCATGACAAAATCAATACATATTTCACAGGCCCTCAAAATGCTTGATCAGGGCAAAATTGTATCTCTTAGAGTTGTCACAGCCAAAGGCCGGATCATGGAGTGTGACGACGTGATCTCGTTGAGTTATGATCGCTATAAAGGTACGCGGTCTATCAAATTCATCCGGTCAGGCCAGATACGCACAATACATGATGTCTGTATTATCGGGCTGAATGATTTCGACGTATATCTCTAATTCTATAACCTCTCTCTTCAATGTCAAAAACAAAAATACCACGCTCAGCTCCGTTTCATTCCGGTTCTTACTATATAGATTCATTTTCTGTTCATCTCGTCCCGCGAACAAATGTCCGGGCTGCGATCATCACGAAAACCACTACAGTTTTCCGTGAAGCGAATAACCTAAACATCAACACCACCCATGACGGGAAACAATACGTCACCTGGGGCGCCGATGACATGCTCCCTTACAATCTTATTGACTTGATCGAAAAAGATGAAACCCTCTCGACCTGTCAGATATTCAATGCCGAAGTCTGCTATGGCAGCGGCCTTAAATACTGCACGGAGGGAGCGTCACCGGCGGTCAAATCGGAGGTCGAGGATTTCCTTCTCGACAATCCTATGCCTGATTATTTCCTCGGAGTGTGTCAGGACTTCAAGCACTACAATTTTGCCGTCTCCGTCATAATCCTTAACGAAGACGGCGACAAAATTGTAGAGCTTCACCGCAAACCGGCCTGCTATTGTCGGTTCTGTCCGGCTGATGAGAAAACAGGCCGCATTACAAAGGTGCTGTTCGCCCCGTTCCGCAACCTCTCCCAGTGCGACTCGGTAGAGGAACTTGAATTGCTCGACCCTCGCTCTCCTTGGAAAGACCTTCAACAGCGTATGGCCCTGAGGGCGACCCGCGAGAATAGCGCCGGAGAGAACAAGACCAAGACCCGCAAATTTGCTATCCTGTCGAGATTCCCCGGCGTGGACTCAATGTACTATCCGATTCCTCACTACGCCGCTCTGTTCAAAGGCAGCTGGTACAACATAAAGCGGCTCATCGGGGAGGCGAAGATGGCCAAGCTCAAAAACGCTGCCCCTATAAAATACGTCATCGAAGTCTCGCCCAGATATTGGGACAACCTTTTTGCAAAACTCCATATCGTAGATCACAAAAAACAGGAGGAGCTGATGAATGAAAAGAAACAGGAAATGTTGGAGTTCCTTACCAACGTGGAGAACACCGGCTCGGTACTCTTTACGCCTAAGAGCATTTCGCTCGACGGCAAGGGTGAGACGGCTGACATCACAGTCACCTCGATCGACAGTAAGACGAAGGAAGGTGGCGACTGGGAGTCCGACATCGCCGAGGCCGTGAACATGGTGTGCTTTACTATGCGGGTGCATAGTAATCTTGTTGGCTCTGTGCCGGGAAAGGCTCAGACCAATAACTCCGGTTCTGACAAGCGCGAACTTTATACTATTGCTCAGGCCTTGCAGAAGCCCTACCACGATATTCTCTTTCTCGTTCACCAAATCATCATCAAATTCAACCGATGGAAGGGCGTCCATGTCGATTGCCCGTTCATTCAGCTTACCACCCTCGACGAGCATTCTGATGCCAGAGAAGTAACAACCAAAAATGTAGCTAAACCCGATGAATCTGACTCTTGATAATAACAGACTGCGTTCTCTTATACCGAATGTTATTCATGAAGTAGAAGGGGAGACATCTCTTTTCGACAAACTGCAGCCTTGGATCTCATTCGCTCGCTTTTGGGTGGAGCGATATTTTCTCGGCGACTTGCAGCCGGAAGGCCATATCTATGAATTGGCTGAGAATATTATCGTTAACAAAGCTTTCTCCGATGCAATACCTTCCCTCGATGTCACGCTTAGCCCTGCCGGCTTCGCTGTCATCAATACCGATGGCCGGGCACCGGCTTCTAAGGAACGTATTGAACGACTTATCGCCTCTCTGAATTCTTTCGTTGACGAGAGTGCCACAGCCCTACTGGAGGAGCTACATCGCAATCACGAATGGTCTTTATCTGAGAATCGCCGATGGTTCTGTGCTACATTTATTCCTACATTCTGCGATGTCCCGAAGTTCAGGCGCGAGCAGGACCTCATTGGCACCTATCTGAATATGCGTGACATAGCGTTAGCTTTTGAACAGACATTGGCAGATCGCTATCTCGGCCACGGGTTCCTTTCCTTCTTGCGGTCTTCGTTCCCTGTTTTCAAGGACAATGGTACTGCGGAGATATTCGAGATGATTCATGCTGCAGAGCTTCGCTACATCACTTATCATATTAGAGACTCAAAAGCCAAGTGTCCGGATGAACATGAAGTGTGGCACATGGTTCAGCCAATCGTTGCAAAGCTTAGCTGTTGGCCGGAACTGAAAAACACATGGGAAGCTGAGATGGGTGATAAGTTCAAAGTACAACCTTTCAAAAACACCGTCAAGGGCGGTTTCTATTTCTGATGGCTACAGTTGTTAATGTCAATGTCCCTAAAGGGTGGACGGAACTGTCTCAGCAGCAACTCCGCTTCCTCCTTACAACTATGGTGACCGTCAATCTTGACAACACGAATGTCGGCTTCCGGTCGCAGGATGACTATGCGCTTCATATAGCAGCTCAGGTGCAGACCATATGCTTCTTCAAATGGTCCGGTCTGACTGTCGTGTGCCCATATGATTCCGGTTATCTCGTGCGCTCCGGCGACATAGAGTTTATGCTGTCGGCCGAAACGGTGGCTGCTGCTCTTTCTCATCTCTCCTGGACTAAGGAACTACCTGCGGACCCGATCCGCCTTGATACTGTTGACGGAGCCAACGCTATCCCGGCCGATATTTCTTCGGGGCTCTCCTTCGATGCTTGGCTCGCTTGTGACACCCTATGGCAGCGGTATCAGCTCAGCACAGATGAAGCATTGCTCAGACAGATGGCTGAAATTCTCTACAATAAAGAGAATATTAAAATGACAGCAGCCGAAACTCTTGGAATATTCTACTGGTGGGCCGGCGTAAAAAATCTTGTCTCGGCTATGTTCCCCAATTTCTTCAAGCCTGCAGCTGTGGACTCTGAACCAACTCCGCCATCTTATGATGAGTTGCGAAGAAACATTGACGCTCAGATCCGGGCATTGACAAAGGGTGATATTACCAAAGAAAAAGAGATTCTGGCGCTTGATGCAATGCGAGCTCTTACAGAGCTTGACGCTCAAGCCCGCGAATATGATGAAATCCGTAAAAAATACCCATCAAAATAGTTTTTTCGTAAAAATGTCGGAGATCATGATTGCCCATTCAAAATTTCTCCGTACATTTGCAGTGCCAACCTAATCAACAGTGTTTGTCACTGCCGAAGAGCCCCGGTCAGAGGCTCGAAAATCTTTCGGGCATTTTTTATGCCCCTACATACACAGCTTAGCGGCTGTCATATCCTACAACTTTTTTTTTGCTCTTCGGAGTGAACACTGTTGTTTAGTTTGGCGACGGGATATGGCAGCCGTCTTTTTTTATACACTGCCTGTAATTGCCAAACTAAATAACAGTATGAACAAATTTGAAAAACGAATGAACGCCCTGCGCCGACAGTTCGCCGCCGAGCTCGACCAGATCACCCGCGACGCTTATCGTCGCGTCTGTCATCTCAACACCGCCATCTCTCAAATCTCCTTCCCCGAAGTCCGCGAAGCTCTCCGCGCCGAGAAGGAGCGCGTATATGAGGCCATGCGCACCTCCCACAAGTACAATCGCCTCTGCTACCTACAGCAGCTCGAACTTCTTGAGAATGAATACCGCCTGCACCTCGCCGCACACCCCTCTAAAAGTCAGCAGCGCCGATTGGCCGCTGATGCCGTCTGAAACCTATTAGCGTCTGACCTCGACAAAGAGGCTCGCCGTGATGGCGAGCCTCTTTGTCTTTTATGGCGCGACATCCTATGCCTAACTTTGTGCCATCATAAAACAGCAAGTTCAATGAATGACTCGAATTTCAATTGGAACGCGGCTGCCTTCTTTGAAAGGCTGACCGGTCTTAACCGCTTTGCCAAGGAGCATTCCTATCGCTTTTCAAGTGTTTCCTCTCTTGAGGGCTTCCACGATGCTCTCGGCTCCATGACGTCGACAACAGCTTTTGTCGCAGTCAGCGATACATCGCAGGGCGGCCTTGACATAGAGAACACACCGCACACCCGTAGAGTTAAGACGGTGTTTCTCGCAAAGCGCCATGCTGTCGATGATATGAAAGCGCGCGAACGTTGCATGGCCAATATGCGAGAGTTGTTCAGGCAGTTTATGTCGATATTGATCCTGGAGAAAACGAAACTCGAAGAAAATGATATTTTTCTCGTTCCTCGAATCTCCTTTACTGAAATTGACCGGTATTTCTTCACCGGCTGTGCCTGTGCGTTCTTCCAGATCGCTCTCGATACATATACTGATCTTTCTTATAATCCTGACGAATGGCAACCGGAATAACATCACAGAAAGAAATAGAAACCCGTAGAAAGTGGATTGAAGGATGGAACAGGACTATGATCTCGATTTGGAAGGAGCGTATTGACCTGTTAGACGTAAAGGATACAGAGAAACTCTATAAATCTCCTGCGTTGGTAGAGTTTGCAGTAGATCCAGATGGTCGGTTGTTGGGATTTCATATTAAATTTGAATACACAGAATATGGGCTGTGGCAAGATCTTGGAACCGGTAGAGAATTCACTCATGACAATGGTGGAGACCTTCCGTTTCTTGATGCCGACTATCGAGAAACCCACGGTCTTGATAAACCCAAAAAGAGAGGCCCTGCCTGGGGTGGCGGATTTACGAGTGGTTTGCCTCGTGCTCGTAGACGCTGGTTTTCTACCAAATATTATACTTCTGTAATGAGTCTTAAAAAATTCATGGCCGAGTCAATAGGCGATGAATTCAAAGCTTTGTTTACAAGCCTTGATGCGGAAGACTATAGGTATAATACAGAGTATTACAAGAAAAAAGGGTGGGGCTGATTGTCTTTTACCGCATTGCTCTTAACCACTAAATTAGCTACAAATTCGAAACAAATGTTAGAAACAACCTCTCTCCAAAAGAAAATTGATGCCGTCATTACAGAGATACGTAATGATGCCATAACTCCATTGATTATAGGTACGATCCTATCGGAAATTCTAACCCTTATCCGATCCGGAGACTTGACCGACTGGCAGCCACAGGTTCAAAAATCTCTTGAGTCTCTTTCGTCCGCTATTGCATCTGAAGCCACCCTTCGAGCCTCGGATGATAATGAACAGCGGGCTGCAATAGCCTTACTCCGGCGCGCTCTTGACGAGTCAGAGGACGGAACATTCGCACAGTCTGTCAGGGAGGATATACGGGATATATTCAGCCATCTGACTTTCTTGCGCGATGACCTGACTCTGACAGACCACGAAATAAATCGGATAAACGATGTCATTGATTCCATTTTAGGCGAAAACGCATCGGATGCAATTGAAAATTTCCATGAGATCCTTTCCTTTCTGGATGGCGTTAAGGACACAGATTCGCTTGTTGGGCTGCTTGACCGTATCAGGCAGAGTATTAATGCCAACTCTAACCGTTTGTCGGAGCTTTATCCATTCAGTGCTGTAAGGTGTCCTGAAAGTGAAGTCGGTGTTATTATGGATGGTACTTCGCGGCTAGGTTCAGTCCGATATTATGAGACTACAGATACATATCGTAATGTCGTTATTGTCACAACTGTTGATGATAACACCTTCATTCAGTATCGTTTCTCTGAGAAAGGGATTGATTATAGGCGTGGACGCTGGGACGCTGATGATAACGTGAGATATAATACCGAATGGCTCCCTTTGACAGAGCTGTTTGAATCGCTTACATCGACCTTAAAATTAAAAGCCGACCGCTCGGAACTGAGCAACGTCCTTGCAGATCCCACATCGTTTGAGGATGATGACGAGTTTGAATCGGTTTCTGGCTTTCAGCGCGAAGATCTCAAACTTGATCTGCTGATTGATCTTTGGGCCGAGGCTTTCAAGATCGGGGCCAATGTTTATGGCAAATATGATCCGAATAATGCTCCTGATCCAGAACATCCGTTCCGAGCCTATGATCTTTGGCTGACATATGAAGAGGCTATCGCCGTCATATTGGCCGGACGGCCATACAACAATGATGATACTGCGAGGTTTTACAAAGCAAAGCCGATCAGAACCAATTTGCCTTTTCTTTCATCTCCACAATCCGGATTTGGCGAATTTGCATTCGCCAATAATACGGCGGAAGTACTCAGGCTCTCTGACGGTAGCAATACAATAACATCACCTTATGCTTTTTATCATTGTTCGAAACTTCATACTATTATAAATCGTATCATAGCTGAATCAGGCTATGTATTTGGACATTGCCCTAAGCTGGTTTCAGTACAAGTTGCCATAAAATCCGGCTTGATATTTTATCTTGATACGTGCCCGTCTTTGAGTCTCGAAAGTTTCAGATATATGGTAGATAATTCCGAATCCTGCTCTCTGATTGTCCACCCCGACGTCTACGCCAAACTCACAGACGAGGCAAACACCCAATGGCACCAAATCCTGCTCGATGCCGCAGAAAAGAATATAAACTTTGCAACCGTATAACCGCAATGGCAAAAACGACAACCCTCAGGGAACGAGGCTCATTGCAGCCTCTTTACCCCAAAACAATCTCATCACAGGTCATACTCCCAGACGGTCACAACCTAGACCATGAGTTATCTAAACAAAGCAACGTTCTTGCCGTCTCCACCGAAAACCGGATCGAGGAGATCGAGCCCGGCATCATCACCGATGCGCTGAGAAAGGTTCCGCAGGTGCTGACCCCTGAAGAGCAGGAGCAGGTAAAAGCCAACATCGGAGTGAGCAAGATGGAGTTGTTCTGCGATCTGTTTACTGAAGCCTGCATAGTTTATGGCAGAAATGGAGGTATCAAGCAGCAATGTGGATATGCGCGCATTACAGATGGTCTATTTGACTGTATGCTGAACGGTCTGTCTCTTACATTATCTGAAGCCCTCAAAATTTATTCCGCTGGGCGCATACGCACTCCGAATGCTTCACGAGCCTATTACGCAGCCAAGATAAGAACGAATCTACCGCCGAGCGTCGGTGCTGCGGGTGGAGTCCACCCTGCAAACCTCAGTGCATATGAGTTGTATTATGGCCCTTGGATGGAGGTTCTTAACCTTGTACCAACCGGGGAGGACACCAAATATACGCTATCTTCCGGCAGCACACAGATTTTTCATGAAGCCTCACTTCTTCATACAATTTTAGGCCCGGTCTCGCTATTTAATATGCCCTCAGGCGCAGCTCCTTTTTCAGGTGCGCCAAAGTTGGCGAATGTTCAACTTCAGCAGGTGTCCAAAAATCTGTCATTGTCAAATCTCGCCTTCCTGTCTTTGGATTCAGTCTCATATCTTGTGCACAATGCCTCCAATACGACCTCAATCACTCTCACCGTCCACCCCGACGTCTACGCCAAGCTCACAGACGAGGCAAACACCCAATGGCACCAAGTCCTGATCGATGCCGCAGAAAAGAATATAAACTTTGCAACCGTATAACCGCAATGGCACAGATAACAACACTTACCGACCGCCAGTCCGGCGCTCCGCTCTATCCCGTGACAAGCACCAAAGCTGTATTCTCAGGCGCGGGTGAAGATCTCGACGCTCTTCTCGCTGGGCAGAAGCAGGACCTCCAGAACTCGCTTCGGGACTACGCTCAGAAAACCGATCTCACCGATGGCCTTGCCAAAAAGCAAGACACCCTCTCAACCTCAGAGGATCTGCAGATCACAGACGGCAATCAGCTCTCGCTGACGGCTATGGCGAAGATGCGACTGTTCATCGACATGTGGAACGAGGCGTGCGGCACCTACGGCAAATACGATCCGGCCAACGCTCCGGACCCGGACCATCCGTTCTATCTCAACACCCTTTGGCTGACATATGAAGAGGCGGTAGCCGTGATGATTTTGCCAGTAATGAATCCGAGCAACCTGAACAGGCTTTACCATGATGTAAAAACGGCGAGGACGCATATGCCGACATTGTCGTACATGAGCGTCTCAGCCGGGGTCGGCACATTTATTGGTTCATCGTTTGAGGTAATTGAGGCTGGTAGTATCTCTGTCGGCCGTGACATGTTTAATAACTGCAACAATCTCAGACGTGTCAGTATTTATGCGCCTAATAATAACACCCTGATTCCAGATATATGGAGCGGGTGCGCAAAACTTGAAAATGTAGAATTTTCTGTTGTTTATCGCACGTCTTTTTCGCTCAGTGATTCTCCGCTGTTGTCGTTGCCTACAGCACAGCGTATTGTAAGCAAAACATCCGCATCAGGAACGGCGTTTACCATCACCGTCCATCAGAATGTGTATGCCAAGCTTACAGGAGATACCACCAACGAGGCTGCTGCGGCACTTATGCCGGAAGAGTCGGCGCAGTGGCAGCAGGTGTTGCTCGACGCTGTAGCCAAAAACATTTCATTTGCTACCGTCTAAAAATAATAATTAAACAATGGAAACAAGGATAATAAATTCATTAACAGAGATTAACATTTCGGGGGGGGTAATTTCATTACCGAGAATTATGCCACATACTTCCCTACGTTCTCCACCTGCCGGATACTTCTGCCGTCGCAGACCGCCGATGACTTCCGTGAGATCACAGCCGCCGAAAAGTCGCGTCTTGAAGCCGCCGCAGCCTCTTGGTCGCGGCCGCCGCAGCTATTCATTGATCTTTGGGATAAAGCCTGCGCAAACTACGGGCGATACAACGAAGCTACCGGCTACTTCGAGCTGAACGGCCTGACCGATATAACCTATGAGGAGGCTCAGAAAATATATAGTGCGTATATCGGAGATACTATGATCCGCGGATGTCGCACTAATCTGCCATTGCCGGAATATTATGACGCTCCTAAAAATAATGGGCGGCGATTTACAAATACAGATGTGGAGATCATAAATGCCAGACTGGATTATGATGTTGAGATTTTGAACACTCATTCTCTAAGAGAAATTTCGACAATATATTTGATCGACACAAATGCAAATAATTTTTTAGTTCAAAGTCGATCTCTGGAATATGTAAGATTCACTCATCAGAATCATTCTCAACCATCACCGTTCATCCGGATGTCTACGCCAAGCTTACAGATGAAACCAATGAAGAATGGCACAAGGTGTTGACGGATGCAGCTGATAAAAACATAAACTTTGCAACAATTTAACAATAACAGAACAATGACAACAACAGAACTCAAAGGCGGACTTGTCAGCCTTCAGGCCCAGGAAGGCTACCTGCTCCGCAGAATCGGGGCCGATCCCCACACCACCATCACCCGGACAACCGTCAAGGCCGACCAGCTCGCACAGTGGGAAGAAGTTCCCGCCGGTCAAGTCCCCGTCTACACCAAGGCGGAGTATGATGCCAAGGTTTCCGAAATGGTCCGTCAGCGCTATTCAGCCGACGAGGAATTCGCCATTCAGCGCAAGCTGATCAGCGCCATGCTTAACCCGACAGCCATGACCCTCGGTGAGAATGACCAGCCATCCACACCGGGAGCCATCGAAGAGTTCAACGCCTACAACACATATGTGGAGCAATGCAAGGCCCGCGCCAAAGATCATGTACTTTATACCCGCACCGATGACACGACCGCACGACTGTCTGAAGATCCCTCTTCTTCTCCTAACGTCATCCAAACCGAGGCCTCTATCCCCGACACATTAGATCCGGACTCAGACAGCCCGGACAACGCTGCCGAATAGACCGCCGCACCTGAATAAAGTCAAATAGCGTCAGTTTCCATAAACTGACGCTATTTGACTTTATAGGGGAGAGGTGTGGCGCACGTTCCAGAGGAACACTTACGCCACTCATTTCATAATCCCGCCCGCATCCCCCTCGTAGAAGCGCATCCACGGCACAAAGCTCCACGCCATCGACACATTTACATTACAGTCGGGAGAGAGTATTGTCATAGTCCTTTGGCCTATTCCACGGCGCTTAACGTTCGCATTTGCCGTCAGCTCAACCGATCGGGGCTGACATTGGCCTGAAGCAAGTATCGAGGCTCCGCATCGACACACACGTCTGGCCGCAGTCCGGGCGCCCCTCCCGGAAGAGCTGACGGCAAGGCGGTCCTAAGGACACACTTCAAAGCACCGTCTACTCATTCCCTTCTTTCATTTCCATGTGCTTCTGACGTTCCGCCAAGCGCCTAATCACCGCTTCTACGAGCCTAAGGCACCCGCAAGGGGCAGAGCAATCACCGGCCAGGAGTCATCCCCCTCACAGAGTCGGGATGACTTATGCGCCGGCCTCATTACCGTGCGGCTTTTGGATCGGCCCGCACATGGGACTCTGCATATTCCGCAAACTCCAAAGAAGCCGATCCTCCTCGCTCCGTAGGGCGGACGGGGGCGCTTCCGACGGAAAAAGGGGAAAATTTCCCCTTTTAACCCCTTTAATACCTTGAAATTTACGCCTTTGTATTTTTAACTACTGGAAAATCGCAAAAAATCGTAAAAATTCAAGGAGAATTGCAATGAAGACACATTTGAGTGACAGGTATTTACATACTCTGAAAAATCAGCGAAAATTTTTCGGGTGTTGCGTTGTTGTCGTATCAGATATATTTTGTAAATTTGCAGAGCCAACGAACCATAACGGTTAGCCCGTTCCGAGGAGTCACGGTCATCGGCTCGAACATTCTTCGGGCATTTTTTATGCCCTTACAGTCTTAGACGGCTGCTGTATTCTCACAACTTTTGTTCTTCGGAACGGAAACCTTGTGGTTCGTTTGGCGACGGAATATGGCAGCCGTCTTTTTTTACTCTGCCTATAAACGCCAAATGAACTACAAGTAAATGGAAGAATTAAAACAACTGACAGCAGGGCAGAAGGCTGTTGTGGACGCCTACCTCGCAGCCTATGATCCAACAGAAACCTATGATGATACTACCTGCGAGCTGCGCGACACTCAGATAATGATCTTTGACATGGGCACCATGTGTGACTTCGATGAAAACCTCCTTTGCGATTATCTCGCGGAGAAGGGCTTTCGGGCCCACTATATTCACAAAGATGCCGTTTCGGGATGGATTTTAAAACTAAAAAGATAAGAATATGGAAGGCATAATCATCATAATAATAGTGATCGCGGTATTGTCCGCTATTCCGGGTGGGAAATCATCACCCCCTTCCCGCAGACGCAATCGACATCGATCCGACAAGCCTTACGGGCTGCCGTGGATGGGTGGATCAATGAAAGAGAAGAAAAAAGATTATTTTTCAGACTGATTTATACAGAACGCCATACCGACTACTGATCGGTGTGGCGTTCTTGTCTTTTATTCCATGATTCTTTGCTCATAGCTTTGCGAGAAAATTCTCTCCAACTATGAGCACTATTAATGATAAAGCTACTGTCAGCCTATTCGTTAACGGAGAACAGGCTGAACAGGCTATGACACGTCTTAGCAAGCGGGCCAATGAGCTTAAGACCGCTATTCAGGCCGCAGATGAAGCCGGGAATCTTAAGGAATATAAAAAACTCCAGCGTGAACTTGACAAAGTCAATAAAGAGATGGGCCGGTGTCAGTCAACGGCTAAAGGGGTAGGGATCGTCCTTAATGATCTGAGTAACGCTTCGATTCACGGCTTAAGGAATACCCTTAAATATCTTCAAACGGAATTGAAACTGGCAAGGCCCGATTCCGAGGTCTGGCGCCGCTATTCAGAGCAAATAGACTGGGTAAAAGCCAGACTGGATGAATTGACAGGTAAAATCAATGAAAATCAGTCTGCGTGGGAACGATTTAAGAAGTGGTCTGTCAGTGTATGGGCGCCCATTGATCTTATAAGTCGTGGTTACAATAGTGTCATAAACGGGATGCGTGATTCTGTCGATGCTTTTGCAGAGATGGATCAGGAAATGGCCAATGTCCGAAAATTTACAGGCATGACCGAACAGCAGGTGGCGGATCTTAATGAGGAATTCAAAAAGATCGACACCCGTTCCGGACGTGACGAACTCAACCGCCTCGCGCAGGAAGCAGGAAGACTTGGTAAAACATCCGAAGAAGATGTCCTTGGTTTTGTTCGTGCTGCCGATCAGATCAATGTCGCTCTTGACGATCTCGGAGATGGTGCCACACTGACACTGTCGAAGCTAACGGGTATATTCGGTGACGAACAGCGTTATGGTACGGAACAGTCTCTGCTGAAAGTCGGATCTGTGATCAATGAACTGTCGCAGACCTGCTCGGCCTCGGCCCCGTATCTTGCAGAATTTTCTTCACGTCTTGGCGGTGTAGGCGCACAGGCAGGCATGACCATTCAGCAGATCATGGGCTTTGGTGCTGTTCTGGACTCAAATGCACAGAAAGTAGAGGCTTCAGCTACGGCTCTGTCTCAGATCATTGTTCGCCTCTATCAGGAACCGGCCAAATATGCCAAAGTAGCCGGCCTTGATGTCGAGAAGTTCTCCCGTCTGATGCGAGAGGACGCAAATGCCGCTTTGATACTCTTCCTTGAGACACTGCAAAAAGCCGGTGGTATGGATGTCCTTTCGCCGATGTTTAAGGACATGGGTGAAAACGGATCACATGCTATTACGGCCCTTTCAACTCTTGCAACACACATTGATCAGGTCAAAGCTCAGCAGCAAGTGGCTAATCAGGCTTTTGAAGAGGGAACATCCGTCACAAAGGAATTCATGGTACAGAACACCACCGCTCAGGCCGCTCTTGAAAAGCATAAAAAACGTGCTCAGGAACTCAGAATCGAACTTGGAGAGAAATTGTATCCCGTCATGGGCTATCTTCTTATTTCAAGTTCCGCCCTTATGCGTGCCATGTTGACCACGATGGAATTCATCTCACGCAATAAGGAAATTGTGGTGTCTCTTTCATTGGCTATTGCTATGTGGACCATAGTTGTTAATGCTCACACATTAGCGGTGAAAGCAAACGCAGTGGCTCAGGCTTTGTGCACAAAAGGACTTGCCATTTGGCAAACAGCAGCAAAGGCGGCTAATTTGGTGTGGATCATGATGACAGGGTCTATTACGAAGGCCACGGCTGCTCAGAGATTGTTCAATATGACGTTCAAGTCCACGCCATTTGGCCTGTTTATCTCCGGAATTACTCTCGCAATCGGATGGTTGATGAAGTGGCAGCGCGAGGCCAAAGCAGCTGCTGAAGCTCAGAAAAAGTTGAAGGAAGAACAAGCCGAGTATCAAAAAGGACTTCGAGATTTGACCGAAGCGACTGCCGCCAATTCAAAAGAAGAATTGGCCCGTGTGAAGGTATTGTATGAAACGGCGACATCCGAAAGGAAGTCCCGGTCCGAACGAGAGAACGCCGCCCGGTCTCTCATAAAAACTTATCCTGAATTGTTTGAAAAAATGTCGGTGGAAACTGTAATGCTGGGACAGGCCCAGGCTGCCTATGACTCCCTTACTAAATCCATCCTTGAAAACGCAAGAGCAAAGGCTGCCGCAGAGAAGTATAACGAAAATATGGGGAAAGTCGTTGATAAAGAGATCTCCATCCGGCAGGCAGAAAAGAAACGTCTTGAAATGGTTCAGGCACGTGATGAACTTAAAAAGAATTTGGCTGATACGATAGAGGAGAGCGGCATGACAACTGATCGCGCCAAAGCTCTTTCGATAGAATTCCATGCCGCCGAGGACGCTTTATATGATCTTAATGGTCAAATTACAAAGTTATATGATGAACGGGAGGAAATATTGGCCGCGAATACAGAGCTGATGGACGCATATAATCTTACGGAGGTAATGACGTCTACTCCTGCTGCAAAGACGGTTGCTCCATCCACCCCTTACGTATCAACTACCCAATCTGAGAAAGATAAGAAAAAGGCTGGGCTTGAACAGCGCCGGGCTCTTGCCAAGGCAAAGGCTGAGTTCAAACAGCAGATGGAAAACGCCAAAGGAGACTGGGAGGCCGGATCTGCGGAAAACCTCATTGATTATAGCCAGGGGGTAAAAACTTATGAAGAATATCTTGCAGAAAAAGAACGGCTTGATCTTAAATATCTTGATGACAAGATCAGTATCTATGATTCCCTATATGACAAAGAATCGGAAACTGATCAAAAGCTACTGAAGCTCTATGACGAGGATTATCAGGAATTTTTACTTAAGAGGGCTGAGCTTACCAACAAACATCGTCAGGCTGAAAACAAGCGATCGGTAGAAGACCTTCAGCGACAATATAAGATGGAGGTTGCAGCTCTTGAGTTTGAATTTAATTCTCCGAGCAGTAAATATTATGGTGATTCAAGAGCCCAGCAACAGCGCCTTCATGAACTCAAAATAGATTATCTGCTGCAATATCAGAAGCAATACCAGAAACAATCCAAAGAGTGGCTTGAATATGAACGACAGATTGCGGATGCGGAGCAAGCTAACATCCTTGACCGCCGTAAAGCCTATATGCAGAAATATGAGGAATTCGCCGCTGCATATACAGACTTTTCGGCAAAGCGTAGGTATGAGATTGAGCTTTCTATGATTGAAGAACTTCTGAAACAGCGCAAAATCTCAGAAGAGGATTATCAGATCTGGGTTGTAAAACTGCGCGAAAAATACCGCTCGGAATCAAATAGCGCCTCTTCTAATCGGACAGAGGCGAAATATACTGTAGATGGACCCGGCGGAAAAATTGATATCAGATCTGATGATCAGAAAACAGAGTCACGCATTAAGTCGCTGACTAAAGACCGGGATGATGCCACATCTGAACTTCGCAAGCGTTTTGCCGCCGGGCTTATTTCTCAGGAAGAATTGGATCAGGGTATCCGGAATATTGAGAGCGCATACAATAAAGCTCTTAGAGACCCGGTTCGGTCGATTCTTGATGAGCAGACAAGAATGCTTTATGATCTTGGTGTTTCATGGGCTGATTTTTTCGAGAGCATTTCCGAAAATGGGAAACTCAGCTTCGAAGATATAACCTCTGTTGCTCAAAGTTCGGTGGCCACACTGTGTGCCGGCTTGGAAATATATTCCCAGTTCCTCGAAGCTCAGACGCGCAGAGACATTGCTAATGTAGAGAAGCGCTACGACAAGGAAATAGAATATGCTCAGGGAAATTCCTACAAGGTAGCAAAAGCCGAAAAGAAGAAAGAGCAGGAAACTCAAAAAATAAAGGCCGAAGCTGCAAAAAAAGAGTTTGCTGTCAAGGTGATTATGGCTGTGGCTCAGACTGCACAAAATGCCTTGTTGGGATATGCCGCCGGTTTGCAGGCAGGTTTCCCGCAGGCTACTTGGCTTGCTCCCTTATTGGCCGGGCTCGCTACTGCTCAAGGTATGGTCCAGATAGCTCTTTTGAAAAAACAGCAGCAGGCAGCCGCGGCTGAAGGCTACTCAAAGGGCGGTTTTACCAAGCCCGGTGCCGTTGATGAGCCGGCCGGCATAGTCCATGCCGGAGAGTGGGTTGCCTCGCAGAAACTTCTTTCGAATCCCGTGGCCAGACCCTTGATCAATGCTCTTGATCTTGCGCAGCGCACAAACACCATTGGTTCTCTCAGGGCCGAGGATGTTTCGCGGTCGATCACCGCCAATAATTCCCTTGTCCGGATTGCCGAAAGCGACGGGGGATCAGCGCTCATGGTGGCGGCCGCTGCTCAGATGTCTCGCACGGTCGACAGTTTGACTGAGCGTCTCAAAATGCCTTTCGTTACAGTTAATACTGTCACCGGCGATCAAGGTATCAAAAAAGCTCAGGATGATTATTCCCGGCTTATGAATAATGTTACACCGAAATCAAAACGTAAAAAATGAAAATCTTAGTTAATGGCATGGAGGCTGCTGTCAGATCGGACCTCTCGTTTGATTATGTCATTGAAAACCGGCTTTTCCTTGGCCGTGACGGTTATACACTTGATATCACCTTCCCGCTTCGTGAATGTCCGGAGAATCAGGATATATTTGGTCATATCAATCGGCCGGATGTCTCGACAGAGACAATTTATTTCCCTTGTGAGATATCAGACAGCCATGTCAGCCTGTCAGGGCTGCTGCTGGTGACTGGAATCTCGGAAGCAGAAGTAAAATGTCAATTCCTGGAGGGGCGGTGTGAACATACTGCTGTTGACCCGTTTGAAGATCGGTTTATCAATGAGCTGGATTTGGGACGTCCGGCGATTGTGGATGCTGCGGCGGTCACTCCGGATGAAGCATGGCTGCAAACAAATAAGGAAGTTGCTCTCCCTTGGATAAATGAAAATTATCCGCTTGTCGCTAATAACTGGGTCGACTTTGTCAAAGGGACTTACCGTTGGCACAAAGATGTAAAGAAGCTATCATGGCAGCCATATCTGATTGAAATTGCCAGACGGATATGCAAGGCAATTGGATATAATTGTGATTTTTCCAGATGGGAACAGTCGGAATATCGCTATCTGATTATATGTAATTCATTGCCGGGATCATGGGAAATGCCGGATTATAAATATGTAATGCCCAAATGGACAGTGTCAGAGTTTTTTGAAAAACTTGAGCTATTGTTGATGGGGGAGTTCAATTTTGATCACCGGATAAAAAATGTGTCATTCGAATTCTCAAAAACAGTTATAGACTCTACTCCTGCAGTAAAAATAGAAAGTGTCCTGGATGAATTCTCTGGAGAAATTTCTTCAGACTCTGACGATAGTTCCTGTGAGTACATCTCCGCAAAAAGGTTGGCCTATAAAGAGTGTAGTCATTCTCTATGGCCTTATTACTCTTGCGACTGGATTCTTGATTCAGTCATCCCTTGGCGTTATGATACCATTGATCAACTGATAGAAGAAAACAAATGCCGCATTGAAGTCACAGACCAGGGAGACAAGCAGTATCTTTACGGGAAAGAAATCCCTGCCCTGTATCCGGTGTCCAACACAAAAGGGCAGTTGCTTTACGCCAAAGATGTAGACTGTTATTTTGTTATGCGTAGTGTTGGGACCATCAAATCTAAAGCCTATGTGACATCTTTTGATACTGAGTTAGGTGAGCTTAAGGTCTATAAAACTGTGTACTTCCCGCGATATGTTCTACAGCAGGTAAACGTATTTGGGTGCGGATCTCCGGAGTCTGATGATGTCGAGACTCAAGAAATCGAATTTGTCCCTGCGTGTATCATGGATACTTGGATCTCAGACAAAGATGACAAAGGGCTGATGATGTTCCTGTCATTTTCCGGAGACGGTTCGGAGGTCCAGGATTATCAGGAAGACGAGGAGTCTAAGCAGATCGGTGTTGCAAAAATGATAGAGGCCGGCAACGAAAAAGAGGCTGTCGAATATTATGACTGCATTCAGGTTGCTTATTGGGATGGGATGGTTCCGGATTGGGGAAAAATGCCGTTCCCGGTAATAGACGGTGAAATTATAACATCCGACTGGCGTTCAATCCGGATTCATTTCGGAGGTTTGAGACTAACAGGGACCGGACGGAATATTTATAAGAATATCCCGCAGATCCAACCGAAGAAAAAGTATAAATTTTCGTGGCTCAGTCCCTCTATCCCGGATACTCGTGCCATATACCATATCAGGGGCAAACGCTATGTGTGTGAGAAAATAACCGCGACATTTACCGCAGATGGTATGTCGCAGTTACTCAAAGGTGAGTTTTATCCGTTGGCTGATGATTAGAAATATCTTCTCTATGAGCTTCTATTTTGGATAATGAGCCATTAGGGCTAAGTTAACGTTTTAGCCCTTTTGCAAATGTACAAGTCAGCAATGTCCGCCGTGATGGCGGACATTGTCTGGTTTCAGAGAGCTCCGTCAAGGTTAATGATATCTTTGTTTGCCGAGGTATTGTGCCGGGTGTATATGTCTGTGATTGCAAGCGATGAATGTCGCGCCTGGTCTCGGACTGCGATTGAGGCCATCTTCCGGTCACACATTTCGGTTATTCCGGTATCTTTCAGAGAATAGAATTTCCACTCTTTTTTCAGTCTTAGTGCGCGCCTTACATTGTCCCAGTGATCTCGAAAATGTTTTGGATCAATTTCTTCCCGGCCGGGCTTCAGCCTATAGGAAAAAATGAAATCGTCAGCTGGCGCAGTGAACACTCCAATTTCAATGCCATATTGTATTACTTTCTTTGGAAGAGTGACTGTCTGAGTTTTTTTATTCTTACTCAGTTCTCCTGGTATGGTCAGAGTGCAATTTTTAAGATTGAAATGCCGCACTTTGAGACGTGTCATTTCGACCGGGCGGATAAAGCAGTAGTAAAGCAGGTAGCAGGCAAATAGGAAATCCGGTTCCTTCTCCCGGCAATAGTCCGCGATCCTGGCCACAACATCGAGAGGTATGCACTCGCGCTCTTTTTTGTAGAGCCGCTTGCTGATAGGGGAGATTCCGTCGGTCGGTTTGCTCTTGAGATAGCCTTTCTCGACAAGGAACCCGGAAAATACGCGGAGAAAATTCAAGTAGTTGTTCCTCGTCTGAGCGCCATTGTCGCGCTCGATGAACACGTAATCGAGGAAGTCAACGCAGAACGAGCGGTCGAACTGGTAGACATAGTAAGTCGGACGCTTCTTCAAGATATACTCGCGCATGATCTTGACGTAGGATTTATATCCGTCGTATGTTTCCTTGCGGTAGTAACCGCTCGCCAACATCTTCTCGATATGCGACTCGTATCTCTTGACTACCTCGTCGAATACTATCAGGTCGCCGGTGTCATTCGCTATCCACGGATTCCACCCATTGTTTAATTGCTCTGTTAAGCGCTTAATCACTCTCCGAGCATAGGTTCTGCGATTGGTTACGCCCTTAACCCGATTGAGTTTAATTGTCTTGCGACGCATTTTCCCCCGCTCAGGATCGTAAGCTCTGAACTCGATGTAGCCTCCGGCTCCATTTTCCTTGTAGACGGGAAGGTCAAACTGGCGAGCAGCCTGAACGCCGCTCTGGTTTGTAAGATTGGGATTGTTGCCTGATTTTTTAGGCGTGGAAAAATTTTCCGGGCACATTTTTTTTGACATTTTCAGGCTCGAAAATGTCGGTTAAAAACTATGCGGTAAAAAACGGCGTGTTCCGTTTTTGTTCCGGCAAATTAATGAAGTAGGCTGCAAGTCACAGACTTGCAGCCTACTGCTTTTGATTTGTCGGGGTGACTAGACTCGAACTAGCGACCTCACGCCCCCCAGACGCGTACTCTAACCAACTGAGCTACACCCCGATTAACTTTTCAAAAGCGTTGCTTTGTTTCTCAAAAGCGATGCAAAGGTAGGGAGTTATTTTGAAACTTCCAAATATTTACCGTGAAATTAACTCGCATTAACTTAAAATTACTGTTTTGAAGCTTAAATGTTAATTATTTTAGCATTTTGAGGCCTCAGATAGCTCTGTATCCTTCTTTCGGTTTCTGCGCTTTTTTTCATGAGGACGTATAAAATATTCTTCATAATAGGCGAGGACGAGGGTGGTGAGGGGGAGAGCTATGATCAGTCCGATCAGTCCGAAGAGTGTTCCCCATACAGAGAGCGACAGAAAAATGATGGCCGGATTCATGCTCATGGCTTTTCCGATGATCTTCGGGGTGAGCACGAGGTCCTGGATGGCCTGCACTATGCAATAGACGGCTATCATCTCCCAAAACAATGTCCAGAAGCTGATCTCTCCGCCGACTGCCACGACTATACATATAAGAGTGGCCGGGATGAGTGACACGAGTTGGAGATAGGGCACCATGTTGAGCAGGCCGATGAACATGCCGAGCACTATGGCCATCGGCAGGCCTATTATGAGGAATCCGATGCTGAAGAGGATGCCGACGATGAAGGCCACGAGTGCCTGTCCGCGGAAATAGTGGTTCATCGAGACTTTCACGTCATGGCCGATCTTGAAGACGATGCGGCGATATTTCGGCATGACCATGCGACGGAACCCTGACGATATTTTTTCGTAATCGAGCATGATGAACACTACATAGAGGAATACTATGACCCAGCTGAAGAGGCTCATGACAAGCGAGATCGATCCGGTGATCACCTGCCAGGAGGCCGAGAAGCCTTCTTCGATCATCTTCATCCATTCCTCGTGGGAGAGTTTCCGGGCTATAAGTTCGAAGTTCACGTTTTTTCTGAGGAATTCATGAAGTTCTTCCGGCACGAACGGTATTTTGAGGTCTGTGGCGGCATAGGCTTTGATAAGTCCGGCCATCTGGCTGGACTCACGGACAATCATCGGGACCAGCAGATAGCAGAGCACAATAAAGAAAAACGTCATCTCGAACAGGGTCACGAACGTTGCGATGGTCCGGCCTTTGAGATTCAGCAGCTGGCGGTTGAACTGGACGAACGGCTCCAGCAGATAGGCTATCAGACAGCCTACGCAGAAGGGGAGGAGCACTCCTTTGAGTATGTTGACCAGCCAGATCAGTCCGACAAACAGTACACAGTTGATCAGAAGTCTGACTGTCCGGTCAAGATCATAGCGTTGACGTACAAGCATAATGGAAATTAGAGTTGTGGTGGTGAAACGTGTGTAGGATATTTTGCCACGAAATTACAATTTAAATTCTGATTTCCCATTATTTTGCGTAATTTTGTAATGCTTAACATGCGCTTTCGCTGTGGCCTGCCGGGGCTGTCAGTTGCGCCTGAGGCAGACAATTCAATTAAAATCACATATTTATCAATGGAAAATTTAAATCAAAATGTCGTTCAGCCTGTGCGTCAGCTGCTTTCTGACAAAGCATGGGCACGATGGACAGCTCTGGCGCTTGTGGCGTCGATGATGCTGTTCGCTTACATGTTTGTCGACGTGATGTCGCCCCTGCAGTCGCTTGTCCAGACCCAGCGCGGATGGTCGCCCGACGCATTCGGCTATTATGCCGGAGCCGAGTATATCCTCAACGTCTTCGGGTTCCTGATCCTCGCCGGCATCATCCTCGACAAGATGGGAGTCCGTTTCACCGGTACACTTTCAGCCTCCCTCATGGTGGTCGGAGCTTTCATCAAGCTCTATGCCATCAGCGATGCATTTCAGGGCACAGCCCTTGACCAGTGGCTCGGTTCATGGTGGACCGCCATGCCCGGCAGCGCCAAGCTTGCCGCTCTCGGCTTCATGATCTTTGGCTGCGGCTGCGAAATGGCCGGCATCACCGTTTCCAAGACTCTTGCCAAATGGTTTGAAGGCAAGGAAATGGCTCTCGCAATGGGCCTTGAAATGGCTATCGCGCGCGTGGGCGTGTTCTTCATCTTCACCATCTCGCCCCGTCTGGCCGACTGGTCAGTGCCTCCTACAGTGGTAGTGCCCGTGGCGTTCTGCTCGGCTCTCCTCTGCATCGGTCTGCTTTGCTTCATAGTGTTCACCTTCATGGACTCGAAACTCGACAAGGAAATGGGTGCTGCCAAGGTTGAAGAAGCCGCTTCCGACGAAGAGTTCAAGCTCTCTGACGTGGGTGCCATCTTCGGCAGCAAACTTTTCTGGATCATCGCCATGCTCTGTGTGCTTTACTACTCAGCCATCTTCCCCTTCCAGCGTTATGCGGCCAATATGCTTCAGTGCAACCTCGGTATCTCCGAGACCCAGGCTTCCGATATTTTCCGCTGGTTCCCCATCGGGGCCGCTGTGCTCACTCCCTTCCTCGGCTATTTCCTTGACCGCAAGGGCAAAGGCGCGAGCATGCTCATTCTTGGCGCGATACTGATGATTGTCTGCCACCTGACTTTCGCATTTGTTGTCCCGACAACTCAGAGCGAACTGATAACCTACTCGGCCATCGTTGTTCTCGGCATTTCGTTCTCGCTTGTGCCTGCGGCTCTGTGGCCCTCAGTGCCCAAGATCATGGACAAGCGTTTCCTCGGCAGCGCCTATTCTCTGATTTTCTGGGTGCAGAACATCGGTCTGGCATTTGTGCCCATCATTATCGGCAAGGTCATCACATGGTCCAACCCCGGCATCACTGATCCCTTGCAGTACAACTACACTGTGCCGATGTGTTGCTTCGCTTCACTCGGCGTACTTGCACTGATCTTCGGCATCATCCTCAAATCAATGAACGCTATCCACCACTACGGACTTGAAGATCCCAACATCAAGGAAGACTTCGAAGATGTCCGCATTGACGGCGAGGCATAAGCCTTTATCAGAAAAGACAAATAAAACGAGTCCCGCAGACCGGCCGGCTTTCGGCTTTGAGTCTGCGGGACTCGCTTGTTTTGTGAAGAAGTGATGAGGATCTGCCGGATCTTATCGGCTGCCGGCCGATGACTGATCAACGTTGGCATCGGCGTTGACAATCTTGCTGGCGCCGCGTTTCTGATGTCCCCACTGGATATTGTATCGCACCTGGATGAATGGCATCGGCGCCATGTCAAGCCTGATGTGGGTCGAATTGGTATTGTATTTGTTCAGCGATTTCGAACCACGGTCATACTTTGTGAACGGGCATATGGCTCCGGCAGTGAATTCCCACTTGCTCCATTCATAGCTCAGAGCGAGAATTGACAGAGATTCGCCCCAGGTGATGGATTCGCCCCAGAGATCACGCTGTGCCCTCTGATACTGTGCCGTGAGGGTGAAGTCCCAGTGCTGCAGCATGGCTGTGACATCGCCGCTCCAGTCATGGTTGCGGAGCCGGTAGTCGCGTCCGCGCATCTGTTCGGCGCGATATTGTATTGTTCCGCTGACATTCAGCCATTCGGGTATGATTTCCACTTGCGGCGAGAGGTAGAAACTCAGATTTTTCAGACCGCGGCTGTTTTCGTATGACTTTATCAGACGGTCTTCGCTCCATTCAAAGCAGGGGGTGATAGCGTCAGGGCTTGTGAAGGCTCTGACACCGAAGGTGCCCATCACTTTCGGGAAGGTGAAATTATAGCGCAGCGTAAGCATGTATGACGACGAGGTCTTGAGGTGAGGATTGCCTACGAGCCATTGGAAGCCGTCGATCTGCTGCGGAGCCACGTTGGTCTGCGCGAGTGTAGGAGCGGATTGCCAGGTAGTGAAATTCAGTCTGAACTGTGAGTTTTCATTGAGCCGGTAAGTGGCTGTGAACTGAGGCCGCAGGTTCCAGCTTGAGTTTCCTTGATCTGTTTCTTTGAAGAGAAACGATGTGTACTGGGCGCCGAGACCGGCTGTAAGGGTTACATTTTTGATCCGCTGGAAATACTCTCCGAAGAAGTAGACCTTGTCCTGACTCTGGTGGAAGATGGTTCCGCCGAGATTTTCATAGGTTGAGCGGTTACGGTTGGCTGTATATGAAATTCCGGCTGTCAGGCGTGAATTTTTCCAATTTTTGATATAGTTGGCCTCGATGCCGTAGGCCTGGTTGCAGTCGCGGATTTGAGTGTTGACATCGGTGAGCTGATTCTCTGAGGCTGCATCGCGCTCGTTGTAGTTATGGGTGGTGCGGCCGTTATAGAGAGAACCGTTGAAGTCAATGGCAATGAGTTGGCCACGGCTGAAATGCTGCTCAAGATAGGCCTGGAAACTTGGAGTGAAACCCTTTTTTGAGTTGTAGTCATGCAGCAGTATGGCATCTGGAGAGTTGCTGAGAGAAAGCAGCCCTTCATAGAGGCTGGTCTCAGGCCATGCCTTGTAGCCGTGGACTGCCACCCACAGTACTGTCGTATCTGGCTTTATATAGCTGTAGTCAAGCTGAAGGCCACCGAAAGTATCGTCCATATATCCGCGGGTAGGAGTTTCAGTGCGTGTCAGAGTCTGCCCGTCGGGGTAGGTGAACACCTCGTGATATTCGCGGTGCATTTCCACCTTGTTGGTCAGCTTGAAATTAGCGCTCATTCCGAATTGCGATCGGCCGTTGTTGAGTTTGAGCCCGGCATTGTATTGTCCCCACGAACAGTTCAGAGCCGGCATCGCCTGCGTCATAAGCGAACCGCCCGCAGACGGGTTGATCACTATGAAGTTGAGCACGGCATTGGCTCCTTTGTATCTCAGTCCGGGATTATCTATCCATTCCACCCGCTTTATAGTCTCAGGCAAGAGATTGCGTACCTGATCAAGACTTGCCTCGCGGCCGTTGATCCGGACTTGAACACTCTGGCCTGATGATGTCACGCTTGAGAGTGCCTCATTGACGGTGAGTGTGGGGATCATTAGATTTTTAAGCATCTGCAGCCCGTTTTTTGAATGCTCGATGGCACTGACTGAAGGGTAGAACACATCCATATCGGATTTGCGCACCACTTTGGGCGCCTGGATGACGATTTCCTGCAACTCCTGGGTGGCGATGGAGTCGGGCTGCTGTTGCTGGGCCGACACAAGTAGTGATGAGGCTGTGATAAAGATAACTGATAGCTGTTGACGTAACATTTGGTTTGTTATGTGTATGATTTCGAACTATGGATTCGGATTCGTATGTATGACGTTAGATGCCGGGCATGCTGACGGAGTTACAAAGTTACGACAAAAAATCCCCCCGGTAATTAAAAAATGTTAAAACGAACGTTCGCGGCGTGAGGCATCAATACGCAGCAATATAAAAAGGAGGAAAGTGAATCCCCACAGCGATGAACCTCCATAGCTGAAGAAGGGGAGCGGGATGCCTATGACCGGACACAGCCCGATCACCATGCCGATATTAATCGATATGTGGAAAATCAGATAGCTTGCCACACAGTAGGCGTAGACTCTGCCGAACACCGTAGGCTGCCGCTCGGCGATATTGATGATACGAAGTATCAGAATCAGAAACAGAACGATAACCGCCGTTGATCCCCAGAGACCTTCCTCTTCGCCCACGGTGCAGAAAATGAAGTCCGTGTGCTGTTCAGGCACATATTTCAGCTTGGTCTGTGTGCCGTTAAGAAATCCTTTGCCCCAGACACCGCCTGATCCGATGGCGATTTTCGACTGGTTGACGTTATAGCCGGCACCTCGGAGATCTTCTTCCATGCCGAGCGCCACCTTGATTCGCATCTGCTGGTGGGGCTGGAGGATGGAAGTGAAGGCATAGTTTACTGAAAACAGAAATACAATGGCGGCCAGGGCTGTCGCCACTGTTATGATAAGTTTGCGGGCTGTGGTTTTGAACATCAGCAGCACGCAGTAGGCCAGTGACGCCATGATCACAGCTATGAAAAAGATTGTCCCCGGAACTTCTACTCCGCATAATTCAAGCACAGTGACTGCAATGCCGGTGCCTGCGAACCAGAGAAATACATTGCGGGCTGCCGTGAATTCCTTGCAGTAGACAGCGAGCATCGCCACTATCAGCACCATGATCATGATGAAAACCGCTGCCTGACCGGAGGGGATGCCGAGGAGCATCGAGCCGGTGAATTTCACTGCGACTACAAAGAATGTCACCGCACACAATGCGGCAAGCAGCACCAGGCCGCTCATTCCCTCGCGGTAGAGCACAAAAAACAATGATAGATAGACCAGCGCCGATCCGGTTTCGTTTTGGGCGAGAATCAGGACCACAGGCAGGAATATTATCATCAATGCGAGCATATAATTCTTGCGCGAGGCATTGAGAACGAAGTTGTAGCTTGAAAAGAGTTTGGCAAGGCACAACGCAGTGGCGAATTTGCCGAATTCAGCCGGTTGCAGACTCATCGGCCCGAGCACAAGCCATGAATGTGATCCTTTGGTATCAGGAGCTATGAATATGGTGATCAGCAGCAATAGCAATACCGCGCCGTAGATAACATAGGCATAGTTCTCATATACCCTGACATCTATCAGCAGCAGTACGAGTCCCAACACGAGCGAGAGCCCGATCCACCTGAACTGCTTGCCTGAGAACTCGGTGAAACTTAGCATATTCGCATGGTCGAAATCATAGCTCGCGGCATAGATGCTCACCATGCCTGCCATTACAAGTATTAGATATAGGATGACTGTGAACCAGTCAACCTGTTTCAATACTGAACCGCTGTTTTCCTGTTGCTGCACCTTGGTTGTCTGTTTTTATTGTTGAGTGAAAATATGGTGGATAGGGCGATGTGGAGATGTAATGCTGCCGGCTGATCAATGCTTTTTGGTGCCGGCAAACTGTATGGTGTTGGACTGCAGCATTCGTTCCTCAAGATATTTGCGTTCCGGAGGAATGTAGCCGCGCAGATAGCGCTCCATGACGAGCGAGCCGATCGGCACACCGAACGTGGCGCCGAATCCGGCGTTCTCCACATAGACTGCTATGGCGATCTTCGGATCGTGATAGGGGGCGAAGCCCATGAAGGCCGAGTGGTCGCGTCCGTGCGGGTTCTGCGCCGTACCGGTCTTGCCGCAGACTTCAATGTCCGGGAGGTTGGCTATTCGGCATGTACCGCCGGTCACGGCCATTCGCATACCTTCGGCAATGTCGTTATACCAGTGGGCTGCGATAGTAGGCGTATGTTTCTCAAGATACTGGGCAGGCATCACCGTATCCTGTATCTCCTTGACCACATGGGGTGTGATGAAATGACCTCGGTTGGCTATGGTGGCTGCGAGGTTGGCTATCTGCAGCGGTGTTGCAAGGATCTCTCCCTGGCCGATAGACACCGATATAATAGTGTTGGCGCTCCAGTGACCTTCTCCGTAATATCCGTTATAGGTTTTGGAGTTGGGTATATAGCCTCGGTATTCGCCGGGCAGGTCAATGCCGAGTTTGTAGCCGTAGCCCATTGAGACGAGGTGGTTTTTCCAGATTTCGAAAGCATTGGCTGACGAGCCGTACTTGCTCCGCTTGTCGATCATAGCCTTGAACCCCCAGCAGAAATATGCGTTGCACGATGTCTGGAGTGCCGGTTTCAGTGGCAGGGGAGAGCCGTGGCCGTGGCAGCCGACTCTAAGACCTCCTGAAATGAATCCGTGGGCACAAGGAAACATTGTGCCGGTGGTGATGATGTTCTCTTCAAGCAGAATGAGGCCCTGTGTAGGCTTGAAGGTAGAGCCCGGAGGATAGACGGCCTGGATCGCGCGGTTGAAAAGTGGCTTGTCAAGGTCGCGCATCATTTCGTTGTAGTTCTTTCCACGCTCGCGCCCTACGAGCAGACGCGGATCGTAAGAGGGTGCTGATACCAGGCAGAGAATCTCGCCCGTCGACGGCTCGATTGCCACTACAGCACCTTTCTTGTTGACCATCAGCGATTCGGCATATTGCTGAAGCTCGATGTTGAGCGAAAGTTTGATGTTTTTTCCGGCCACGGCGTCGCGGTCGAGAGCTCCGTCTTCGTAGCGTCCCTGGATTCGTCCGAGTGCATCGCGCATCAGAACTTCGGCTCCTTTGCTGCCTCGGAGATATTCCTCATAGGTATGCTCGATGCCGATGTCGCCTATATAGTCGCCGGGCATGTAGTATGGGTCCTTGTCGATGTCTTTCTGCGCTACTTCGCGGATATTTCCGAGCACATTGGCCGCGGTGCGGTAATTATACTCGCGCAGAATACGTTTCTGGATATAGAAACCCGGAAAGCGGTAGAGCTTTTCCTGGAGGCGTCCGTACTCCTCGGCGCTCAGATGGGTGAGAAGCCGCTGCGGCGAATATGACGAATAGCCCGGATTCCGGCGCTTGTCTTTCATGTCGATGAAGCGTTTGCGCAGATCTTCGGGCGTGATGTTGATGGCGCGGCAGAAATCGAGGGTGTCGAACTCCTTGACGTCGCGCGGAATTATCATCACATCATAGGCCGGCTGGTTGTAGACCACCAGGCGGCCGTCGCGGTCATAGATTATGCCGCGCGAGGGGTAGACCGCCTTGCGCAGAAATGCGTTGGAGTCGGCATATTCTTTATATTTCGAGTCCAGTACCTGCAGACTGACAAGACGTGCTATGTATATAAGGGCTATAACCACGATAAAACCGCTGATGATATAGCGCCTTTTTTCGAGATTATAATCTTTTCTCACTTTGTGGTGTCATGAAACTGTCAATCCCTATCATGAGGGCCATTGAGAGAATGGTGCTGAAGACTATGCGCAGCAGCAGTCTGACGGGATTGAAGAATGTGAATGCTTCGATAAGGAATATGAGGCTGCAATAGAGCAGCGTCAATGTGAGCAGATATTTCAGATAAGTGGCTGTACCGAGCGAATACATCGACGGTTCAGGACGGGTGAGGTCTTCCTCGCGGGGCACGTAGAGACGCAGGATAGGCTTGCGCATCATAGCCTCGATAGTGCAGGCGAGGGTATTCATTCCGTATGTGTCGGAGAAGATGTCGACTGTCAGGCCAAGGAAAAATCCGATTGTAAGCATCCAGTTGACCGACAGGGTGATAGGCAGTCGCACCAGCAGATAGATGAATACCAGCGGTACGGCCACGTTGAAGAGGCAGATGTGGTTGAACACTATCACCTGCGCCAGCACGAGGATGAATCCCAACAATATGAACTGAAGCACCGTTTTGCTCACGTAGCGCTTGTTTTTTATGAAATTCCTCCGCCGGATTCTCGGAAACGGGGAATCCGGCGGTGGTTTTTCAGTTGACGTTTTTGATTTCAAGTTCTTTCTCCACGGTCTTGAGCTCGTCTTTCATCTTGTCGCGGATGACGCGGACGGTCGAGAGGGTAGAGAAGTCTGTGAACAGTTTGATTCGCAGTGTGTAGAAATTGTCCTCGCGGTCGCGCGACCCTGAGAGGATCGTGCCAACGGGGACTCCTTCGGGGAACACCGAAGAGTAGCCTGAGGTGACAATCGTGTCGCCTTTCACGAATTTGGCGTGTTTGGGCAGCTCTTCGAGTATCGCTTCGCCCGGATCGCGTCCGTCCCAGACCAGCGAACCTACCTGATCCTCGCCTTTGACTTTGCAGGAAAGACGCAGATAGGGGTTGAGCACTGAGATGAGACGCGCCGTGTGATCGCCAACAACGTTGACAATCCCGACAATACCGTTCTGGTCCATGACTCCCATCTCCGGCTCCACTCCGTCAAGCCGTCCTTTTTCTATAGTTATATAGTTGTGGGAATGGTTGATAGAGTTGTTGATCACGTGGGCGATCAGGAACTGATAGCGGGTGAGGGCCGAGTCGACGGTCATCGTGTCGGCATAGATCTGCTGCTGATAGCCGCGTATCACTTCCTTGAGCTTGTAGATTTCAAGCTCAAGGTCGGAGTTGCGGAGTTGCAGATCTTCGTTGATGTCGCGCAGAGAGAAGTAGGAGGTGACGTTGTTGGTCGTCTTGTAGACGGCCGAAGCGATCGAGTTGGCCGACGACAGATAGACATGGTGCTGATATGGGTTGCGCGAGAACAGTAGGGCGCAACCTGCCACCAGATAGGCGGCAAACAGGAACCATGAACTGTATTTGACGAAAAACTTTAGTAGCTCGCTCAATTCTTCTCAGTCTGTTTAGCGGATCAGGAAGGAGAATGTTTCGATATTCTTGAGTGCCACGCCGGTACCCTTGGCCACTGCGAGAAGCGGGTCTTCGGCAATGTGGAACTGGATGCCGATCTTGTCAGTGAGGCGCTTGTCAAGACCGCGGAGCATTGCGCCGCCGCCTGCAAGGAAGATGCCGTTCATTACAATGTCGGAGTAGAGTTCCGGCGGAGTCTCGTCGAGAGCCTGAAGCACGGCGGCTTCGATGCGCGAGATTGATTTCTCGATACAGTGGGAGATTTCCTGGTAGCTGACAGGCACTTCCATCGGAAGGGCGGTCATCTTGTTCGGTCCGTGGACAATGAAGTCTTCCGGCGGATTTTCAAGCTCGGTGAGGGCTGAGCCTACGTGGATCTTGATCTGCTCTGCGGTGCGTTCGCCGACCTTGACGTTGTGCACGCGGCTCATGTGTTCCATGATGTCGTCTGTCAGGTCGTCGCCTGCCACCTGGATGCTCTTGTTCGAGACAATGCCTCCGAGTGAGATGACGGCGATTTCGGTTGTACCGCCACCTATGTCGACGATCATGTTGCCCTGGGGGGCGAGCACGTCGATGCCGATACCGAGGGCTGCTGCCATCGGTTCATAGATCATGTAGACGTCGCGTCCGCCGGCGTGTTCCGACGAGTCGCGCACGGCGCGGATTTCAACTTCGGTCGAGCCTGAAGGAATTCCGACCACCATTTTCATGGAGGGTGAGAACCAGTTGCTCTTGGAGCTTGCTTTCTTGATGAGGCCTCGGATCATCATTTCCGCAGCGTTGAAGTTGGCGATCACGCCTTTGCGGAGCGGACGGATGGTCTCGATGCCGTCATTTTCTTTACCCTGCATGAGTTTGGCTTCGCGGCCAACGGCTATGAGTTTGCCGGTGCGCTTTTCCAACGCTACGATCGAGGGTTCGTCAATGACAATCTTGTCATTGTGTATGATAATCGTATTGGCCGTTCCGAGGTCAATTGCGATTTCCTTGGTGAATGAAAATAATCCCATGTGTTGTCGGTTGTGTCAGTCTGATTAGTGCTTGAAATGACGGAATCCGGTGATGGCCATTGCGATTCCGTGGGCGTTGCAGTAGTCCACGCTCTCCTGGTCGCGGATCGAGCCGCCGGGATGTACGACTGCTGTCACACCGGCTTCGCCGGCAATCTCCACGCAGTCGGGGAAGGGGAAGAAGGCGTCAGAGGCCATGACTGCGCCGTGAAGGTCAAAGCCAAACGAGCGTGCTTTTTCGATGGCTTGCTTGAGGGCATCGACACGTGAGGTCTGGCCTACGCCGCTTGCCAGGAGCATGCCGTTTTTGGCAAGTACGATGGCGTTGCTCTTAGAGTTCTTGACGATCTTGTTGGCGAAGAGGAGGTCAGCAGCCTGTTCGGGGGTGATGGCTTTCTCTGTAACCTGCTTGAGATCTTCTACAGTCTCGATCTTAAGGTCGCGGTCCTGCACGAGAGCGCCGTTGAGGATAGAACGGAACTGGCGGGTGGTGTCAAGAGGTTTCTTGATGATCAGGATGATGCGGTTTTTCTTCTGCTTGAGGATTTCGAGCGCGTCGTCTGTATATGCGGGAGCTATGATAACCTCGAAGAAGATTTTGTTGATTTCTTCAGCTGCTGCGGCGTCGACAGTGCCGTTGGTGATGAGCACTCCGCCGAATGCGCTGACGGGGTCGCCGGCGAGAGCGTCTTTCCAGGCTTCGGCTATGGTAGGACGAGTTGCGAGACCGCAGGCGTTGTTGTGCTTGAGCACTGCGAATGTCGGCTCGGTGAATTCTGAAATCAGAGTTACGGCTGCGTCGATGTCAAGAAGGTTGTTGTAGGAGATTTCTTTGCCGTGGAGCTGGGTGAACATAGCGTCGAAGTCGCCGAAGAATGTGCCCTTCTGATGGGGATTCTCGCCGTAGCGCATCTGCTTCGCGTCGTCAAACGCTATGCGGAGCTCGTCGGTGTGTTCGATCGGCGATTCAACTTCAGTCGATGCGAAGTAGTTGAAGATATCGGTGTCATAGCCTGAAGAGACTGCGAATGCCTGAGCGGCGAACCAGCGGCGTTCGGCAAGCGATGATTCGGCTTTGCCGTTGCGCTTGAGCATTTCGGCCAGAGGTTTGTACTGGGCTTTCGAGGCTACGATGATCACGTCGTTGTAGTTCTTGGCGGCAGCACGGATGAGCGAGATACCGCCTATGTCGATCTTTTCGATGATGTCGGCTTCAGGTGCTCCGGAAGCTACAGTGGCACGGAAGGGGTAGAGGTCTACGATCACCAGATCGATTTCGGGAATTTCATATTGGGCTATCTGGCCGCGGTCTCCTTCGTTGTCACGACGGTTGAGGATGCCTCCGAACACTTTGGGGTGGAGTGTCTTTACGCGGCCGCCGAGTATTGACGGGTAGCCGGTGAGATCTTCGACTGCCTCACATTCGTAGCCTAAGCCTTCGATGAATGAGCGGGTGCCGCCGGTTGAGAGAAATTTCACGCCGTCTGCGTGGAGTAATGAAAGGATTTCTTCCAGTCCGTCTTTGTAAAAGACTGAAATGAGTGCGGTTTTGATACGTTTGTTGTCAGACATGACTGATTTTATTCTTATCTGATTTAAAATGATAGAACTGATTTCGGTTTTGAAAGTGCAAAGTTAGTGAAAATTACTCAGCAATGGAATTAAAAATAATTATAAATGTCGGGTCGGCCGATAATTTCTTTTGATTTTTCCCTGAATCTGTCCCGATCACAATGTATGATTGCTCCCCGGAGCATCCGGTCGATCCAGTATGGTAAGTCGCGTTATTCACCGTTATAAAAACAATCGGAATTCCATCGGGCCACATTGTTCAGTATGTAATCGGCTATATTATTACCGTCCGTTGTCCCTCTTATTATGTGGTCATGATATCGGCTTTGCCAGTTGAATTCGATGTTGTTACGTCGGGCAAATCTTGTAACTGATTGTTTGTAACCGCCAACTATCACTCCAAGCGCCGTTCTGATTGTAGGGATGCTCCCCGGAGCATCCGCCGGTTCGGTGATGCGGATTATTGCATGAATATGATTTGGCATGACGACAAATAGCAGCGTTTCGGCGTATGGATAGTGCGTATGCAAAGTTTCCAAAGCATCGTGCGCATATTTCCCTATCTCAGAAAATTTCATTTTTCCGTCATGAATTTTACCGAAATAGTGGTATTTGTCTTTTGTGCAGATCGTTATGAAATAGTCGCCACCGGAATAGTCATGAAATTCTGCACGAATGTTTTTCCGTTGAGGCAGTTGGGTTTGTAGAGGCGCGGTATCGGGGGTAGTGTGGAGTGAATCGCGGACGGGATTGTTGGCGGGGGCGGATGCTCCGGGGAGCATCCCTACGATTTGAGTATTGTGTTTCATTGGTGTCAGGCGTTTAGCTGTTTTAGCTGTTGGGTCTTAGGGCAAAAATACAATAAACATTTCGCATAAACATAAGTTGGGGTGGTTTTATTGCTTATCCCGGTTGTCTGTGTTGGAGGCGGGCAACAAAAGATATCTGTTTGGTGTTGTATGGAGTAAAAGAGACTGAAATTTGAGCTGATGACACGGTCCATAGCTATCATATCATGCTTGTTTGCTGTCCTGTTTCTTTCCTTAGGATCGGAAGAGGGCGGTGATATTCCTGATTTTGGGTGCGTGGTGGATTCCGATGTGGAGTGCGTGGTGTCTCAGCCGTCATTCTCGAAATTCAAAGGATTTGTAAATTCCAGTGTCCGTCGTCCCAATCTTTCCGGGCAGCAGCATTCGGCTGCGGCATATTGGAAATCGGTAGCTGCTGTTCCTGGTTGTCGGTATTTGCCGGTACGGCTTATGGTCTCTGTGCTGTCCGTCCGCATGCAGTTGCTTCCTGTAAGAATTCTCTATTGTGTATTCCGTGAGTGATCCGTATAGGATGAGGTTTCGCTTTTGCGGAGCGTTTTCTGCTTATACGTTTAATTTTTCAGAAATAATTACTCATGACACTTATACTTTTATATTTATTCGGTGCGCTTGCCGTTTCTTTTCTGTGTTCCGTCCTGGAAGCTGTGTTGCTTTCCACTCCCGTTTCATTCCTTTCGATGAAAGAAAGCCAGGGGGCTAAGAATGCTCCTCTGATGATGGCCTATAAAACCAATGTCGATCGTCCGGTTGCGGCGATTCTGACTCTCAACACCGTGGCCCATACAATCGGTGCGGCGGGTGTCGGCTCTGAATCGGTAAAGGTGTTCGGCGAGGCTTACTTCGGTATAATATCGGCAATTCTGACTTTGCTTATCCTTGTGCTGTCGGAAATTATCCCCAAGACGATAGGGGCTTCTTACTGGCGTCAGCTTGCTATGCCTTCGGCCAGGGTCATACAGGTGATGATTGTGATTACCTATCCGCTTGTGTGGCTTTCGGAACTGCTCACGCGTTGTTTTTCTCCAAAGATACAGCCTTTGACTGTAAGCCGTGAGGAGGTTGCGGCTATGGTCAATGTGGGCGTTGACGAGGGCGTTATAGATGTGGCCGAAAATCAGGTGATTCAGAATTTTCTGAAGCTTTCAGGAAAGTGTGCGGCTGAGATAATGACTCTTTCCGAGTCGGTGGCTTGTGTGCCGGAGTCAATGAGCATGAAAGAGTTTTATGACGATAAGTCGCTGGCGGCTTTTTCGCGTATTCTGGTCTATGACAGCCGGCGTGAAATGGTAGTGGGCTATGTGTGCAGGATGACTGTGCTTGAAATGCTTTCTCAGGATAAGTTCTCGATGCGGGTCGGCGAGATCATGAGGCCGATTCCTGTTTTTGCTGAGGCTGACAGGGTTTTGGATATCTGGCAGAAGATGCTTGAGGATAAGGAGCATATTTCTGTTATCGCCGACGGTCAGGGGCGCATGCTTGGTGTTGTGACAATGGAAGATATCATAGAGGCGATGCTTGGTGTCGAAATTGCTGACGAGCGTGATCTTGATGTTGCCGCGGGGTTCTGAGATTCGGCTCAATAAAAAGAGGCTGTGTCGTAATTAAGTTTTACGGCGCAGCCTCTCTTTTTTGAGTGTTG
>CAMXAZ010000013.1 GCA_947179295.1 uncultured Muribaculaceae bacterium
ACTTTTATGATTGTTCATGACTCCATTGTTTTCGGTGCGCTATACTCCACCAAAGCGAATCGAGAATATCGGTTCGCTTTTTGTTATATCATTATAAATGATTATATTTGCCGTTGATGAAACTTATAGAGATGAACATAGACAAGATCATAGCCCTGTGCAAAAAGTACAAGGTGGCCAAACTGTGGGTGTTCGGCTCTATACTCACTCCGCGATTCAATGACCAGAGCGATGTGGACTTCTCGGTGATTTTTCACTATGATCAGATCCCCGATCTTTTCGTTGTCTTCTTTGACTTTATAGAGGAACTCCAACTTATTTTAGGACGCAAAATAGACCTCATAGACGAAACTGCTGTCAAAAATAAGATATTCCGCGCCGAACTCGACCGCACAAAACAACTGATCTATGGATAGTTCAATCCTCAAATCTCTCAATGACATCCTTCGCTCGATATCCAATATCGAATTGTTTTGCTCATCACGTCCGAAAGAGTTCAGGGTGTTCTGCGAAGACATCTGTTTCCGCAGCGCCGTGCAATGGGAAATTGCAATCATCGGAGAAGCGATGAATCGCATTTTGAAAATTTCGCCGGATATCCCCATCACATCCGCACGGAGAATTGTCAACACCCGCAACTATTTGATCCACGGATATGACAGTCTAAAAGAAGACTTGATATGGGCAATTGTAATCAACCATTTGCCCTTATTAAAATCCGAAGTCACAAAACTTATCGAGGCGTCCCAGGATGGTCGATAATTTATCGGCTCACTCCACCAAGGCGAATCGAGAATATCGGTTCGCTTTTTTGTTTCTTATCAGTAGGGCTGGATTTTGAGGAGGTCAAGGAGGACGGCGGCATTGTTATGGATCTCGTCATGGGAGGAATACAGCAGAGTGACAGCCGGCTTTCCGGAGATGGCGTGACGCAGTTGTCCGAATGACGGATTTGACAGAAGTTCGGCCTTATAGCGCCGCTCGAATTCACTCCAGCGGCTGTCAGGCTCCTCATGAAACCATTCCCGCAACTGTGCGGACGGAGCAATTTCTTTATCCCACAAATCATAGTGGAAGTTTTCATGCGACAGCCCACGTGGCCAAAGCCTGTCGACATAAACCCTGTAACCGTCTGAAGCCTCAGCAGGCTCATAGGCTCGTTTTATCTGAAGATGTGTTGACATAAGCAGTGTTTTCACCAACAAACGTCTGAGACCGGAATATTGTTAGCGCCAAAAGCAGATCTAAAGACACAAAAAATCAAATAGCGTCAATTTTGCAAAATTGACGCTATTTGATGCTATTCGGTTAAAATGTTCTTTCTTTGCCGTGGGAGAAGCTGGCTGTGATCAGATCTCACCACCTATGCGAGGAATTCGGATCAGAAGCAGCTGCTGCCGTCGAAGCAGTGGGTGCAGAGCTGACACTTGGGCAATCCGATGGATTTTACAAGCGTTTCGATCGGGTTGAATTTCAATGATGTCAGACCGAAACGGTCGCGGATGATGGAAACCATCTTTTCATATTCCGGCGAGCCGGTGGTGGCATATTTGTCAAGATTTGCGTCAGAATCTCCTTCGAGCTCCTGGATGACGCGGCGTGTGATCAGTTCAAGGTCACTCTTTGATGCCGAGAAACCTACGAACGGACAGCTGTAAACCAGCGGCGGGCAGGCAATTCGGATGTGAACCTCTTTCGCGCCGTAGTCATAGAGAATCTTGACGTTGTCGCGCAGCTGAGTGCCGCGCACAATCGAATCGTCGCAAAGCAACACTCGCTTACCTTCGAGCATGGCACGGTTGGGGATGAGCTTCATTTTGGCCACAAGATCGCGCAGTTCCTGACGGCTGGGAGTGAAACTGCGTGGCCAGGTGGGAGTATATTTGGATATAGCGCGTTTGTAGGGCACTCCCTTTCCATCGGCATATCCGAGAGCCATTCCGACACCGGAATCAGGAATTCCGCAGGCGCAGTCAACCTCCGAGTCATCGGTCTGCCCCATTTCATAGCCCGACTGATAGCGCATGTCTTCCACGTTGCGGCCCTCGTAGCTCGATGTCGGGAAACCGTAGTAGACCCAAAGGAAAGAGCATATCTGCATACGTTCGTTGGGTTTGCGCATCTGCTCAACACCGTCGGCGGTCAGGCGCACGATTTCACCGGGGCCGAGATAGCGGTCAATCTCGAAGTCGAGGTTCGGGAAGCTGCTCGACTCGCTGGTAGCGGCAAATGCACCGTCTTTACGCCCTATGACGATCGGAGTGCGGCCCCACTTGTCGCGGGCGGCGATGATGGCGCCGTCATCGGTCAGGAGAAGCATCGAGCATGAGCCCTTGATTTTGTTGAATACATTTTCAATACCTTCAGTAAAGTTCTTGCCCTGGATTATAAGCAGGGCTATCAGCTCGGTCTGGTTAGTATTGCCGGAGCTGAGTTCGCCGAAGTGCATATTGCCTTCAAGCAACTCTTTTTCGAGTTCTTTGATGTTGGCGATCTTGGCGACTGTCACTATCGCAAACTTGCCGAGATGCGAATTGATCACTATCGGCTGCGGGTCGGTATCGCTTATGACCCCAATGCCTGCGTTGCCACGGAATTTTCCGAGATCCGACTCGAACTTGGTCCGGAAATAGGTATTTTCCAGATTGTGAATTGACCGGCTGAACTGCCCGTCGGCAGCATCGAAAGTAGCCATACCGGCACGGCGTGTACCCAGATGCGAGTTATAGTCCGTACCATAGAAAAGATCGGTCACGCAGCTTTGTCTGCTTACCGTTCCAAAGAAACCACTCATGGTGTTACAGAGTTTGGCTAAAAATTAAGAACTGTGATAATTATTCTGGCGCAAAGGTACGCATTTTTTCTCATAGAAACATTATATTTGCATAGTTCAAATCCGGATTAACGTTCCGGCTATGTCAAAGATATTTCACAAACATACCATAGCATCTCCCCGCCTGAGGGATCTCCTACCGGATATGCCTTTTATCATATGGCCGACCTCAAATTATACGACATCATTGACCTGGAGCCGCTGCGCCACTACATACTGACCAACGGCGAGCGCCGCAGCTACCGCCGGCGGCAGCACTTCTGCACCCTCAGCCAGCCCGCGCAGGAAATAGGTCTGGTTATTTCCGGCGGATTCGCCTTTTCGCGCCCTGACTACAAAGGAGACCGCCAGATACTCTCGCTCGCTTTCACAGGCGAAATAATCGGAGCCTACATAACCCCGGATTTTTCACGCCGCTCAGGTTTTGACATCACAGCCATGTGCGATTCTGAAGCAGCGGTGGTCAGCCTTGATGCCTTGACTGACTACATCGACCGCGAACTTCCGGGCTTCCGCCTGCAGTTCACCACGGCCATAGCCACGAGCTTCATGCTGCGCGGCATAGCCTACCGCTGCGAATCACCTGAATCACGCTACATCGAACTGCTCAGACGCCTGCCTCAGATCAACGGACAGATGTCAAATACCGCCATCGCATCCTATCTCGGCATAGCCCGCGAGACATTTGTGAGAATGCGCTCCAGACTGAATGCCCAAATAAGAGATTCTGACCAAAACGGCGACACAGATCAGAGTTTCTGATCAATTATTCTTCTGCAAGTGTGATTTAAGTCACACTTTTTTTATTTTCTGATGGCTAACTTTGCAGAAGACATCTTCCAGACTTTCTGCAAATAACCAATCAGAGACTCTCCGCTATGCTGAAAAAACTGCTTCCCATCGCCTTACTGCTGACATGCCACGCTTTTGCGACACATGCAGCCAAGCCCGACGAGAATGTGGTCATCACCTCCGGCATCGAGGAATACCGCTTCGTGCAGGGCAAAAACGGACCTGAGATAAAACACTCCACAAGCCTGGAATATCAGGCCACACGACGCGCCGAGCGCATCAGGCCTCACATATTCCACAGCAACATCATCACTCTCGACAAAGCATCGGGAGGCAAAGCGCAATACCGCAACGCCAACTCTCCGACCGTATTTCATGATGACAGCAAAGTCTGCTATTTCGACATACTGCTTGACCGCAAGGACCGCAAAGCCAAAGTGCAGTTCCGGCGCACTTTCACTGACGGCGCCCACTTCACCGGTATGTTTCCCTCCGAGGAATATCCTGTGCGCTCGAAGCAGATCGTTTTCCATATACCGGCATCGCTGCCTGCCATAGAACTCGTCGACCGTCACTTCCCGGCATCGGGAATCACACGCGATGACCACACCGCACCGGACGGATCGCGGACAATTACCTATAACGTCAGCTCTCTCCCCGAAATACCTGATGACACACACCAGCCTTCCGCACTGTCAGCACTGCCCCACATAATGGTCAGAGGCTACTTCCCGGACTGCGACTCGCTCTACCGCTACCACCGACCGATGCTCGATGTCGACACCGTGATAGCAGGAGTCAGCGCGACAGTAGCCGCCATGACAGACGGAGCCAAAGACCGTCTCGAAACCATAGGCCGCATCTACCGTCATGTGCAGCAAAACATCCGCTATGTGGCATTCGAAGCCGGAGAAGCCGCCTATCGCCCGGACACCCCCGCCGAAGTGATGCGCAAACGCTACGGCGACTGCAAAGGCATGTCACTGCTGCTTGCCACCCTTCTCAACCGCGCCGGGATCGAGGCCCGCATAGCCGCTGTGGGCACCGATGTCATACCCTTCCGAATAGCCGAATCGCCCTCTCTTGCAGCCACAAACCACATGATCTGCATTGTCCCCGACGGCGATTCATGGCTCTTCCTTGACCCGACCCACGAACAGATCTCGGCCCGCCACATCCCGGAATGGATTCGTGGCAAAGACGCCATGATGTTTACTTCTGACGGCTACCGCATGATAGAAATCCCCTCGACATCACCCGTAGCATCTGCCGATATACTGAACTACAACTACAGGCTGACCCCCGACGGGCTCTCAGGCATAGCCTACAGAAACTGCTCCGAGGACATGGCCGAACACTTCATCAAGAGCTACGCCGAAGTCCCCGGACAGCATCTCAACGAACTGCTTGCCAAAGCCCTTGTCCCCTCACAGAGGGCCGCGGTTCCTGCAGACAGCATCACATATAAAAAGGATACTCCGGGCGAAATCACATTCTGGGCACCGATACTCAACACTGCGGCACTCACAGAGGCCGACAACGCAATCTACATTGACATGAACACGTCCGGCGATCCTCTGACGTCACGCATCGACACCGACGAGCGCCGCAGCGACTATCAGTTTCCCATGAAAGGACTGATCAAAAGGCGCACCACAGTCATGATCCCTGAGAATGCCGACGTCACACTCCCCAACAACTACCGCCGCGAAGGGCCAATTGCCGACTTCAGCTGCATTTTCAGCCGCGAAGGGCAGAAAATAAGCATGACCAAGACCCTACTGCTGCACACCGCCCGCCTCCCGCTTTCGGAAATCCCGGAGTGGAACAAGGCAGTCAGCACCTGGAACGAAGCCTGCAACCAGCATATCGAGATAAGACTCAGAAACTGATCACTCCAGACCGACATATATCATCACATTGCCAATCCGAACCGATATGAAAAAAGTAATTCTCACCACAGTCGCTCTGATAAGCGCCCTACTCTCCTACGCCGACAGCAAGGAGGATTACCGCAGGTTTACCGACACGATCCGAGCGGAAGTCTATGCAATGGAACTCCCGGCTTTCAACGTAAAGGAAATACCTGACAAATACCGCAACGAATCGGCCGTCATCAAAGCCGTCTATGAAGATGTCGATGCCAAGAAAAAGACCGGCTTCGGCCGAATGAGCGGCACACTGCGCTTTTCACGCAAAGCCCAGGTGCAGGGGTCGCATCTGACACGTATGCTCATACACGTAAATGACAAAGCCGCGCTTGAAAAATATTCGGAATTCGATTTCAGCACCGACAAGAAGACTCGAAACTGGGACGGCTACGCGAAAAACCGCCGCGCTATGGGCGTGCGCCTCATAAAGCCCGATGGCCGCACCATTGACATCGACACCTCTGAATTCATCGAGGTGGAAGAGGGAAAGAAAGGCGAGAAAAAGAGCCGCAAACTCGCCATACCCGGACTTGAGCCCGGCGATGACATCGACGTGTTCTTCTACACCGAATCGAAACTCCAGAACGTCCACCCCGATCCGATGGTCTTCACCCTCCGCGATGAAGCTCCGATCATGAACTATCAGATCCACTGTGTGGTCGACGATAATCTCACCACACAATACCGCACCCTCAACGGCGCACCTGATTTCACCGTCAGCCGCGACGAAGACAAGAACTATGTGCTTGACCTCGAAATGACCGACATACCACGAGAGCCTCGCCTGTGGTACAACTCCGACCAGCAGTCGCCCACAGTCAAAATCCACATCTTCAACCGCCGTAACAGCGATGACTTCACTCCGAGAAGCGCCCGCAAAGACGGACTTCACGCAAACCCTGACGCCACACTCATCCAGGAAGACGTCTGGGATGCCAGAAGCTGGTGGATGCAGCCTTCATCTGTCAGCGGCTCCATGCCCCAGGAATATATCCGTGACGGCAAGAAGGTCGGCAAGACCTTGCAGAAGCTCCTGAAAGAGGGGAAAATCACCGCTCAGGAAGCTGCCGACTACACATACAACATGCTGTGTTACATCTACGTCGCCAAACGCGGCGCACTCAACAATCTATCATTCTCAAAGCAGCTAATTTACGACCTTAGCTCCTTCAAAATCCCGCAGGATCCGGGAATCTCCACCCGTGATTCCTATGAACCGCTTGACCAGCTCATCAATCTTAACCACACCTTAGCATTTGCCAGAGTCAGCGGCGATCAGCCTCGCTACTATTTCCCGCCCGTAGGTGGAATTCTGGCGCCATCCGACCTGCCGCCATCGCTACAGGGCCGCAAGGTGCTGATGTGGCGCAAATACAAAGAACGCAAAAAGAACCCGACCACAGATGCTGACTACATAACGCTGCCTATGACAAGCGCCGCCGATAACCGCAACGTCACCTCCGTTGAAGCGACAATCGATGGCACCGCACTCAACATCAGGCGCGAGGAAGCATACACCGGAGCCACTAAAACCGGCGGCTTCAGAGTGCTCAGCGAAGAAGATGTCAACGAAGGTTATAAAGCCTGGCTGAACCGCTACGGTCTGACCGTAGAGATCAAAGAGAACAAAAAAGAGGCCGCCGACCGCCAGGAGCGCTATGCCGACGGGCGCAGCGAGCAGAAAAACGATTTCAAGGCGGAAATCAAATCCTATCACGGAACTGACGCCTCGGAATTCTCATCCGGAAGCGTGACCTCCATCGGCATCGATCCCTCAGATCCGGAACTCAGATACAACATCAGCTATACTATGGACAACCTCGTGAAGCGCGCAGGCAAAAACCTGATCCTCTCAGCCGGAAAGCTTATGAGCGGACAGATCGAAGCCCTGCCGTCTGACCGCAGGCGCACAGACGACGTCTATCTCCGCACTCCGCGCGAATACGTCACCCGCATCAGCCTGAAACTTCCTGCCGGCTATAGCGTCAACGCCCGTTCTCTCGCGGCTCTTGACACCTCGGTCAGCAACGAGACCGGAAGTTTCACGGTCAGCGCTTCAGCACCTTCGGCTGATCTCGTCAACATTGAGATCACCAAGCGTTACAATGCGCATCTCCTCTCTGCCTCTGACTGGAGCGAACTGCTCAAAGTCCTGGATGCCACCAACGCATGGCAAGGCTCCACTCTGATTCTCGATAAGAAGTAAGGTGCCGGTCACCCGCTGCTTCTTCGGGCATCCAAAGCTCCTCCGACGGTCCTCTGCCCCGCCACACCGCTCCACAAGCGCGCTCCGGGCAAGAGGACCGTTGCTTTTCCCTGACACAATCCCTGGACTGAGGTCGCCGCTACATGTGGGGCTCGCTGCCGTGACGGGCTATGGCATCGGTTTCGGCATCCTCCACCTCCTGCTCGGTAGGCTCATAGCCCGGCGCCCACTTCGACACCTGGTCTGGCTTGCGGCCCTCTATCTGCCAGTCGAAAGGATAGAAATGAGCATCAGGATTACGCCATGACGGCTTTCGTCTGGCATAGACCACAAGAGGAATGGCGAGGAAAACGGCCACACCTATAATGATTATACCCACGTAGACCACCGGCGAACCGGTAGAGATCTGTGACGGAGGCAGGAAACTCAGCACCAGCGCAAGCAAGGCACCGAGGATGCCGAGGCCGCAGACAATCACCTCACCGGCTTTTCCACCCGGAACTCTGAATCCGCGCTTGCGGCCCGGAGCCACACGGCGCAGACGGATAAAAGCGCCATAGATCAGCAGCACCATGATCAGATATATTATGGTGGCCATCTGCGACATGATCTGATAGGCCGACTCGACGGTAGGCAGCACTATCAGCACCAGGCAAAGCAGCGAGACAAACACACCCTCGATCCAAAGGATCGGCTTGTTGACACCGTTCTTGTTCACGGTCTGAAGTGACCGAGGGAGATAGCCCGACTGCGCAACGGCCATCAGGCCTGTTGCCGGTCCGGTGACAAGAGCGCTGATCTGACCTACCACACCTATCATGATAAACAGAGCCATCACATTGCCGAGCCAGCTCAGTCCGAACGAAGCCCACAGAGATTTATAAGCCACGAGCAGCGACTGCAGCAGGTCGATATTGTCTGACGGTATTATGATGCCTATGGCGAGAGTGCCGAGAGCATAGACAGCAACAATCACCACTATTGCGAGGAACACCGACTTCGGAAAATCTCTGGCCGGGTTGCTCATGTCATTGATATGCACAGCCTGAAGTTCCATGCCTGCATAGAACAAAAATATCGAGGCGGCAAGGACTATAGTTCCGGCATTACCGAAATCCGGAAAAAACGAAACCTCGGTGAGATTGACCTGTTTGCCGAGACAGACATAGAGAATGGCAAGCACAATCAGCACGGCGCCGGGAATGATGGTACCCACCAAGCCGCCGCAGGTGCTCAGAAGGTTCGCCGAACGCTGTCCGCGGAAAGCGTTGAATGTGGCAAGCCAGTACATCAGCATCGCTATCACAATAGTGTAGACCTTGTTCGAAGCCAAGGCAGCATCGAAACTTTCAGGCCAGAATATATAGGCCAATGAAGCCGCCCCGAACATCAGGACTGTCGGAAACCAGATCACGATAGTCTGCCACTCCAGATACATCGCGGTCCACCCCCATCGCGGGCCGAAAGCCTCCGATACCCAGCGGTAGAGACCGCCGCTCTTGGTGTAGGTGGAAGCCAGTTCGGCACACACCAGAGAAAACGGCAGGAGAAACACCAAGGCCGCAAAAAGATAGTAGAATATCGACTGGACACCGTATTTCGCCTCCGAAGGCAATCCGCGGAGACTCAAAATCGACGTTACGATGAGGACGGCCATAGCCGCCATAGTGACTGAGCCCTTGGCCGTCGATACTATTTTCTTACGCCCTGACGCCGTTACAGGCGATTCATTCGGTGTAGTGACAGATTTCTTGGTCATATTCATAAGTCTATTCTTGTATATTCATACCCAGACTTATTTTCAACGTACCTGCCTCGACAAAGGTTTGCAGCCGTGATTAACGAAGTTGCGGCTTGTCTTGCTTTCAGGATATGTTATACAGCATATTTGCTAATAATCGGCTTGCAAAGCCCTTGTCAATCGGCGGAATCTCACTATTTTTGCGATTCAGTATTCCTTTAGGCTATTCACATAGCTCAGTACGCCAAACGGACTTAGCAGCAATAATGCACAGAACTATAAACCGATATAACGCAATGAAAAAAGCATTGTTCGCATACGCATTTCTTGGATTAACCTCCTGTATAGCTATATCCTCTTGTGGAAATCGTCAATACGAAACAGGTTCTAATGTAACGGGGTCTAAAAATTCATTTCCCGTTCCAGATGATGTAGTAGAAGTTGTTGAGGTTGCAGAATCGACCGCAAAAAGTACAGATGAATCATATCAGGTATCTTCCGGATATTCAACTGACCCCCATTATCGCCCCACAGTTAGCGATAATGGGAAATATCATACAATTGATGGTAAACGTAGGCAAATTCAGTATCAAGGAAGTCAAGAGCAACAACGTGACCTTGATATGATTGATGAATATATGAGAACTCATCCGGAATATTAACAATAAAAATCATTCCTATATACGAGAACAACGAAGAACCGGTAAGCAGAGAAAGATGCAGAAGTAACAACTTGTCTTAAATGTGGATATACTTGGAAACCCTAAAATATGAGTAGAATTATAACAACCGCAATAATTGGCGGAATGTCAATTGTTACCACAATCTTATCAGCTTGTACGCCAACTAATCAAAATCCGTTAGTAGGTCAATGGGAACACAATGATGTTTCCGGCAATGGCGAATATGCCATAAATTCAACTCTCATCTTTACATTCAATTCTGATGGAACAGGAGTCGCAGAATTTAAGGCAAATGGCAACTATATACGGCCAACATCAAAACAACTGCAACTAACTTATTCGGAATTTGGAGACACATTGGTTATAAACTATACAGAAAGCGGTCAGACTATGAAGAATATTATTCGCAAATTGGATGATAATGAGTTATCTGTTGTCGGATTAGACGCAGATTCCCAATCTTTGAATTTCAAACGTATAAAAGATTGATGCGCAAGTTTTTTTGATCCTGATAATAGCTATTATTCCTTTGATTGGTATATGCCAGAGCAAACTCCAATTTGATAAGTTGATAATCAAATAAAAATTTTTTCTGACTCCCACCCCTCTGCTACAGATAAGGCGCCCGTTACCCCCGGCACCACTTATGGGGTTGACCTCAACAATCATTCAGAACCAACAAGGCGAGGCTTCCGCATCCGTGGATGCTTTGCTTCTTTCATAGTAAGCGGGAATATGTTATACAACACATTTATAAGTGTGATTCTGATAATCACATCATTAGGCATCATTAGGCGTTTATGCAAAACTGTTAAATCTTTCAGTAAAATTTGTTTCAATAAACGAAAATAACTAACTTTGCGTTGTCTAATAAAGACAGTATCCCCCTTAGATGGAAAAAGCTAAGGCCCGCCCTCAGTAATGGGGGCTTATTTTTTATTATGGAACAAACCTACCCTACACAGCGCGTAATCGTCTATGTTGACGGTTTTAATTTCTACTACGGAATCAAGAAGAAGCCGTGGAACAGGTATTACTGGCTTGATATTGTTAAGCTGTTTGAGCAGTTTATGTTGCCTCATCAAGAATTAGTTGCCGTAAAATATTTTTCTGCACGCCCTTTAGGAGACCCTGACAAAAGTTTGCGCCAAAATGCCTTTTTTCAAGCAAATCTTGAAAACAGAAAATTCAAATTGATTCTTGGCAAATATCTCAAAAAGAGATTGGAGTGCTTCAAGTGTCATAATATCATCAATACCTACGAGGAAAAGGAATCGGATGTCAACCTTGCTACACAGATTGTGGCAGATGCGTATCAAGATAATTGCGATATAGTTATTATTGTATCTGCGGATAGTGATATGATACCTGCGATTGACCTTGCGCGTGAAGCAGGTAAAAAAGTGTTCATCTATTTTCCCCCTAATCATAAATCTTCAAATCTGCGCATATTAGCAGGTATGAGACCGACATGTCTTGAACGGTACGAGGGACGTTTTAAAAATGCACTGCTCCCCGACCGAATAACTCTAAAGAATGGATTTGAACTAAGAATCCCGGAACCTTGGAAGATTATTCGTGACGGCAAGTAATGGTTTTTGCAAAACACGTGGGAAGCCATCTCATCTATACAAAAAAGCGCAGGCCTCGGATCTTGCGATCTGAAGCCTGCGGCTGAAATGTTCGTCGGGGTGGCGGGATTCGAACTCGCGACCCCCTGCTCCCAAAGCAGGTGCGCTAACCGGACTGCGCTACGCCCCGGAACTGTGGGTGCAAAGTTAGACATTATTTTTCAATTGTGCAACCCCCCGCTTCATTGCAGCCTCTAAAATCAGTGGCCGACGGTCAAAAATCGGGCTAAAAATTTCATTTATTGGAGAATATGTATTAATTTTGCACTTTGGAACGCGACAACAAGCTAAAAACAAGGCTTTTAGTTACGCCGAAACCTGAATAAATCAAAAACGAATCACATAACAATGGCAAATAACAAGCCCAACAACGAACAGATCCACACCTCTATCGACGAGGTAAACGACACTCTCACCGGCCTCGGCGAAAAGGTGCAGAGCAACCCTAAAATCATCGTATGGTCGTGCATCGCAGTGGCCGCAATCGTAGCAGCCGTGCTGATCTACGTCTATGCAATCCGCCAGCCCGGACAGAACGCCGCCAACAACGCACTCGGCCAGGCCGACATGGAACTTCTGATGGGCAACGACTCGATAGCCCTCGCCAAATACCAGCAGGTGGCAGCCGATCACGGCTACTCTGCCGGCAACCTTGCCAACCTCAACGCCGCTATCCTTCTCTACAAGCAGGGCAAATATGAGGACGCGCTCAATCACCTTAAAAATTATGATGCCACCGAATCAATCATCGGTGCCGCTGCAAAATCACTCGAAGGCGACTGCTACGTGAACCTCAAGCAGTATCCCCAGGCCATCGAATGCTACAAGAGCGCAGTAAAGATCTCTGACAACAATCCCCACTACACCCCCGCATTCCTTCTCAAGGAAGCCACAGTGCTCCGCGAACAGAAAGACTACAAGGCTGAAGCCGCCGTCTACGAGCAGATCGCAAAGGAATATCCCAACTACGGAGCAGAGATCGGTGTGGACATGCAGAAATATCTCGAACGCGCCAAAGACGCCGCTGCGAAATAAAGCACATCCGTCGCATTCAAATTCAAACAACAATACAGACGCTTGCCCTGCCGACCGGCTCAACACGGTCCGGGGCAAGCGTTTTTTCAACTGACGTCAGGCAAATTCTTTTTTCATCACCGATTAAAACCTGCCGTCAACACGGAATCTTGTGATGCTCACGCCTCTTTACAGAGCGGCCTGAAAAATCATCATGTTTATTCCGGTGACGGCAGGTTTTTTACCGCAATTTTTTGTAAATTTGCAGCAATCAACAAACACAACCATTCATTTTTCCAATCACTATGGCTACAACTCTGGTCAACACCGATTTCAACTTTCCGGGACAGACCGCTGTCTACCACGGCAAAGTACGTGACGTCTACACCATCAATGACGATCTGCTTGTCATGGTCGCAACCGACCGCATCTCGGCTTTCGACGTAATTCTCCCCAAAGGAATCCCCTACAAGGGACAGGCTCTCAATCAAATCGCAGCTTCGTTTCTCGACGCTACCGCTGACATTGTTCCCAACTGGAAGATTGCGGTTCCCGATCCGATGGTGACCGTGGGTTACCGCTGCGAAGGCCTGCGCCTGGAAATGATCATCCGTGGCTATCTCGCAGGAAGCGCCTGGCGCGAATACAAAAACGGAATGCGTGAGCTCTGCGGCGTGAAACTCCCCGAAGGAATGGTGGAAAACCAGCGATTCCCCGAACCCATCATCACCCCGACCACCAAGGCCGATGCCGGACACGATGAAAACATCTCGCGCGAGGAAGCCATCGCCCAGGGCATCGTGACCGAAGAACAGTTCGACACTATGGCCGCTTACACCCGCGCCCTCTTCAAACGTGGCTCGGAAATGGCAGCCGAAAAAGGCCTGATCCTCGTTGACACCAAATATGAATTCGGTCTGCGTGACGGAAAAGTCATCCTCATCGACGAGATCCACACTCCCGACTCCTCACGCTATTTCTATGCCGAAGGCTATGAGGAACGCCTCGCCAAGGGCGAACCCCAGCGCCAGCTCTCCAAAGAATTCGTGCGCGAGTGGCTTATGGACCACGGCTTCATGGGCAAGGAGGGCCAGCAGGTGCCTGAAATGACCGATGAATTCTGCAACGAAGTATCTGAACGCTATATCGAGCTCTACGAGCACATTACCGGCGAGAAATTCGTTCCAGCTCCCGAAGAGCATCTTGACGACCGCATCGCACGCAACGTGCTCGACTGCCTCAACACTCTGAATCCTTGAAAGTAGAAGAGATCACACCTTACAACTCCGACTCCCGCCACAAGGCTGATCAGGTGCGCGAGATGTTCGATTCCATCGCCCCGGCTTATGATTTCATGAACCGGGCGATGACGTTTGGCATTGACCGCATCTGGCGGCGCAAGGCCGTTGACCTCCTGCGCAATGAGCCTCACGGCGAGATTCTCGACATAGCCACCGGCACAGGCGATCTGGCCATACTGATGGCCCGCCGTCTGAACCCGCGCAGGGTCACAGGCGTTGACCTTTCGGAAGGGATGGTCGAGATTGGCCGCCGCAAAGTAGCGGAGCAGGGACTGGAGCAATGCGTCAGCCTCGGCATAGCCGACTGCCTGGCGCTGCCCTTCGCCGACGGCTCGTTTGACTCTGTTACCTGCGCCTACGGTGTCCGCAACTTCCAGGACCTCGGCGCGGGCTACCGCGAGATGCTGCGCGTCTTACGTCCGGGAGGCCGGATAGTGATCCTTGAGCTTTCCACCCCCGCATCCGCGTTGGTCAGACCGTTCTACAGGCTCTACACCCGCGGCATCATCCCCGCTGTCGGGCGTCTCGTCTCCAAAGATGTCCGCGCCTACAGCTATCTGCCAGAATCAATCGCCGCAGTGCCGCAGCGCGAGCGCATGTGCGCCCTGATGGCTGAGGCAGGCTTTACCGGAGCCCGCTTCATACCGATGACTTTCGGAACCTGCTGCATCTACACGGCAACCAGGCCCAAAACATAGCATCCGATCTATCTTATCTTATAAACTTATACCTCAAAAATTAAAACGACAATGGCAAACAACAATCCCAACGAAATAAAGATCGAACTTTCTCCCGAAGTAGCCAAAGGCATCTACTCGAATCTCGCAGTGATCTCTCACGGCGCCAATGAATTCTTCCTTGATTTCATCACTATGGCCCCCAACATGCCCCAGGCAAAAGTGCAGTCACGCGTGATCATGACTCCTGAAAACGCCAAGAACCTGCTCGGCGCACTCATGGAAAATGTGAAGAAATACGAAGCTACTTTCGGCGAAATCCGCCCCAAACGTCCGGTCAACGGCAGCGGCAACCCCGGCGGTGAGATCCCCAACCCCTTCATCATGGGCGGAAAAGCCTGATCCCCCCTATCAAGCAAGCTACTTATGAATCTGATTGAAAACAATTTTTCCATCTATAACACCCTGACGCGCACCAAGCAGCTTTTCAAACCGCTGCATGAAGGCAAGGTCGGCATGTATGTCTGCGGCCCGACGGTCTATGGCGACGGCCATCTCGGCCACGCCCGTCCGGCCATCACATTCGACGTGCTCTTCCGCTATCTGCGCCATCTGGGTTATAAAGTGCGCTACGTCCGCAACATCACCGACGTGGGCCATCTCGAACACGATGCCGACGACGGCGAGGACAAGATAGCCAAAAAGGCCCGCCTCGAACAGCTCGAACCGATGGAAGTGGTGCAACACTATCTGACCCGCTACCATAAGGCTATGGAGGCGCTTAACGTGCTCCCTCCCTCAATCGAGCCTCACGCATCAGGCCACATCATCGAACAGATCGAATACATCAAAAAGATCCTTGAAAGCGGCTATGCCTATATCTCGGACGGATCTGTCTACTTCGATGTACCCAAATTCAACCGGGACCATCCCTACGGCAAACTGTCGGGCCGCAACGTGGACGAACTTCTGAGCAACACCCGCGAGCTCGACGGCCAGGACCAGAAGCACCACCCCGCCGACTTCGCCCTCTGGAAGAAGGCCGCACCCGAACACATCATGCACTGGCCCTCGCCCTGGAGCGAAGGCTTCCCAGGATGGCATCTTGAGTGCTCTACGATGGGCGAGAAATATCTCGGCGAGAGCTTCGACATCCACGGCGGAGGCATGGACCTCATGTTCCCCCACCACGAATGCGAGATAGCCCAGTCTGTGGCCCACAACGGACACGACACCGTGCGCTACTGGATGCACAACAACATGATCACCATCAACGGCAAGAAAATGGGCAAGTCGCTGGGCAATTTCATCACCCTCGACGAGTTCTTCAACGGCACTCATCCGCTGCTCGAACAGCCCTACTCGCCGATGACCATACGCTTCTTCATCCTCCAGGCCCACTACCGCGGAACCGTCGACTTCTCAAACGAGGCCCTCAAAGCCTCTGAGAAAGCTCTCGGACGTATGCTTGAAGGTTATCGCCGCCTGCAGGAACTGACACCGTCAGAAAGCTCCACAATCGACGTGAGCGACATCCGTCGCAAATGCTACGAGGCGATGGACGATGACATGAACACTCCGATGGTCATTGCCAATCTTTTCGATGCCCTGCGCCTGGTCAACCAGGTGAAAGACGGACACGCCACCGCGACCCAGGCTGATATCGACGAGCTGAAGACCGTGTTTGACACCTTCCTTGTCGACATCCTCGGCGTCCGCACCGAAATGGCCGGCGACTCAGCCGAAGCCCTCAAGCCCTTCGAGGGAGCCGTAGAGCTTCTTCTCGATGTCCGCGCCAAAGCCAAAGCATCGAAAGACTGGGCCACATCAGATCTTATCCGTGACCGCCTCGCTGCTCTCGGCTTCACGGTCAAAGACACTAAAGACGGTGCCGAATGGAGCCTGAGCTGACAGCCGGGTTCCTTAAATGGACCTCCGAAACACTGCACGGGTGGGGAGTGGGCGACAGCCTGCTCCGCGCCTGTGCCACTTTACTGACAGCCGGGTCGATACTCATATGCGCCTGGCTGCTGTTCTACGCGCTCACCCGCTACGTGATTCCGGCTATCGACCGGCTGATACGCCACACGGAAGCCAAGTGGGACGATGTGCTCTTCAACCCGCGCCTGCTTCGCGTGGTAGCCGAACTGGCCTGTGTGCTCCTGCTCCAGACCTTCCTGCCGCCGTCACTCGCACTTTATCCGACGTTGCTGACCGTTGCGTCGCTCACATTCCGCATACTGATTGTCTGCGTCATAGTCCATCTGGTCAACCGCTTCCTTCTGGCTCTCTACGAACTGATAGAAAGCTCCTCGTCAGGACGCGCCTCTTCGCTCAAAGGCATCAGGCAGATGCTCCAGGTGATCTCCGTCTCGGTGGGTGTGATCATCATTATCTCCATCCTTGCCGACAAGAATCCGCTTACGGTCATAACCGGCCTCGGAGCCGCGGCCACGGTGCTCATGCTGGTGTTCAAAGACTCGATAATGGGAGTTGTGGCCGGTGTGCAGCTCACGCTCAATGACATGCTCCGCCCCGGCGACTGGATCACGGTGCCCGCGCGCAACATCAACGGCACAGTGCTTGAAGTCGGTCTTACCACCGTGAAAGTCCAGAATTTCGACATGACCATAGTCACCGTGCCGCCTTACTCCCTGGTAAGCGAATCATTCCAGAACTGGCGCGGCATGTCTGACTCGCGCGGACGCCGCATAAACCGCTCTGTCACAATTGACGTTGACAGCGTAAGCTTCTGCGACCGCCGGATCATCGACAGCCTGAAAGAAGAAGACTGGTGGGGCGATCTCGACCCCGAAGCGCAGCATGTCAACCTGACTCTGTTCCGACGCTACCTTGAGCACTACATCTCACGCCTGCCTGAACTGAAGACCAATGACAACATGATCTACATGGTGCGCGAACTTGCCCCCACTCCCCAGGGCATTCCTCTGGAACTTTACTTCTTCACCTCGCTTACATCGTGGAAGCCCTACGAGCTGTTTACAGCCTCTGTCACGGACCATGTGCTGGCTGCAGTCCACCGCTTCGGCCTGCGCGTCTATCAGGCCCCCTCAGGCCGCGATATCGCCATGCTTGCCGAGGGTTTCCGGAAAAGCTGAACAGACGGAAGGAAATCACAAAACGTATATAAACGAAGAAGGCTGTCATCCCGACAGCCTTTATTCGTTTAATAAACCAATCATTATCACATTTCTTGCAATGGAAAAAGTAATTTTTGCTATGTACTTATTAAACATACCGCCCGGAAAATAGTTCACCGCAAAGGCGAAAAATTTTTCGGACGGCAATATTTTTTTGCTCTCAGCCGGCGTAAAGACACGAAAAAAGCTGTCTCCCGACAGCTTTAATTCTTTTATAAACCAATCATTATCACATTTCTTGCAATGGAAAAAGTAATTTTGCTATGTACTTATTAAACACCACGCCCGCAGAATGGTTCACCGCAAATCAAAAAAATTTTTATTTATTTCTAATTTTTTTGACAACCTCCCTAAAAATCGCTAATTTAGCAATCTGAAAAATTTTGCCGGACCGCATATCATTAACTCATTTTAGCACACCTGTGCACCGATAAGGCACACTCCCGGCATTAACTTTGCATCATAAACAATTAGACCATAGAAATAAAAAGACATGGAAAAGAAAAAGACCACCATCAAGGCCCCGAAGGACAAAGAGCTTGCCCCGATGAAAGCAAAGCTCAACGCCCTCAACCAGGCACTTGGAAATATAGAGAAAAACTACGGTCGCGGAGCCATCATGAAACTCGGCGATGAAAATATTGAAGACGTGGAAGTGATTCCCACCGGCTCCATCGGCCTGAACTACGCTCTCGGCGTAGGAGGCTATCCCCGCGGACGAATCATCGAGATCTACGGTCCGGAATCATCAGGTAAGACCACTCTTGCCATCCACGCCATAGCCGAGGCACAGAAAGCAGGAGGCATCGCCGCCATCATCGACGCCGAACACGCCTTTGACCGTTTCTACGCCGAAAAACTCGGAGTGGATGTCAACAACCTCTTCATGGCTCAGCCCGACAACGGCGAGCAGGCTCTCGAAATAGCCGAGCAGCTGATACGCTCTTCGGCAATTGACATCCTCGTGATCGACTCGGTGGCCGCGCTGACCCCCAAAAGCGAAATCGACGGCGACATGGGCGACAAGAACGTGGGCGTACAGGCCCGCCTCATGTCGCAGGCCATGCGAAAACTGACCGGCACAATCTCCCGCACCAACACCACCTGTATCTTCATCAACCAGCTGCGCGAGAAGATCGGCGTGATGTTCGGCCCGTCAGAGACAACCACCGGCGGCAACGCACTCAAATTCTACGCCTCTGTCCGCATTGACATCCGTCCGAGCACAGCTATCAAAGACGGTGACGATGTGCTTGGCAAGCTCACCAAAGTCAAGGTAGTCAAAAACAAGGTTGCGCCTCCTTTCAAGCGCGCCGAATTTGACATCATGTTCGGCGAAGGCATCTCGCGCAGCGGCGAGATCATCGACCTCGGCGTAGAGCTCGGCATCATCAAAAAAAGCGGCTCCTGGTTCTCTTACAATGACACCAAGATAGCCCAGGGACGCGATGCGGCCAAGCGAGTGATCCGTGACAACCCCGAACTCGCCGATGAACTTGAAAACCTCATCATGGAAGCCCTCAGGGAAAAAGGTGGAGCCACTTCAGGCAAGAAAAGCCCGAAGCCTGCCGACAAGAAAGCGACCTCCAAAGCCTCGGATGATGAAGACGAACCCACCGCCGACGACATCAATTCAATCGGCGACGGCCTCTTTGACGACGAGGATCTGCCCGACGACTTCTCAATCGAAGAAGACATCTAAGAGAAACACACACATACCGACTTGAAAAAGCGCGGATGCTCTCCACAATTGGAAAGCATCCGCGCTTTTTTCATATGGCCCCGCTCCCTTGAAAAGAACCGGGCCATATGATTGTCAATAAATCTCTTTGGCTATGCGGCGAACCGATTCGGAAGCCATCAGAGTGTAGAAATGGATGCTGGGCACACCGTGGGCTATAAGATCACGACACTGTCCGATACACCATTCTATGCCTACTTCCCTGACTTCGGCATCGACCTTGCACTTGCGTAGCTCGGCGGCAAAGGCCTCCGGAATATCCGAACGGAACACACGCGGCAGCACATTGAGCTGGTTGGCGAAAACCACAGGCTTGATTCCGGGCACGATGGGAACCGTGATACCGGCCTTGCGGCAGCGCTCCACGAATTCAAAATACTTGCTGTTGTCAAAAAACATCTGTGTCACCAGATAGTCCGCACCGCCATCCACCTTCTGCTTGGCATAATAGAGATCCGAGTCCATGTTAGGAGCCTCCTCATGCTTCTCAGGATAGCAGGCCATGCCATAGCTGAACGGAGTGGCATTCGGCTCGAAAGTCTCTCCATCGGCATAGATTCCACGGTTGAAATCATTGACCTGAGCCTGCAGGTCTGTGGCGTGACGGTTGATCTTTGTCGGATCGTCAGACTTCTCAGGGCCCTTGATGTCGCCGCGGAGCAGCAGAAGATCATGCACACCGAGGAAATTCAGGTCGATAAGCGCATATTCTGTCTCATCGCGGGTGAAGCCCTTACAGATGATATGAGGCACTGCCGTGATGCCGTACTTGTTCTGTATGGCCGATGCGATAGCCACCGATCCGGGACGCTTGCGCATCTTCTGCGGACGGAAACTGCCGTCAGGCATCTCCTTGAAAATCATCTCGCTGTGGTGCGATGTGATATTTATGTACTTCGGATCGAAATCGCGGAGTTTGTCTATGATATTGTAGACCTTCTCTATACTGTTGCCCTTCAGCGGAGGCAATATCTCAAACGAGAAAGCCGTGCGGCCCGGATTGGCCTGAAGATGATCTATTACTCTCATACTTTTTTCTGATATACTTGATCTTTTTTATTGTACTATATTGATATATCACGTTCCTCTGACGTCTGTTTCTTCACCGACGACCTACCGCCGCGTCCACTTCCCAAGTCCGAACAGACCGCGGCGGAAACGGGCCTTGTTGGCCTTGGCCTTCTCCAGACCGTAGTCTATCGCCCGGTCAAAATAATCTATGGCAAGCCTGATGTTCTCATCCGTGCCGCGACCGAAACCATAAGCCACGCCCAAAGCGTTGAGCACCATAGCGTCAAGCGGCTCCCAGACATCAGCAAGATATCTCTCGGCCTCAGCCAGATAGCGATAGGCCTGACAATCGTCCTGCGAGGTTCCGAGACCATCCTGAAGCAATATGCCGAGCTCTGCCGCAGCCTGCCATGAAGTCCGCTCGTCACAGTCTGCGTTTTCATGCGCCATCGACAGCCAGCGATAGGCCTGCTCATAATCACACGGCAGACTCCCGCGCCCCTCGAAGTAAAAATTACCTATCTGGAACTGAGCCATCGGGTGACCGTCGCGGGCGGCTATGAGATAATATTCGAAAGCCTTGTCAGGGTCCTCGTCCACCCCATATCCGCGTCCGTAGCAGGTGCCCACATTGTAGGCCGACTTCTGATCGCCGAGTTCCACCGCCTTGCGGTAATACTCGAAAGCATGCGAGGCATCGTCATACTCGTCTTCAAGCCACTTGCCGTAGTCGTTACACACCAGCGCATCGCCCGTCTCGGCAAGCATCTCCATGTGCTCCTCGAAGACATCGGCCTCCATTTCGGCAAAGCCCGACTCATAGATGGTACGGTAATTCCCGAACCCCGATCCCAGACCGGCCTCGAACGACTGCTGATAGTAATCGGCCGCTATCGGATAGGCATAGCGCTTATACTCCTCCGCCGAGGCAAATTTTTCGGCCTCTTCAGGGCAGATAAGCATATAATCGCCCCAGAACATCACATTGCCTATCATATAGAGGCAGAACGCATCGCCGGCCTCGGCCTGTGAAAGTATCTCTTCATAGGCCTCAAAGAGCGAACCGAAAGGCATATCCCCGACCACCTCCTGCGAAAGTTTGCCGTTGCGCAGCGCACACAGCACAGCCGAGGCGCTGCCGAGCCTGACGGCCTTTTTCAGCAGATCGGAAGCCAGATCCTCGTCAACCGGGAAACCTGCTCCGCTCCACACATAGCTCTCGCCCAAATGGCAGCGGGCAAAGTAGCACATAGCATCAGCGTCACCGGCCTCGGATGCCTTGCGGAGCATCTCGAAACCCTCGCGCATCTGCCGCGGGCTGTGGCTGAGCCAGATCTTCTGGATAGCCCTCGCTACTTCGGTTGAATATCGTCCGTTCATTCGAGTATATGATTGTCAGTCTATAAGTTGTTTAAAAACAACCTCTAATATTTGCACTTCAGTAAAGGTATTCTCTAATGCTGTTGCTTTTGAAAAAACTGCATTTCGACAAAATTACGAAATTCCCTCCGAAACCACAGCATCCACACCCCGATCATGCCTGATTGTAACCGAATTTTCACAGCTGTAACCACATTGAAACATCGCCCCGGCTCGGAATATTTCTTGCCATCCTGAACCGGAGATTCAGATAAGCCGCCTGGCAATGGCGAAGAGGCGCAGGCGGATGAGGGTTTTGACAAGCCATTCTCCTGCCGAAGAACTGCGGTGGGCCGCGAAACTCCTGCGCACCATCTCGCGCCGTAGAGTGCCACGCGCCTTGCCAGTGTCGGAACTGCGCAGAAAGCGCAGTATCAGCGCCATATACTGCGGATAGACAAAGCGGTCCACATCGCGTCCAAGAGCCGCATCGAAGCGGGAGCGCAGATACCGGTGGAAACTCTCGTAATTGTCCACAGCCTCCATATCGGCCCGTGATGTCTCCGAGCCCTGACGATGTACATAATGATAGGTAGCCTTGTCAGCCATCCTCACCGACCGGCATTCCTCAAGATAGCGGAAATTGAAGCTGACATCCTCCAGCAACCTGATCTCCGGGAAACGCAGGCGCGCCTCTCTGATCAGTTTCAGGGAATAGAGCTTTCCGACCGGCGGATTGAATGCGCCGCCGGCAAGAGCCTGAAGAAATTCACGGTTGTCACTGAATGAAGTGAATTCCGCGTCACACAGCCGCTGAGTCTCTGTCCGGCCGTCAGGATAGTGATGGACAAGCGCTGTCACAGCAAGATCTCCGCCGACCGCAAGCAGACTGCCGAGATAATCGCGGTCAACATAATCATCGGAATCCACAAAGCACACCAGCTGTGACTCAGGCGAGCAATGGTCAAGGCCAAAATTGCGGGCCGAAGCCGGGCCGCCGTTCTCCTTGCTAAGGAGCCTGATGCGCCGGTCGAAAAAACGGCGCAATGTGGAGACGGAACCGTCAGTAGATCCGTCGTCAACCAGCAGCAATTCAAAATTCTCATAGTCCTGCTTCAGCAGACTGTCAACACAGCGGCCGAGGGTAGCCGCACAGTTATAGACCGGGACAATTACTGATATCTGAGGAGAGGCCGTCATAGAGATGCAGTTTAAGAGGTTGTTAAAAAACGACCTCTAAAGATAAATCAGTTTATACAGACGCTCGTAGAGGCGCCACCAGCCGAAACGGCCGCAAAAATCAAAGAAAAAAGGAACATAAGGCCTATAGGACGATGGCAAAAGCCGCTGCCGGATTTTATCATAACAGCCATATCTGTCATCAGTCGAAAGTGACGGCTGTGCCGACAGCCGGTCAGTCTTTATAGCCGCCAGCAGGCCGTCAAGGCAGTAGACCTCCATCTTTTTTCTCACCGACAGGCTCTCAAATCCTTTTGACATGATTTTCTCCCAGAAACGCTCAAGTCCTGCAAGACGGACAGAAGCCGGGGCTGACATGGCCAACGATGAATTGTCGGCGCTGCGGACATAGAAATAACCGGGATTCAGACTGACATGACAGCTTCTGACATGACGGAGATAGGAAAAACAGAAAATACCGTCCTCGCCGAAAGCGATGTCATTCTCAAACCTCAGACACTCCGAACTGAGCCTGTCACGGCGAAAAAGTTTGCCCCACACAAAGCCTAAGGCATCGGCTCTGAAAGCCGCCATAAGAGCCGGGAGGGCGCAATTGCCATTACGGTCGGTCAGAAGTTCTCCGGCCAGCACATTGACAGCCCTCGGACTTTCACCCGGATTTACCACGGAATAGGCCGAAATGGCAAAGTCAGTGCCATCACTCCCGCTGATCAGGCTCTCCAGGTAGTCAGGCGCCACATAATCGTCGGAGTCCACAAAGGTAAGCCACGTACCGCGGGCTGCATCTATCCCGCAGTTGCGGGCAGCCGAAACACCTCCATGCCCCGGAGCAAGCAGCTTCACCCGCTTGTCACACGCAGCATAATCTCTGACAATTCCGGCCGATCGGTCAGAACTGCCGTCATCCACAGCTATCAGCTCGAAATCGCCGAAACTCTGGGCGAGCAGACTGTCAATGCAGCGCCTCAGAGTGGCTTCCGCATTATATACAGGTATGATTATGGATATTGCAGGTGATAGAGGCATCAGAAATCAGGTAATAGAGAGATGTTCAGAGCCGGTCAAGATAGATGACGGCTTCAGGACCGAGATTGAAAATCAGATCGAGCACCGAAAGGCCTGGGATAAAACCAAGCTTGTCGGCACGGACCTGCCAGTACTGCGGCAGTGCGATCTCACTGTCTGAAAGACCGGACTCACAGACTGTCTGCGGAACTGATTCCGCATCTGCGGCGGCAGGAAGTTCAAGAGTTTTTCTTATCCATGAATCCCAGGCGCCGGCAAGATCCCTGAGCAGGGGATAGCGCCCGCAGACTCCGTCGGTAAGCATAGGGAGCAGACGGTCAATATAGAACTCAAAATACGGAGTGCGGCCATAGGCACTTTCGAGCGCCACACGGTGCACGTCCCACCACCGGCCATGATCCGAAATGCAGATCTCGTCCCAGCGGCAGTGCGAAGACTGCGGCTTGGCAATAGGCACCGTCAGCTCAAGGCGTCCGCGGGTATCGGCGATGGCGAAACGGTGACTGTCCTTGAACCGCTTGTCGAATCTACGGCTCCAGTCAAAACGCGCCTCTCCGCCCCACGCCGCAATGCGTGCATAGACCTCAGCCGGAGCACACAGCATCGGCGGAAGAAGCAACACGGGCGCAGCTGTTCCTGCCTCACTCATACTTCGGCTTGTCAGGGTTGGCGTTCATGAAAATGCGGTCCCAGCGGATGCCGCCGTTGAAGAGCGAGCGGTCTTTGTCAAAGGAGATCAGCACACGCTCCGGCCGGCCTACTATGTGATCTTCAGGCACAAGGCCCCAGAAACGCGAGTCGAGCGAATTGTCGCGGTTGTCGCCCATCATGAAATAGTAGTCCATCTTGAACGTATAGCTGTCTTGCGGCTTGCCGCCTATATAGAGCTTGCCGTCACGGAACTCTGCGTCAGAATTACCTTCATAGACACGGATCACACGTCCGTAGATATCCCAGGCGCGCGGCCCCATCTTGAGAGTGGCGCCCTTGCGCGGAATCCAGATTTCGCCATAGTCGGCCGGAGTCCAGCCCTGGCTGACAGCCTCAGGGAAAAGAGGTTCGGGTGAGAATGAAGGCACCTTCATCACCTTGGCCACCGCCGGATCTGATTCAAGAGCCTTGACCATAGCGGGAGTCAGCGGCGAGATGTAGACAGGAGGCACAGTGCCGTCAGGGTTGACAGTGAATCCAAGTATCTGAAGGCCTGAGACATCATCAGGAGTTATATTGACCGAGTGACGGTCATCGGCGGCAATGCCGAGCTCATCCCACTTCGCCTCTGTCATGGCCCCCTGGCGGAGCTGGAAATAATGGTTGAACTGAACGTTTTCGGGCTGCTCGATAGGCTCTCCGTTGATATGGATCACACCGTCTACAATCTTAAGCCACTCGCCGGGCAGTCCGACAGCGCGCTTCACATAATTCTCACGGCGGTCAACCGGACGATAGACAACCTCGCCGAAAGTCTGGGGATTACGGAGTATGTTCTCGCGTCCGTAGGCCCTCACCAGCGAATAGTAGTCAGGATTGGTGACTTTAGTAGCCACCGTGTCGCCGGCAGGGAAGTTGAACACCACAATGTCGCCACGCTCCACCTGTCCGAGACCTTTGAGGCGGTGGTAGCTCCACTGCGGAGTCTCCAGATAAGACTTGGTGTTGATGATCGGGAATGTGTTCTGCACCAGCGGGAAGTGGACCGGAGTCATCGGCACCCTCGGGCCATAGGCCATCTTGTTGACCCACAGATAATCGCCAACGAGCAGCGATTTTTCAAGCGACGACGACGGTATTTGATAGTTCTGTCCTATGAAGGTGAATACAAAGTAGACAAGAATAAGCGCGTAGACAATAGCATCCACCCAGCTCATCACAGCCCTCACGGCAGCGCTTTTCGATTTCTTCCACCAGGTCAGAGGTATATATCCGGTGATGTAGATGTCAAAAAGAAGAAACCAGAACAGAGCCACCCACCAGTTGCCGAGCCATGCCACCCAAAGGAAAAAGATCAGCGAGACGATGGCAAATCGCACCCAGCGAGAAGTGCGGTTGTCGGCCACGCGGCGCCGGAAATCCTCAGCGAAACTTCCGCTTCCGGCAGTCTTGTCGTTATTTGTTGTCATATATCAGTTTTAAGGAGAGATTCTTATAGATTCTTATTAAAGGAGATCCTGCATCATTTCATCAATCGAGAAAATGCCCTTCTTTCCCGCAATCCATTCGGCGGCCATCACTGCTCCAAGGGCGAATCCGTCGCGGCTCTTGGCGCGGTGCGTGATCTCGATAGTGTCAACCGGCGAGTCCCACTCGATGATGTGGGTGCCGGGCACCTCGCCTTCACGCAGACTCAGCACCGGAAGAGCACCTTCTGCTATCACAGGCTTCGGTTCAAGACCGGCGGCGATCTGCGCCGGTGTCAGAGAAGCGTTCGAGCTGTCTACGCTGACCATTCCCTCGTCGGCCCAGGAACTGACACGGTCATTCTCGGCTATGATTCCCTCGGCGAGAGTGATGGCCGTGCCTGACGGATGGTCGAGTTTATGGACATGGTGAGTCTCATACATATGGGGCTTATACTGTGGCAGATGGCTCATCAGACGGGCCAATTTGCGGTTGATGATGTTAAACACATTGACCCCGATGCTGAAATTGCTCGAAGCCAGAAGAGCGCCGTCCACTTCGCTGACACGCTTCTCAACTTCATCGCGGCGGGCGGCCCAGCCGGTCGATCCGCATACCACAGGCACTCCGGCTGCTGCGGCGCGCATCACATTGTCAGGCGCGGTCGAAGGGGTTGTGAACTCGATGGCGGCTTCAGCCGAAGCAAAGGCTTCGCCGTCAATATCTGCATTGTTATCAACATCAATTATTGCGACAATCTCATGGCCGCGTTCACGGGCGATGCGCTCGATGGCGTGACCCATCTTCCCGTAACCTATAAGGGCTATTTTCATAAATCTGTAATTCTTCTGAAGCGTGGAACCGGTGGCCCGCAGCGGGCCATAGATGTTGCAAATTTACACAAATTCTCCAATTTCAGCAATTTTCTTTCCAGGTAGGCATACAAAAACCGCTCAGAGCCATCCACAGCGGTGATCAGAGTGATTTTATGCTGTACAACATATTTTCACACAGCATTTTTAATGCAAAAACATGATAAAAAATCAAAATAAACCTCCTATCTTTGCCATCGTAGCTTATAAGCACTGTCTATCAGTGGTTTCAACCTTTCTACGCGACACACCCTTCAAAAACACTCCAATCATTATGGCTATAATAGATCTTGTCAGATGGGCGCCACAAGGTAATTTCACAATCTACGCCTATCGTTTCCCGGAAACCAACCTCAGCACCTACACACAGCTGATCGTTGCCGAATCTCAGGAAGCAGTCCTCTTCTCCAAAGGGCAGCTCATGGGCAAATTCGGTCCCGGCAAACACACACTCAACACCGAGAACCTCCCAATACTCCGCAGCCTGTTCGGCATACCATTCGGCGGCAAAAATCCGTTTACAGCCGAAATCTGGTTTGTCAACAAGATCCAGGTGTTCAACATCGACTGGCATGCCGGAAATATCAAGAACCATGATGCCGAATACAATGCGATGGTGCCTATCTACGCCGCCGGACAATACGGCCTGCGAATCACCGACACCGAAAAATTCATCATAAAATTCGTAGGCACCAGAGACACCTTCACCGAAGCCGACATGACCGAACAGTCACGCGGCGAGTTCATGAGCAAGGTCAAATCGGCCCTCATAAGCTTCATGCGCCAGAACAACATCGGCATCAAGAGCATAGCCGCCTTCCAGGACCAGCTCTCAGGCTATCTGCGCGAACAGATGAATGCCTTCTGGGAAGACCTCGGACTGGAGCTGACCAAATTCTACATCAACGAGATCGACATCGATGACTCGACCCCCGAAGGCGAACGCGCCCGCCAGGCCATAGCTCAGCAGAGCGCCATGTCAATCACCGGCCACACCTGGCAGCAGGAACAGATGTTCGACACCGCCAATAATGCCATCGGCTCCATATCCGGAGGCATGGGCGGAGACAACAGTCTTCTTGGAGGCATCATGGCCATCAACATGATGAACGGCATGATGGGCGGCGGCTCACAGCGCGGCGGAGCGGCTCCGGTAGGGCAAAGCATGATGAACCCGCAGTTCGAACAGCCCCGCTTCGGCCCGGCATCCGCTCCGAATTTCGGCGCGCAGCAGGCTCAGGGTGCCCCGCAGGGCCACGCGCCTCAGGACACCGTAAAAATGGTCTATTGCTCAAACTGTGGCAAAAAATACCCCAACACCTCACGTTTCTGCCCGAACTGCGGAAACGAATACCGCCCCTGCCCCAAATGCGGCACCGACAACAATCCTCATGCCCGCCGGTGTGTAAGCTGCGGAACCCAGCTCGGCACAGCAGCCTCAGGAGGCTCCGCTCAGACATGCCCCGCATGCAACGCCCCCCTTGCCCCCGGCAGTGCATTCTGCGGCAACTGCGGCCAGCGCGTAGTCTCCTCTGACACCTGCCTGCGCTGCGGAGCCACTCTGCCGCCAAACGTAAAGTTCTGCCCCAAGTGCGGCAACAAACGCTCATAGCCCCCGGCAGGAACCACTCTACTGAACTTTTCCTCTCTCCTCACCTCCACTACCTCTCTCACAAACCAATCATTTAACCAAAGCCTAACCGTTGACTTCTTATGAAAAACTGGACCCCGCTAACCTGGACACTCTTTCTGCTTGGAGAAGCCATCCTCATAGCCGGCTTCTGTCTTTTCGGCCACAGACTTCCTGACAACGTCTACTATCTCGACCTTATCATCTCATCGGTCATCTACATCCTCCTCTTCCTCAACTTCGCCCGGCCGATGGTAAGGCTCGACGACGAAAGCGGAAGCGATGTCGGATCGCTCGGCATCAGCTGGACCTTCACCGGCTGGTATGCGGTTCTGTCTGTGATCTGTATGATCGCCATGCCCTACTGCGACCTGGAATTCAAATATCAGCTGATAGCCCAGGCCATACTGCTGTTTTTCCTTCTCATGGGCATCATATTCAGCCGCGAGTCAAGCAGCAAGGTTGCCGAAGTCTATCACCGGGAGAAAAGCATGACCGACGGCATGGACAATGTGCGCCGCCAGATGCGCGCCGTGCTTGACACTCTGGCCGAGACACGCAATGTCCCCGCCCCCGTTCGCCAGCGCATTGACCGCATCAACGAATCGCTGCGCTACATCTCGCCCTCTGACAACCCCGAAGCCGAAGGCCTTGAGACACTCATGGCCGAATCACTCGCCGACATCAACCGCGCTCTTGCCGACGTAGAGCTGAACCGCTCGCTGATTGACAGCCGCCTGAGCCGCACCGAACGCTGCTGCGAGAACCGCAAGAAGCTATTCTCCAGATAAAAAACGCACCGTAACGGCACACACAACGACAACACACCCGCCAGTGGTATATCCGGCAGTAACAGATCTATTTGTACATCCTTAAGTATATTCTTACCTAAATCAATCCCACCCTTTAATTAAAAAACCTATGAGTGGAAAAATCTTTCCCGGCTCAAGCAACATCTACCAGGATGAAGCTAAAATCTTGTTCAACTACTACAAGATGGCCGCAGAAAAAATTGTGAGCGAGGAGGAACGCATCGAGAGCGAGATCTCCGACCTTGAGTCTCAACGTTCCGGCTATGAAGAACAGCTCTCAAAAGCCTGGTACTGGCTCCTGACCGTGATTCTCTTCTTCATGTACTTCATCAAGAAAAAAGAATTCACAGAGAAAATAGATGAAGTTGACGAAGAGATCAGGAAAAAGCGCAAGGAGCACGACGATATTTTCCGTGACTACAAAGTCAGCAAAATGGGCGTGGCCTATGTCCCCGTGGCCGATCAGGTCAAATATGACGACAAAAGCTTCATAGTTGACTTCACCGGCGAGGTTCCTGACAGCGAAGTGACCCTCCAGCTACCCCGCCGCAACGAACTGCTGGTCGAAACAATCGGAAAAATCGAACAGCTGTCAACAGAAGCTCCGCTCGTGGAGACTTCGGAAGACACCGAAACAATCGAGACCGATGACTACTCGACATCCATACAGACCATAAACGAACATGACTATCTCGGCGCTCTCGAACGCTCGCTGCGCACCGTGTCATACTGCATGGAAGAAATCGACACCGTCTCCGTGGCCCTCCCGCTTGTGCAGCGCCACAGCCCCTATCTCGACTTCATCGAAGAATACTCCACCAAATCCGTGCCTGAAGGCGCACCGGTCATCAACGTATTCGACTCCGGACGCTATGCCGAACGCATCAGCCGATTCCAGGAACTCAACAAGCTGAAAGACTCGCTCTCTACCAAGACCCAGCAGTTCGAAGACGTGATCAAGTCGCTCATGACCACAATGGCCTCGTCAGTCCAGGCTATCTCGGCGCTGAAAGTAGCTTCGGTCGACAAGGTGGTCAACGAATCAAACCGCCTTCTCTACAACATACTGAAAGCCCCCTACAACCACTATTCGCCGCTGCTCGAATATGACGAAATCCAGCGCATCCGCAACGAACGCTTCGACTACAGCCAGGACGTGCAGGACTACGAGCCTTTCAACCTGCGCCCCAGCTCACGCGTCAAATTCAACCTCGTCACCGGCATGTGGACCTCAGAAGACGGCAATGTCACATCCATGCCCTTCGGCGTACACCAGATATATGAAGAAATCCTCTCGCCGGTGGTGCAGAGCCTCATGGAAGAGAACCGCATAGAGCGAATGCGCATCTACAACCACATCAAAGACCAGAAAATCTCCTATCTCAACAAATGGCATCAGGACACCGACGCCTTCTATCGTGCCAACCGCGCTGAAGGCGCCGACATCATCAACCTCATGCAGGAAAGTCTGCGTGAATACGTGGCCGCCTACAACACCCTTATCTCTCTCCGCAAAACCGAGGACTCTATGGCTGCAAGCGGCGAGAATCTCGATGCCACAGTGGTCAGCACAGTCGACAACACCCAGGAGTCTATCGCCGCTTTCGAACTTCAGTCGCAGGAATTCCAGAGAGTGCAGCAGGAGTTCGAAGACTATATGGACCGACTGAAAGAAGACATCGACATGCGCGCCGAAGAGTTCGGTCATGTGGAATATTACGATGCCAAACTGCGTGACGGACATTCAAACGAAGCCGCAGTGGCAGCCAACGAGATCCACAATCTCGATGAACGCCGTCAGCCGCTGGCCGTTGTCAACCCGCTTTATGCCAAATCATCACAGCTGCCCCCCAAGCCCAGGGTGGAAGACATCACATTCGAGCATATGGCCCTCAACCTGCCGGCCATCTCACGCGAGGCCCTCGCTTCGCTCGTCGACATGGAAGAAAATCTCTCGGCTGAAGAGATCCGCCGTGAAATCGACACAACGGAAGATGCCGATGAGGCCTTCATTCCCCACGCTGACGAAGTTCCTGCCGAAATGGAAGTCATTGGCGACATTGAAGTGACCGATCCCGACGATGAGGATAAGCCCCAAGGCGCATGCCCGCCGCCCCTGCCTGCCGATGCCCTCAATGAAGAAGATGAGGAAGACGACAGCGAGGAATATGACGATGATGAAGATTATGACGAGTCTGACGAAGACGAAGACTATGATGAGGAAGACTATGAAGACGACGATGAGGAGTCTGATGACGACAGCGACGGCGAAGAGTCTGACGATGAAGAGTCTGAAAAAGATTGCTAACCTTAAAACTCCCCTACCATGCAAAGTATCGACTGTGTCGTAGACACCCAACCGATGGCCAGGGAGCTGGACCGCGTATCACACCATGTCAACGGGACGACCTCGGCGGTTGTCGGCATGAAAGTGGCCGTGCTCAAGGCCGAAGCCGAAGCGGCCGACAACGTCTGCCGCAACGTAAACCGTGGCTTCTATTCGCTCATCCACTCGCAGATCTCCCAGAAGATAGCAAAATGGAAAAGCGAAGTAGATTCTCTGCTGCTGCAGCTCAACCAGCAGCGCCGTCAGCTCAACCATGTCAAATCACAGATGGAACGTGACTACGGCTCCATCACCGCCCGCTATACCAAACTGTTCAATTCGCTCAACCGCGCGCTGCAGCGCCGGGTCTATGAGCTTGACAAGCCCGCGTTCAAGTTTGCAGTCACCGAGATCGACACCCTCTCGAACCGCACCCGCCAACTGTCAGCCACCGTGCCGGTATCACAGAACGAATCGCTGCTGACATCGCAGAAAATCATGGCCTCCAACCTGAAATACCGCGGCAGCCACGTCATCTCACTCATGAAGGACTTTCTGATGGATCTCAGCCGCCAGAAGGCTCTGACAGGCCGCGTGCTGCTCGACCAGGGACTGTCAATGGGGCTCGAAAACAGACTCATCCCGGTGATTGTCTGGGAAGGTTGCGGAGGGCGCCACGAAGGAAACCTCGAACACTTCGCCATGCCTGAAGCGTACATCTCCGAACGCACCCGGCGCGCCATCACAAACCATATAGCCACAAACAACGTGGAATTTCCCTGGGCTCCGGCGCAGACGGTTGACCCGCGCGTCCGCGACAGTTTCAACGCCATGCTCGGCAATTTTGACGCCACTGACCGCATCAAGGAAACCATGAGCCGCCTTTTCGGAGAAAACCAGCTACAAACATTCAACCCGAAATAGGCCTATGAGTTACCGCAGATCAATCAAGAGAGTCATCGAGATTCCCTACTCAGGCTCCGTCAGCAACAAGGCCGGCACCATGTACTATTCGGGTACGGCCCGCGAGACTGTGGTCTTCAACGTCGAAGTCGACACCAGAGACTTTGACAACTCGGTTGAAGTCTGCACCCAGCATGTCAATGCTCTGACCGATTCCGTTGTCGCCACCGAGATAGCCCAGGTGGATTCGATCCACCGCAACGCCGACACCGTAGGCCAGACCATCATCTCAGGCTTCTTCAAGGCCGTCCGCTCGGAACTGAGCCAGCAGATGATGCAGCTCCAGAACTCCATCGACGCCACTCTGCTCCATCTCAACCAGCTCTCGAAACGCTGTCTTGACAAGCGCAGGCAGATGGAGACCGACTATGGCCGTGTGGCCGAACGCTATTCCAAAATCTTCACCGAACTGAACAAGGAACTTGAGAGCCGCATCTACGAACTCGACAAAGCCGCCTTCAACTTCGAGGAAGAGTGTCAGAACTGCTCGGAACGCACCGTAGCCTCAGGCCTGTCAGGTGATGTGGCTGTATCTGCAGCTGAAAACAGCCGCCTCCACTCCATACTCGGAGCCACTCTGGCCAAACGCCGCGCTCTCGACTCGCTCAACAAAGCCCGCACCTTTCTGGAACGTCAGGTCAGAACCAAGACGCTTATCAACAACAGTCTCCAGGATGCCGATGAATCGGGCTCGATCTATGTGCCCGTCTGCGTGATGCGCGCCCAGGGAGCCGAAGGAGAGACCTCGCCCGAAGTCTACCGGAATCCTGACATGCCGGCCGACCATAATCAGAAAATCATCTCCACCCTTGACCGCAGCGACTGGCATCCGATGCAGGAAAGCGAGCTGACGCTGATCAAAAAATTCTACACCCATCAGGTCAGCGAAGCCATCGGCTCCGACAGTCCGCATGACAGCCGCGTCCGCGCCTACCTGACCAAATTTATCAATGACAACACCCCTCTTTGTGTCTGAAAAAGAATAGTTACCTATGAAAGAACTGACTGAAATCCGTATCAACGGAACCGACATACATCTCCAGGACAACCTTGTGCGCAGCTCGATCCTGCCCGAAAAGACCTCGGAACTTAACCGCAACGTCATTTTCAAAGGCAACACAGTGGTAGAAGGCCCCGTGTTTGCCAACCGCATAGAAGTGCGCCAGGGACCGCTCGAAATCCAGGGAGCGGTCTTCACCCAGAACGAACTCTATGTGGCCACCGATGCCGCGGGCGAAATCACATTCCGCAAATGCGTAGGCTCGGCCAACTCCGTGGTCTCGCGCGGCGACAAGGCCCGTCTGATGTTTCTCGCCGACATCAACGCCAAAAGCGTTGCGCTGACCAACGCCTTCGTGGCCGGCAGCATCTATGCCGATGACATCACTCTTGACAACTGCGTGGTGATCGGAGGTGTCTTTGCCTCGCAGGATGCCGACATCCGCAGCTCTATGGTGGGCACCTTCAACGCTCCTTCTGTACGCCTCTCCGGCATCAACTACCTGCTGCTTCCGAGCGCCTTCTCAGTAGAACCGGTCAACGCCACGCCTGACACCTGCCTCTACAACCTCAGCCTCGCCGACCTCGGCGCGCTCTACAAAGAACTGCCCCAGGCCGAAGACTCAGGCAAGATCAGGATCGACCTCAATGTCGATGAACTTCTGTCGACCCTCGCCGACGAGGAAATGACCAAAGTACTGCGCAGCTACACCGTAATCGGCAAAGTACTCGCAGCCGACCTGGTCAATACCGACAAATTCCAGAACCACTTCCTGCTCACCGCCGCAGCCCTCGGCCCGCAGTTGCTGAAGTCATATGACATAGGCCGCGACCGCCACGGCAAGACCGCCACTGTGACCGTAGAAAAGATCCGCGATTTCCTCTTCGCCATACTCCACGGAAAGACAGAAGTCCGCACCATGTCAGGCTCATTCAACATCTCAGACATCACCGGCAGATAATCCACCGCCACACACATATATATAAGACAGATAGACTATATAAGACAGATAGACCAAAGAGAGACAGAAGCGCCCCGCAAAGCATCTGTCTCTCTTGATTTTATCCGCTTTTGTAACCGTCAGGAAACCGGGGCTTAGCCTCTCTCCACTCATGCAGCCTGAAGAATCTCACTGTAACACCCCTCTGCTCCCTGTGAACCGAAAAAACCAGCCGCCATCAACGACTCCGACAGCTTCTGACCGATACTGACCTATGCTGTCGACTGATTTCTTTGGCGCGGTGGTGCGAAAAGTCATGATTTTTGCTTAATTTTGCCGTGAGGTTGAAGAGTCTGCCGAGTGAACTTACACGGTTTACAGACGTTACTCTTCTGACGGACCACGCCAAAGGCTTGTCCGCTCCTCTTTGACAACAGAATCATCAATTTATGAAAAAGGCAATCTATATCGGAGAGCTGTCGCTCAACGTGGCTCTGAGCCCGGACGGCTCGGCTCTGACAGGAGTGGGCGACTGGGCCGTGAACGCGGCGCTGCTTGACGGACGCATGGAGCTCCCGACTCTCTGGGTCGGAGAGGCCGCTGCCGGAACCGTCGGCGACCATATAGTCAGAACGCTTGAAGAAGCCCGTGTCGACGTGACATCCGTTGACCGCTTCACCGAAGGGGTAAGTCCGGTCAGAATCTTCTCCGATGGAGCCGACAGCAGGAAAGTGGACCACAGCCGCTTCCCCGCAGAGCCGGTCAATGCCGTCTGGCCGAGAATAGATGAAGGCGACATAGTGGTCTACGGCTCATTCATGGCCCTCGAAGACCGCAACCATGCACGTCTGCTCGAACTCCTGCGCCATGCCAAGGCCCGCAAAGCCTTCCTCATATACCTGCCATATTTCGAGGCCCATCAGGTGCCGAGAATCACACGGGTGATGCCGTCGGTGTTCGACTGCCTTGAACTGGCCGACCTCATAGTGGCCCGCGACGCCGACATCCGCGCTATCTTCGAAGGCAAAGAGACCGAAGCCATCTTCAAGGACCACATACTTTTCTACTGCCCGCGCTTCCTCCACATGGACCCCGTGGCAAAGAAACTCCGCTTCTTCGACGGCGACCGTTCTTGGAGCCTGCTCTGCCATCCGACTGACAACACAGAACTGCAGTGGACCGCAGGAGCTCTCGCAGGCACCGTCAGAGCGCTCACCGAAGGTATGCGCGATCCTGACGAGATAATGAACCTCGCCAACGAGACAGCCCACAGCGAACTCGCCTCGCAGATCGACCATCCATGCTCACGCTGACCGAAATCACTCAATACATCATCAACCATCCCCACACCCACCAAAGAGTCGACAGATGAAAGCCATATCCTTAGAGCCGGTATTCGCACAGACCACCACCGATATAGCCTCTCTCAAAAGTCTGCTGAAACGCAACCGCTCCATGTCGGAAGTCCGCCATGCGATCGGCGACGCAGACTTCAACACAGCCTATGACTTTCTGCGCTCCACAGCTATGGAGATGGTTGAAAAAGGGGAGATCGACCGCGCCATCCACGGAGTCTGCGAGATCGACGAACTGATCAGCCGCAACGGTGAGGAAGAACGCAATCTGCTCAACATCCACGCCGCCCTGATGCAGATTCTCACCGCCCTATATATCGAGAAAGCCGACAGCGAGGCCGCCATGACCACCGCCGCATCGGCCCTCTCGCTTCTGGCCCAGGAACCGAAGCGCAAAGACGAGCCATTTCTGGCCATACTCGGCGCGCTGCTCTATGACATTGCCTATCTCCACACCGAACGCAAGGAATATAAGCAGGCCGAGCGCGAACTGGCCAAATCGCTCAAGATCTTCGAGCGCCTGGCCAAGAACGATCCCGCCCGCTATGCCTCGCCTCATGTCATGGCCCTCAACGCCGCTACGGCCACCTACCGCAACCGCGTCAGCCAGGCCGAACTTCTGGCCCACTACCAGGCCGTCACCTCGACCTATCTGCAGATGGTCAGCGCCGGAGTGGATGTGGAGGAAGCCACAAGCCGCCTGATAGACTCGATAACAGCCGAGGGCGACACACTCGTGCAGATGGGACGCCACCGCGAAGCCGTGCAGTACTACACCCGCGCGCTGAAATATCTGACCAAGATCGAACCTCAGTTCACCCTGCGTCACCTGCGCCTCTCGATAGCCCTCGGTGAATCCATGTTGCGCATAAGCGCCATGAAAGACAAGGGCATCCACCTGCTCAACACCATGCTCCACAAAGCCACAAAGATCAACGCCACCGACGAGCACCGCCGCATTGTCGACATTCTCTACAATGCCAAAAGCTCATCGCTCGACATACTCGGCCTCTGGCACAAGGTTTTCCCGAAATAAAAAGCCCGGAGACTGAAAAATCAATTTGAACAACCAATCAAAACACGGAACTTCACAATGTCACAGCACACCCCTACCAGCTCACTCCCCCGAATCAAAGACTTCAGAATAGCAATAGCCGTAGCCGAATGGAACGGCCACATCACCGGTGCCCTCCGCGACGGCGCTCTTGACACTCTGCGCAGCTACGGAATGCCCGAAAAAGACGTGACAGTGGTCAGCGTCCCCGGAGCCGTAGAACTGACATTCGCAGCCTCTAAACTCATCGAAACCGGATCATATGACGCCGTCATAATCATAGGATGCGTGATAAAGGGCGACACTCCCCACTTCGACTACGTATGCCAGAGCGTTACCCAGGGCATGACCTCGCTCAACGCCGACTGTGACATCCCTGTGATTTTCGGAGTGCTCACCGTCAACGAAGAGCAGCAGGCTCTTGACCGCGCGGGCGGCTCGCTCGGCAACAAGGGTGCCGAAGCAGCCGAAACTGCGATCAAGATGGTGGCTCTCAACCGCCATATCGACGAGCTTTAAGCCCTCCCTCCGTCTCAATAGCTCCTCCTCATATTCTCTCACCTCCCTGACTCTCCACTGCAAACCTCTGAATGGAACGCCTGATGCAATACGTGTGGCAGCACCGTCTGTTGGAATCAACGGACATGGTCACTGTGGACGGGCGTAAAGTAACTGTCATAGACCCCGGTCGGCTCAACACCGATGCGGGGCCTGACTTTTTCAATGCAAAAATAAAACTCGGCGAAGCCATGTGGGCCGGCGACATCGAGATCCATGTCAGAGCAAGCGACTGGCACCGACACCGCCACGATGGCGACCGCGCATATGACTCCGTGGTGCTCCATGTGGTCGACCGTGACGACACGGCTATCAGGCGTCACAACGGCGAGACAATTCCGCAGATGGTGATGAGATGCGAACCGGAATTCCATATCCGTTACCACGAGCTGGTTGACCGCGCCGACATAGATCTGCCCTGTGCAGCGGAAATAAAGACCCTCGACTCGCTCCGCCTCACAGACTGGCTGACATCACTCGCCTATGAACGCATCTATGCCAAAGCCTCACACATCGAGGAACTACTCGCCCGATACACCGGCGACTGGGAACAGACCTGCTACGTGATTCTCGCCCGCGCCCTCGGATTCAGCACCAATTCCGAACCGATGGAGCGGCTGGCAATGTCACTGCCCCTACACTTCCTGCGCAAGCACAGCGACTCGCAGCTGGCTATGGAAGCCCTGTTTTTCGGCCAGGGCGGTTTCCTTGACAATGCGCCAAAAGCCGATCCATATGTCGAAGAACTGATCAGAGAGCACAAATTCTTCGCCCATAAATTCTCCCTGCGCCCCCTTCAGCCTTTAGGCTGGAAAATGGCCCGGATGCGCCCCCACAATTTTCCACACCGCCGCATAGCACTTCTGGCGCAGCTTGTGGCCTCCGATTTCAGGCTCGTCAGAAAAATAACCCAGGCCGAAAGCATCGACTCTCTGCGCGAACACTTCCGCCAGCCGCTCACAGGCTACTGGGCCTGTCATTTCACATTCGGACCCGGCAGCGAACGCAGCTTCGATACCCTCAGCCGTAACTCGGCCGACATTCTTATAATCAACGTAGCCATCCCTCTCATGATGGCCTATGGAAATATGCACGGCGATGAAGAGATGACCTGTCGGGCCGTGGAATGGCTTCAGGAACTTCCGCCGGAAAGCAATTCGATTGTGACTCTTTTTTCAAACGCAGGCATCGGCTGCAAGGATGCCTTCATGTCGCAGGCCCTCATACAGCTGCGCCGCCGCTACTGCGAAGAGCGCAAATGTCTTTACTGCCGTCTCGGCCACAGTCTGCTGGCCAGACGCGCCCGCCGCCGCTGAACGGCCTTCTCCGGCCCGGCGATTTGCTTCGCAGAAAATATCACAAAGAAAAAGCCACGGAAACACCTCTAAAATCGACGCAAAGGCAGATAACGGAAGATTGCGTAGATCGCGGCGACAAGGGCGATAGAGCCGCCCACAAAACCGATGTCGGCCATCATTCCGTGGTCACAGACAATACCGCCCACAAAAGCGCCTCCGCCAATGCCGAGATTGAAGATTCCGGAGTAGAGACTCATGGCCACTGCCGAGTTGTGCGGCGAGAGCACTATGATCTCATTCTGGAATGCGATATTGTAGACCGTCATAGCAAGTCCCCACAGAATGCAGAGCAGCGCGAGCAGGCTCACCGACAGCGAGGCTACCGGGAGCAGAAGCAGAAGCATCACCGGAAGGCCGATGCAGGCCATGCTGATGATCCGGCGCGGATAGCGGGGAAAATAACGGGTCATGATAGCGCTGCCGAGCAGACCGGCTATGCCGAAAAGGGCAAGCGTCAGAGTGATCGCCTTGGCTTGCATGTGGACAATACGGTCCATGAACGGCTCGACGTAGCTGTAGCCCGTGTAGTGTCCGGTCACAATCACGGCCGTGATGAAATAAACCATCAGCAGAGGGCGGCTGGTGATCACATCGCGGAGCATGTCGCGCCGCGATTCGTCCTCACCGCTGCGGGGCAGTGTGGGGAAGAAACGGAAAAGCCCTATAAGGATCAGTCCCGCCAGAAGACCGAGAGCGCCGAACGTGACGCGCCATCCGGCCAGAAGGCCGAGCATACGTCCGAGCGGCAGACCGGCTATAAGAGCTATGCCGCCTCCGGCCACAAGTGCGCTCAAGGCCGTAGACCGCTTGCCGTCGGGAGTGACAGCCACGGCCATCGGCGGAGCTATGGACCAGAAGAGCGAATGGGCGCAGGCAACTCCGATGCGCGATGCGAGGAGTGTCCAGTAACCCGTAGCGAGGACCGAGCCGATGTGGCTGACAAAAAAGACTCCGACTATTATCAGCAACAGTTTCCGGAAATCCATGCGCGCACACCAGAGCATCAGCGGCAGTGAGAGCAGAGCCACGACCCAGGCATAGATGGAGATCAGCAGGCCGGCACGGGCTTCGGTGACTCCGAAGTCTGCGGCTATGTCACTGAGAAGCCCTATTGGGGTTATTTCGGAGGTATTGAATGTGAATCCCGCAACCGTGAGCAGGATCAAGGGCATCCATTTCATAAAAACAATCTTTAAACTATTGAAAACCAATATAATGCACCGTTTCACTGACATTTTGGCCTGCAAAATTAGCTAAAATCCCTTAGCTGACAAATTTTTATTGCTATTTTTGCAAAAAGACTCAACGCTTACAGAAACCAGCATGACAGTCATTTATTTCACCGCCACCGGCAACTCGCTTGCCGTGGCCAAACACATTGCCGGACGCTGCATAAGCGCCGTGGCTCTCCTGCAGCAAACCGGCCCCATTGAACTCAGCGACCCCGAAGGGATAGGCTTTGTGATGCCCGTCTATTTCGGGCAGATTCCCGCTGTGATCACTCAGCTGATGCGGCGCGTCAGTCTCCGGGCTCCATATCTCTTCGCCGTTCTGACCTACGGTGAACTCGCCGGACGCGCGGCCACACACATGCGCCGCTTAGGGGAGGAGACAGGCATCCGATTCGACTACATCCGCAGCATAAAGATGGTCGACAACAATTTCACAATCGTCAGCGTCAGCCGTCAGGTCAGAGACTGCGGACGCAAAAAAATCCCCGCCTGCATGGATGCGATAGCGGGGGAGATCAGAGCGCGAAAATGCTTTGTCGAGAAACCCGGAGTGGTGAGCCGGCTGATAGGAATTATCGAAGAACGGATGCCGCAGGGCTCGAAATTCGACAGCGGATTCAGCGTCGAGGCTGACAAGTGTAACGGCTGCGGAACCTGCGTCAGGGTCTGTCCGAACGCCAACGTGAAACTCACCGGCGGCCATCCACAATGGCAGGGCGACTGCCTGAAATGCACCGCCTGCTACCACAACTGTCCGCATGGCGCCGTCAGATACCGCAAGGAGCGCAGCCGCTACTGCTTCCGGAATCCGGCCGTCACGCTGCAGGAAATAATCCATGCCAACAACCGGACCCGCTGAGCCGTGGTCTGAGAGGAACAACAATAAGAAACTTATCTAAAAAATTTAGTCTGCTCAGTATGGCTGATGTGGCCATGCAGAGCAGACTAAATTTTTAGTTTCGGAATGATGACAATGAGGAGACGGTTCAAACGAAAGCAGTCAGGACGGTCGCAGGGGCGCTACAGGATCACTATAAAATCACTATAGAATCGCTCCGGAATAGCGACCAAGACCGCTATTTCAGACGGCTGAGCAATCCGGCCGGAAGGCGGGAAAGCAGATCGGAAAGCATCCCTGCGGCACGGCGCAGATCGCCCTTGTCTTCCGACTTCTCGCAGATGCTCTTGACTTCGATCAGTGCCAGTGACAAGGCCCCGAATGTGGTAAGAAAAGGAAACTCAGGAATGGCCACAGAGCCGGAGTCACGGAGTAGGATAAAGGCGGCGATGGCCATGAAATCGACAAGCGAGAGAGCCATCAGAGCGAGATAGTAGCGCAGCAGTTTGTCGACGGAGCGGCGCAGTCCCCAGGAGGTGCATTTCTCTCCTCTGGAGCGCGACTTCCGGAGGCCGCTGACAAGGTCTGCTATGACGGCGATGAAGACTCCTGAGTATTCCACACTCAGCAGAAGAAGGATCGGAAAGATACGTGTGAGATTCATGTCTGTTTCTTTGCAATTGGTTCTTGATAATGGAAATTTCATTGCAAAGATAAGGCCCTGCCACGGCCTTTAAGTGCGATGATGCGGGAAGGGCTGACAAACTCTCACTCTTCGGCGTGGAGGGCAGCGAATACAATCGAGGCTTTGGCCGAGCCGACCACTTCGGCAATGGCGTCGATGTCGGCTTCGCGCAGACGTCTGACGCTCTTGAAATGGGTCAGCAGAGCCGTGCGGGTTTTCTCTCCGACACCCTTTATTCCGTCAAGTTCCGACACAGCCTGCGACTTGCTGCGGCGGTCGCGGTGGTGGGTTATTCCGAAGCGGTGGGCCTCGTCGCGCAGCTGCTGTACCACCCGCAGAGTCTCGCTGTTTTTGTCGATATAAAGCGGTATGCTGTCACCCGGAAAATAGATTTCCTCAAGGCGCTTCGCAATGCCGACCACAGCAATTTTGCCTCTCAGACCCATCTCGTCAAGAGCCTCCACGGCTGCTGAAAGCTGGCCTTTGCCACCGTCTACTACTATGAGTTGCGGAAGCTCACGGCCTTCGTTGACAAGGCGTGTGTAGCGTCGGGTCAGCACCTCTTTCATCGAGGCAAAATCATCAGGGCCGACCACTGTCTTTATGTTGAAATGGCGATAGTCTTTTTTGCTCGGACGCGCGTCTTTGAAGACCACACATGAGGCCACGGGATTCGTGCCCTGGATGTTCGAATTGTCAAAACACTCTATGTGGCGCGGCAGTTCCGAGAGATGGAAATCAGACTGCATCCGCTTCAGAATCCTGTCGGTTCTCGTCTCCGGATTCCGTTTCTCCATTGTCTTGATCTTGTCCACCCGATGCTGGCGCGCGTTCTTCTGCGACACCTCCAGCAGCTTGGCTTTGTCGCCGCGCTGAGGCATTATGAAGCGGACATCCGGCATCTCCACATCCGGCATTTCCGCCACTATCACATCATCGAATTTCACCCCGAGACTCTCTGAAATCTCAGACATGGCATAGCCCAGAAGCTGCGCTTTTGACTCGTCGAGACGACGCTTGAATTCGAGCGTGACAGACTTGACCACGGCACCGTGGCGCACGTGCATATAGTTAATGTAGACATCGCTGTCTTCATCGTCAATGCCGAACACGTCAATATCCTCGATGGTCTGCGAGACTATGACGCTCTTGGCCTGATAGCGTCTGATAAGATCATACTGCTCCTTGAGTTCCTGGGCTTCTTCGAAGCGCATTTCAAGTGAGAGTTTCTCCATTTCTCCCCGCAGATACGTCAGGAGTTCCCCGGTGTCACCACGCAGAATGGTGCGCACCTTTTCAATATCACGGCCATATTCCTCGGCCGACACAAGCCCCGTACAGCATCCCTTGCAACGCTTGAGATGATAGTCGAGACAGAGGCGACCTTTCCCGGCCCGTACCCAGTCGAGAGTCATCGGCTGACGGCACGAACGGATGCTGTAGAGCTTTCTGATAAGATCGAGAGTAGCGCGCGCACTGCCCGTGTCGGTATATGGGCCGTAGTATTTCGACCCGTCCTTTATGCGCTGGCGGGTCATGAAAACTCTCGGATAAGGCTCGTTTGTCACCACAATCCAGGGATAGGATTTGTCATCCTTCAGCAACACATTATAGCGCGGCTGATACTCCTTAATCATCGAGGCTTCAAGGTTGAGCGCATCCTGCTCCGTAGGCACAACTATATAGCTCATGTCAGTGATGGCGCGCACCAGCAGATTGGTCCGGAGGCTGTCATGAGTGCGGTTGAAGTAAGAGCTTACACGCCGTTTGAGGTTCTTAGCCTTACCTACATAAATCACCGTACCCTCGGCGTCATAATACATATAGACGCCGGGGGTATCGGGAAGAATTGATATTTTTTCGGTCAGAGAGGCCGATTTCTTATGTTTGGCCAATGATATCGAAGGTATTTATCAGAGGTTTGTTTAATATGTGATCAGCGAAGTCACTTCGGCATCGGCTGGAAGCACCGCACGTCCGTTGAGCGCCGAAAGCTCGATGATGAAGTTAATGTAGATCTTCTTAGGATTCATAGATTTTACGAGCTCGTAGGCGGCAGCCATTGTTCCGCCGGTGGCAAGCACATCGTCATGAAGCACTACAATATCATCCGGGGTAATAGCATCGCGGTGGATCTCGATCACATCCTTTCCATACTCCTTGTCATATGAAGCCTGGATTGTGTCGGCAGGAAGTTTGCCCGGTTTGCGGACGGGCACAAAGCCTGCGCCGAGTTCGAAAGCAAGGATCGAACCGCCGATGAATCCGCGTGACTCGATGCCTACAACTTTAGTAACACCTTTGTCGCGGTAAAGTTGAGAAAGGTCCCAGCCGATGATGTGCAGACCGCGGGGATCTTTGAAAAGTGTGGTGAGATCCTTAAAAACTATGCCCTTTTTAGGGAAGTCATAGACGTCGCGGATGCGCTGTTTCAGATATTCCATGATGTATTTGAGTTTAGATTTATGATTCTTTTTTAGTGAAATTGTTCCACGTGAAACAATGATTTTTCATCGTCCCATGAGCAACAGAAGTATGTTTATATCAGCCGGAGAAATACCCGGAATGCGTGATGCCTGGGCGATGGTTTCAGGGTTGATGCGTTCGAGTTTCTGCCGGGCTTCAGTAGAGAGTGCGGTGAGCGACGCATAGTCGATCTTGCCGCGGATGGTAAGATTTTCCAGTCGGCGTAGCTTGTCGGCTATCTGCTGCTCGCGCTGTATGTAGCCCTGATATTTCATCAGTATTTCGGCTGCCTCTATGATCTCCTGACGTCGCGCTTCTTCTATGTTTTCTTTTATGAATTCGGCAAACGGTTCGATGCCTTTGGCGAGAATTTCAACCGTCAGACCGGGGCGCAGAATCAGGTCATGGAGTTTCACTCCCTGCTTCAACGGCTGCTCTCCGATGCTTTCAAGATAGGGGTTGATGAGCGATGCCTTCACTGAAAATTCACGGCAGAATTCAATGAGCGAGTCGCGCTGACGGCGCTTGCTTTCCATCTCATTGAAGCGGTAGTCGGTGGCGAGTCCGATGGCATGACCGCGCGGTGTGAGGCGCATGTCGGCATCGTCCTGGCGCAGGAGTATGCGGTATTCGGCGCGTGAGGTAAACATGCGGTAAGGCTCATCGACGCCCTTGGTGACGAGATCGTCGATCAGCACTCCTATATATGCCTCATCGCGCGCGAGGGTAAACGGCTCGGCCCCTTTGACCTTCAGAGCGGCGTTGATTCCCGCTATCAGACCCTGTCCGGCGGCTTCCTCATAACCGGTGGTACCGTTGACCTGACCGGCAAAATATAGGCCGCTGACGAGCTTCGTCTCAAGTGTGTGATAGAGCTGCGTGGGGTCAAAAAAGTCATATTCGATAGCGTAGCCGGGGCGGAAAATATGCACGTTGCGCAGAGCCGGAACTGTTTCCAGCGCCCGGATCTGAACGTCGATCGGCAGCGATGACGAGAAGCCGTTCAGGTAATATTCGTTGGTCACCTCGCCTTCCGGTTCGAGGAAAAGCTGATGTTCGTCCTTGTCGGCAAAGGTTACGATTTTGGTTTCTATACTGGGGCAGTAACGCGGTCCGATGCTCTGGATCTGGCCGTTGTAGAGGGGTGAGAACGGCAGTCCTTCCCGAAGAATTCTGTGTGTTTCGGGATTGGTGTAGACCGTATGGCATGGACGCTGACGCAGCTTGCGGTGAATGTTCGGCAGGTAGCTGAACTTGTGGAAATCATTGTCGCCGTCCTGGAGATTGGTCTGACTCCAGTCAACCGATCGGCCGTCGATACGCACCGGAGTTCCGGTCTTCATGCGGTCAGTAGTGAAGCCCAGTTCGCGCAATTGTTCTGTAAGACCATGCGAAGCAGGCTCTGAAACGCGGCCACCCGGCAATTTCACAGGTCCGGTGTGCATCAGTCCGTTCAGGAATGTGCCGGCGGTCAGCACCACGCATCTGGCCTTGAAAGTCACGCCGAGACAGGTTGTCACGCCCGTCACACGTCCGTCTTCAATCAGCAGGCCGTTGGCCGAATCCTGCCAGATAGAGAGATTCGAGGTATTTTCAAGAATGTTTCTCCACAGACGCGAAAATTCCATCCGGTCGCTCTGCGATCGCGGGCTCCATACGGCCGGACCTTTGGAGCGGTTGAGCATACGAAACTGTATGGCACTCTCGTCGGTGACAATACCCATCATGCCTCCGAGAGCGTCTATTTCCCTAACTATCTGCCCCTTGGCAATTCCGCCTACGGCAGGATTGCAGCTCATCTGGGCAATTTTGTTCATGTCAATAGTCATCAGCAGAGTCGACACGCCAAGACGCGCGGCAGCATGAGCAGCCTCGCACCCGGCATGACCGGCGCCGATGACAATGACGTCATAGTCGAAGTTCATTTATGATTTTATTTCGTCAAGCAATGCAAGTGCTTGGTTTTCAAAATTTTCCATTATCTCACGCTCACCCGGACCCTTGTCGTTTATGCCACACAGATGCAAGACTCCGTGGATGATCACTCTCAGAAGCTCACGCTGATAAGTGGCTCCCACAAGCTCGGAGTTTGAAAGCACCGTGTCAAGGGAAATAAACATATCGCCTGAAACCATCCGCCCGCGCGAATAGTCAAAGGTGATGATATCGGTAAAATAGTCGTGATTCAGAAACTGACGGTTGACCTCTATGATCTTCGGGTCATCGCAGAATATATAGGTGAGAGGCCCGACGATACGGTTGTGTGTTTTGGCCACCGCCGCTATCCACTTTTCCAAAAGCGGGGCGTCGATGTCAGGCATAGGGGTCACGCCGTCGGTCAGCCACTCAATTTTGTTCATGTTACAAAGTTAAGTATTTTTTCTATCTCGGTCAAATTTTATTTGACTCAATCGCCGAAAAGTCAAAAACGGGCTTAATTCATTAATTTAAAACAAAATACCCGAATTTTAAGGCTCTGAGAATTAAAAATTCATTCCGGCCCGCACGGGTGGGCATGAATTTTCAAAGGATTTTGCCCGAAACAGACCGACCACAGCGCCGATGCCGGAGCGGCAGTCTGACTTGCCGGAGCAGGCCTCCTCTCCCCTACCCTATCGGCGTGATGACAGCAGAATTTCGTGTCACCTCAAGTCTGACAAGCGATGAACAGACGAGCGGCACATTGTGGTCCACATGGCCAACCGGAATTCCATAGGCCACCGGATAAGAATAGTCAGCCACCATGCGGCTGATCATCTCCTCCATCGACGCCGACCCGCGGTCAGGAGCATAATCCGTAAAACGCCCCACCACCAGTCCGGCCAGCTGACCGAGCACTCCGCTCAGGCGCAAAGTGTAGAGAATCCGCTCCACCTTATATATAGGTTCGGCAATGTCTTCGATGAAGAGAATGCGTCCGGGCCTGATGACATCAAACGGAGTGCTGAGCAGTCCGGCTATCACGGCGAGATTGCCTCCCACCAAAAGACCTTCGGCCTCGCCAGGCCGGTTGAGCGGATGGCCGCCCGCACGCAGATCAGGCGTGGCGCCTGAAAGAATTTCGAAAAGCCGGCGGGAATCCGTGTCGCGTCCGCGGTTCTCCGAAATGTGTTTCGTCATCGGAGCGTGGACCGACTTGATGCCGTGGCGGCTCATCAGAGCATGAAGAGCCGAGATATCGCTGTAGCCCACTATCCATTTCGGATCGTCGCGCAGCGGCAATCGGTCGAGCCGGTCGAGAAGATGGACCGCGCCGTAGCCTCCGCGCGAGCAGATGATGGCGCGGGTGTCAGGATCGAGCAAAGCCGCTTCAAGGTCGGCATAACGCTCGTCATCCGTTCCGGCAAAAGTGCCGAAGCGGCCGAAAGTATTTTTGCCCACATATGGCACCCACCCGCAGTCGGCAAGCACCGGAAGAGAATTATAGACCACCTGCGGCTTGATGATTCCGGCGGGCGAGACTATTGCCACACGGTCGCCGTGGCGCAGCGGGCGCGGAGTCAGTATAGGTCGTTCCTCTGTCATGCCACCTGCACTTTTATGTCTGTGGCCAGGCTTATGCGCCGGGCAATTTCTTCAAGTTCCTCGCGCGACACCTTCTCAAGCCCCTGGGCCGGAGTCTGACGGTCGATCGAATAGATCATTATCTCTCGCGGCTGAATGCGCCGATAGGCCTCGATGAGCGCATCGACCTCTTCAGGAGTGGTATTGTCAATCCTGACACCCTCATATTCGCCACGCAGAAACATGGTCTGGACTATGCACTGCCCTTTGAAGCGGCAGAGCCAGTCGATGGCCTTTTCCGAGGTGAACGACGGCTGCGTCGGGCGGTCAATGGCGCGCATTGTCGCCGTAAGGGCCGAATCGAGTTTCAGGATATTATTGTCGACTTTCCGCAGAGCCTCCTCCACATCCGGGCGGTCAAGGCGCGTGGAGTTGCTCAGCACACTGACTTTGGCCGATGGATAATAGCGGTCGCGCAGACGCAGAGTGTCATCTATCACCCCTCCGAAATCAGGGTGGAGAGTAGGCTCGCCGTTGCCTGAGAAAGTGATCACATCAAGCGGTTCGCCGGCCTCGCTCATGTTTCTGAGACGCGATTCGAGCAGGCGTGCCACCCGTTCGCGTGGCGCGAAACCGGTGGTTCCGGGACCCTGGGCATTGAAACCGGCCTCGCAGTAGAGGCAGTCGAATGTGCATATCTTTCCATCGTCAGGAGTCAGATTGACCCCCAGCGAAACGCCGAGCCGCCGCGATCTGATCGGCCCGAAAATGGTTGAGTGAAAGAGTACGGTCTGCATATTTTTTCTTAGATAAGTAACTCTGAAAAATTAATTTATACTATATGCGGGATTTATTCAGAGTTACTTGTGTCCATTATATCGCTTAATTTTGAAGAGTTACTTATTCTTCAGAAACTGAAATCATCTTGACTTCATGTTTCTTTAAAACAAAATTAAGCAATTTTCGTCTCCTATCCGAAGAATTCAGCCTAAAAATCGCCTCTCCCCCCGAAAGAGTGCGACAATCTGGAGGCACACCATACGGAGCGGTAAATCGGTGTCCTCGACCGGACACCACATGCAGGGAGGGATCACAAACCCGTGACACCTGCGCGCTGTGCGCTGCGGTGTCGGGGGGGAAAAGACATTCAAACATGTCTCGAAGAGACTGAGTTTTCGAAACCCCA
>CAMXAZ010000014.1 GCA_947179295.1 uncultured Muribaculaceae bacterium
GGGCGTACAGTTGCACCGCAGCCACTTACAAGCGACCGAGAGGGCGCGGGAGAGGTGGACACTGGCCGGAGTTGAATACCGGGCTCCGATTGCGGGACCTGTGAGAATCACGAGGGGCGAGGTTGAAGGTTTGCCCGGAACCTTAAAGAGAATGGCTTGAGAGATTGAATTGCTCATACTCATGATTTGTTTAGCATTTTAAGGCAGGGGTATAAAAAGACGGCTGCCATATCCCGTCGCTAAACAAATCATGAGTATCTCCGAAGAGCTCTAATGAAAAAGGATATAGCAGCCGCTTTAGCTGTGTATATGTATGGACATAAAAAATGCCCGATAAAATGTCGAGCCTATGACCGTGGCTCTCCGGCATGATGTTTCATGATTTGTTTAGCACTGCAAATTTACGACAATAAACTTACACTGCCAAATATTGGAGGGAGAAAAAATCAACCATTCGATTTATTAGCAATCTCGTCAAAATAATCCAACATTATCAATCCTCTTCGGCGAGCCTCGATGGCATTTTTCTCGTCAATCTCGCAGGATTCGGTTTCGACCGGCCCTATGTGGATCCTGGGGATAATCTTTGTGAAATCCGTTGGGGCTCCTATTGGCGGGTAGCAGAAAGAGAGTGCCAGCTGTTGGCCGTCGTGCGTGATGGCGAAGTCACCTTGGGTTATGAAGTCAAGACCGAGAGTTATGTCGCAGTCGGGGTCGGAATTAGGGGAATCATCTATACCGACATTCAGCAGAATCCGGCATCCCCCAAGAACGATGCATATTTCGGCCTCGGCCATCTTTTTCATTCGGGAGATTCCGAATGGAGTTCTGAACATACGTTCGCCGGAGGGCTTCAACATAAGAAAATCGGCGGCGCGTTTTGAAACGATAGAATTATTGCAGCCCGTATCCCATAGCGCACGGATACGGATAGCGTTCGGATTACCCGTCTCTGGAGAACAAAGCAGGATATCCGACACGATGCGTCCGCGATAAAATGGAAAACGACCTGTGAAAGCGTATGGAGAAGAGTCGGAGTTCATAGCACAAAGTTATGTATAAATTTCCAAACGGCAGCATAAAAACACCCCCGCCGTGATGGGCGAGGGTGCGGCCAGTGCGAACAATGTTAAGGTGTAAATCAAACAAGCTGTAACTGGCTTAATTCTTTGCCGAAAGCGTGGAGCGCCGTTTGGATCTTCTCGGTAGTTTTGGGAGATGGAGTACGATAGCCGGAGATATACTGCGACAGCTGAGCGGCAGAAACGCCGGTGAGCTTGGCAAGACCTTTGTAGGAGATAAGATCTGCGTAGTAGACGAGGAACGACGGCAAATCGTAAGAGAAAGCAAAATTGACATCCTCAAAAGGCTTTCCTTCTTCGATGAAGAAAGCCTTCATATCCTCATACTCAGCTTTGAACTCTGCTATAGCATCATTGGCGGTGGGGCCATCGCCATGAACGCCCCAGCCAAGATGATTGTCATCCGGCATATAGGCTCCGAAAGTGCCGTCTTTGCCGCGTTCGATAAATACTCTTACTGTCTTCATATATTATGCTATATATTTCTTTAACAAATTATATTCTGTTTTGGTTGTAAAGGAGGGGCTTTCGCCCCTTCCTTTATTTGATTCCGGCATCTCGAAGGATTGATTTGAGAGTTCCGGGTTTTACATCTTCCGAACCGTGGTTGCTTGTCTTGAAGTAATTGCCGGTTATCGGTGAGAACCACAGCGGGTGTCCGCTTCGTTGTCGGCCAGTATCATAACATCCGGCCTTTTTGAGTAGCTTGTGGAGTTCGTTGTATTTCATTGTTCGCTGTTTTGATTTACACTGCAAAGATAATGCTAAATTTTTATTTAGCAAAATTTTCAGGGATTTTTTTAGCGAGCCAAAGACGAATAGTCCAACGGCTTATTAAGCGGAGGGAACACGATGGATAAAATCAGCTCTCCCGCCTGGTTGTGGGTCAGAGCAAAATCGTGTAGTGATATAATATCCATGCCTATTATGATGTCGTGGCCGTCGAAATGGCCCTCAACTACATTCAGCTTTGGAAGCCCGGCACCATTAGGAAGCATTATGGCTATTTGATAAACCGGCTTGCGGGAAATACCGTTTGTTGAATGGGAATTTATATGGCGAAATGGGACAAGTCTCATCATTGAGGCTAAATCCATGGAAATCATAGAGCGATTGGCTCCCGTATCCCATAAGGCATTTACGGTTGTACCGGCATCAGAGCTATTGGTCGGGCGCACGCAGCACTCGGTGATAATCATCTCCGGGTGCGTTCCAAGATTCTTCGTGTAGGGGAGAAAGGTAATTTCCATATGCAAATAATTATCAGCAAAGTTAGCTATTATTCCCTAAAATGACACCCCCCGCCGTGATGGGCGAGGGTGCGGCCAGTGCGAATACGTGCCAAATTTTCGAGGAGAAAATTATTGCTTTCTATCAGCAGGGACGGCACGATTCATGATTTTGACGGCATCGAGTCCGGAGTATATCTTAAGACGCTCACCGCCGTGGCTCAGTGGTACGATTGAGGCTGGAATAGCTACCGGAGAGGCCGTGAAATCAATGATATCGGTGGCGGGCATTGTGAATGACAGAGTGATTCCGGAATCGCCTCCTGTTATAGCCAATGTGCCGCGACGGATTAGATTCAATCCGAGGATGACCGAGTAATCGACACCTCCGACATAACTGTCGACAACGGCACATTTCACCGTTACGATACCACCGCCGGCAACGAAAGACACGTAGGCGAAACAAGCTAATGAGTCGGCAGAGCCGGTAAGGCCACGCGCAGAAGGGCCTGGCGCCGTTTCGAGCTGCAAGGCATCTGCCAATTGTTTTGAGATTATACACACTTCGGCGCCGGTATCCCACATTGCATGAGCCTCGGCAGCAATCACACCTTTTAGGTTCATGAGCGTGATTGGCGTGTAAAGCTTTGACGGCTCGCCTGATGAATGAGCCGTCAGTGCAAAGCAAGAATGATTGTCGTTAGTCATATCCATAGCACAAAGTTAAGCAAATTTACGGAACATAAGCAAAACACCCCCGCCGTGATCGGCGAGGGTGCGGCCACTCTTTGGCTTGACGTATTGCAAAACTAAACAAGCGACAGAGATGCCAATTCAGATGCGAGGCGGTGTATGCCTGTTTCAATTTTTTCGAGCTGAGCGTCCGAGATTGGTGTATCACCTTTCTTGTACTGGCGCATAAGTCCGGGATTGATGCCGAGATAGCGTCCGAGCGCACTTACATTGAACATGGAGTAATATTCAAATAGCGAAGATATGTCAAAGTGAAATTCGACCTCGGCAGTAAGTTCGGCCGGAACCTTCTGGCCGCGCTCGATGTAATCACTGCTTACCTCCTCAATGGAGTTAAAGAAATCTTCTTTTGCCTCCTTGACGGTGTCGCCGGTGCCGATGAGAGTGCAGTGTTCTCCATCGGTGTTATATGCGATATATGTACCGTCCGACTGTTTTTCAATGCTTACTTTCATATTAGAGTAGGTGTTATGGATTAATACCTGAGTTTGTTAAATTGAGAGGGAGGGGAGCGCCCTCCCCCTCTTGGTTAGAATCCGATTCGCTTTTTCAGAGCCATCATCAGGCCTTTGCGAACCTCTTGTGAGCCGTGCCGCTCTACTAAGATTTCATCGCCGGTTTCGGCGTTGTAGTAGCGGTCATGTTTTTTGCCGTGCTTTACAAGTCTGTAACCGTGAGCCTCGGCAATCTTAATGAGTTCTTTCCATTTCATGTCAAAGAGCTTGTTTAGTTTTGCACTACAAAGGTATGACATTTTTGTAATATAACAAAGTTTCAAGACGAAAATATTACATAAATGTCATATTTTTTTCAGAACAGGCAGGGTTGCGGGTTGAGCCGCTCTGCCCGGAGCTTGCCGAGGGTTTCCTCGGCTTTCTTGCGTCGGCCTTTAGCCTCCTTCTCGTCAGAGATAGCCGAATTGATCTGTTGCAGCAGTTCAATTTCGGCGTTGTTGGTCTCGATGGTGCGCCGCATTGAGCCGGTGAAATGCTCATAAAGCACGTCATAGCACTCGCGACGGTAGCGAGTGACCGCCTCACGAGCTTCCGGGGCGACCTTTCCGGGGTTGATGGTGGCGAGCCAACCGTAGACATCGCGGAGACGAATGCAGTACATCTCGCGCTCCTTTTCATCGGCGGCAACTGAGGTGATAATCGCCCCAGTTGAAGCGAAAAATTCGTCTTCCTGGAGTTTGGCACGTTGAGCTTTTGCGTCAATGCCGATTGCCTCGCAGATTGGTTTGATAGGTACGAAGATTTCTCCGTCACGGTCAACGGTTACGATGTCGACGCCGTTGATTTTGGAGATTAGCTGTTGTGGCATATTCTTGTATTGAATTTTGATGAGTATTTCTTACAGGAGAATTGTTTAGGGGAGATGGAACGCTTGGAGAGCTGACATCGGGGCGGGTGGGCTTGATAGTGACAGCAACAGTCGCAAGCAGGCTGAATCTGGCCGCAAAGGTCTCTCGAAAGTTTGGCTAAATTAGCTTTTAAGGATAGGACTGGCGAGGTAGTCATAGGAGGCGGAGCGAGCCGAACCTTATCGAACGAGAGAGCGGCTTTTGCGGCCACCTCGCGGAACTCATCGAAAGCCGCGGCTACGGCCTTCAGCTCTGGCGGCATTGAAGCGAGTGCCAGGGCTGAGGCGTATGCCGAGATATATGATTTGTGATAGTGCTTTGTCCGGATCATGATTACTTGAGTGGCGCGGGGTTTTCGTCGGCCCAGAATGCACCCTTCGAGAATACTGAGAAAAGAACTACGGAGAACATCAAATCGATGCGAGAGGAAGGCTCTGCCTTGCGCTGCATTTCTTCGACCTCTTTACTCATTGCCGACATCCTTTCTGCTTTTGAGCTGAATTTGGCGGCAGGGTTGTCATCGGCCCACTTAGCTCCGGAGACGAATAGTGTAGCGAAGAGGAGGCCTGACATCGGGCTTTTGCGCATGATGTCTTCGGTTTCTTTCAGGACTGCGGCTGCGATTTGAGCTGCACGTGCCTTTTCGTCGATAGTTGGTTCATTTGCCTGTTCAGAGACGTCTTCAAAGGCAACATCTTCGGCCATGTCATGGAGACGGTTCTTGCGGTCAGAGCGAAAGAACGGCGAGTGGTAGTGGAAGGGATTGGAACACATAGTTTTTTTGATTTATCTATTATTTATTACGTTTAGTTTGTTTCTTCTTACGTTTATGGACTCGTGGAGAGTCGGGAGGTATGATAGTTATAAAGTGTTGCGGGACACAGAAAGAGTTGCGGTCGACGGAGATAAAAGCGCCGGTTTCACCAATTGAGAACAAATCGACTTCAACGCCTTTCTGTATGTGGAGGCTGCCGATTGTCAGGGAGCGCAGCAGCACGGCCTTTGTAGGGTTCGGGATCATGCGTAGAAGGCAAAAACATCTTTGCCGCGGTTATAATCGCGGAGATATTCGAGTGCACAGTAGAACATAAAGTTATCGAACATGCACCACTGGGCGGGATTCCAATCGGAGAACATGTAGTGGCCAAGATAGTCTCTTACGGTATTGGATTCGCTGAAAAACGAAGAGAAGTCCAGAAGGCTGAAACGTCGACGGAAGCCACCATCTCTGCGGATATCAGCAATAGACAGATTGGAGACAAGCAGCATGTGAGGGCTCCTTTCGAAAGGAATTATCAAGGGCTCTAAACACTTGCGATTTATGGTCCAATCATCAGTACAAAGACTGTATAGATGTTTAAGTGTCGTCCTTATATTCAAGTCGTCAACAATCAGAAGTTGTGTCTGATTGGTTACGTCTGATAACCAAAACACATCGTGGAACCTATAATCAAGCTTAGTTGTATTACAGTACTGAGCAATAGCATTACAAAAAAGAGATTTGCCGTTTCCCATAGTCTTTTCATGTTCATTTACACATATAAATGAGCGAAGGCGTGTAGGGTTGTGCTTGGGTAATTTATTGCAGAGCATGTAACCGATAGCCGCCAGCTTCTTAACCAGAGAGCCATTTGTCGAGCTTGTAGCGTCAAGGAATCTGTAGAAGTCTGATTGGTCGCCAATGAATTCGGCAGGAGAACTAGCCGGAGTGAATTCACGGTCGAGGACAACGTCATTCGGCCCAGGAATAAGGGTGCGCGATATGCGCATTTCGCCGGGCAAGAGGAGTGACACGGCGCAGTTCCGGAAGAAGAAGCGAGCGGCGAGTGTGGGGTCTGCGGTATTCATTTCGATATAGAATTTAGTGAGTAGATGTTGTCGTTTTCGTGGTCGAACACCTGAAAGCCGATGATCGAGGCGTATTCATCGCCGCGCTCATGGGCGACGTTGAGGCAGAGGTCGACCCGGTCAAATTTGCCGTTGAATGAGTCGGCGATAGAGCGGATCGTGGCGGCAGAGGCACGTTCCGCGGAAGCAAGACGAATGAAATATCCGTCGGGGTGCTGCTCAATGACGGAGAACCCGGCAGGGATTGACACAGAGGCTACGGCTGCATGAGACTGAGCCGATGAGCCTGAAAGTTCGTTGTTAGGCTGAGAGCAGCCAACCAGAGCGAGGACAAGTAGAATGGGAAGTTTGTAAACCATATTTGAAAAAATTAGAATAGTTCAGCTTGTAGGAGCGACGCCTCGCCATTGCGGATGTCAGCTCGTGTTTCTTCGAGGAAATAATCGAGATATAGAAGCATGAAGCCGATTGCATATAATTTGGCTTCGCGTTGAGAACGGAAGCGACCGAGAGCAGCGATAGGCTGTCGCACAGATATACGTCCGTTGGCCCAGTGAACGAGATAGCCATATACCCAAGAACCGTCAGGCAGAGGCGAAGAGAAGATAGTGACGGTTTCATTTCGGCCTGCGGTGACACACCAGGTTGACTGGGGCTTGATCGGTTCGGCATCTTCGAGGTAGTCGATCTTAAGATACTCGTAACGATTTTTGACATTCATACATTTTAGAGACTTTATCGAATTTTTCTCGGAACAACCTGGAAAGCCGGAGAGCGTCATTGGCGTTATGCCTCGATTTGAGAATGGCACATCTACCACGATTCAGAGTCCATGAGATAACCTCGTCTGTGGCTCCATCGCGGGAAAGCAGAAGGATTATGAGCTGCCGAGCTTCAACTGCAGGCCATTCCCGCGTCCGGGAAAGAATTGTCGATTTCGCCACTCCTGTGGCTCTACTGACCACAGAAATTGCTATTTCTTTGTTATCCATATAAGAAGTAAATTAGAATGGTTTGAGTTCTTTTTCTTTTGCCGGCGAGAATACTTTAAAATATTCGGCCCCACCGGATTTGTCATCTGAGCCAATAAAAGACTCGTCAGGATGCAGCGGTTTCCAATCGGAGTAATAGAGCTTTTCGGCGTTAGGACGGTCGATATTGAAATCATAACCTTTGAACTTGCAGTAGGCTTGAATTTTCCCTTTGAAATTTGTTCGAGTAACGCCATGCCCGGCAGGGCCGCCGGCATACTCAAAGAAAGACGCCACAAGGTCAGCACGTTTGATTCTATCGTTAAGATGAGAGCCAGACGGATCGAAATATTCCTCGGCCCACTGATACAGGACTTCAGACATTTCCTGCCTAAGAGTTCGCAACTCAATATTCTTCATAGGCGGCGGCACAGCTCCGGCACCCTCTCGCGCCCAACAGTTCTCGAATGACCGAAAATAGTACATGACGCACTCGGCCATAAGATTGTCAAAGAGGTTCCACTGCTCTTCGTCCCAATCATCGAAGAACATGTGATGAAAATCATCGACGAGAGTATGATCGGGATTATACCATGTCGAGAACTCCATGTAGATGATACGGCGTTTTGTGGCGTTTTCATTGGCTTTGTTGATCGCATGGTTGGTAGTAATCAGTATTTTTGGAGAGTCCTCAAGCGGGATACAATATCTGTCCTTGCCTTTGGGATTGACATACATCGGACCGGTGACCATCGCAAAAAGGTTCTCAAAGGCAAAATTCGTCTTCACGTCATCGATAAAGATATTTCGTGTCGCTTTAGTAACTCCGGAAAGGAGGAACTCATCATCGCGTTTCATCTGCTTGCCGTCAATAAAAAATTGTGAGACAACATGGCCGATAGCATTCCCTACTATAGACTTGCCGGCACCTCCATGACTTTGGCCAACCTCCGACATTAGATGATCCTGTATAATTACGGCTTTACGCTCGGAGGCGTATTTATAATCACAGAGCAAAAATCCGAGCGTCGTGATTTTATTGACGATGTGATGAATCCATTCAAACATTTCAGCTTCGGATAGATCACGTTCAGCGTCATGGGCAAAAAAATTATTGGAAGTGTTTATGAGGAAGGAAAGAAACTCACACTTTGCAGCCTCCGGCGTATATTCAATATAAAAATTATCACCGACTTTTTGTATATTCTTGATTATAGGTACTCGTCGAAAATGCCGTGGGACTATCCGGCTGCGCCATACCTGACTGATAGGCTTGTTTGGCGTAATAGCGTTAGCGGTAATCTCAACCTGGCCATTATTATAATACGTTCTTTGAACTCCAGATGTGAAATTATTAAAATCATCGGATATGATAGCGAGGTTTTCGAGCTGTTTGTCGGCCATGATTGTAGCAAGCCGCTTGGCAAAGAATTGCAAAACAATATCAGTCTTACAATTCGCATTGATGTAATCTCGGATAAAATCACGAACCTCATATGGTGCGACACGATCAATAATGCCATCATCAATACGGATAAACTCATAACCTGTAGCGGCCTCGTCACTGTTACGCAAACGATGAAAACCACTGGCCGCAAGGAAACGGAAAGCTTCGACATCGTTAAATTCGACCTTGTCTTCGCCTTTTGATGTTTGCGTAATCGAATATATATCCGTAGCCGAGGAATATCGGCTCATAGGCACGAGAGTACCATTTTCGGCCTTATACCTGATATTGCCAATCTTGAAAGTATCAATCCCGGTCAAACGGTCTTTATGAATTTCATAGAACGTCTGAACATCATTCAAAGACCAGAAATCACGAATTTTAGTATCTGATTCCTCTGTGATTTTATGGATATTGAGCCATGTTCCATGACCATCATGAGAGTTCATAGTGCGCTCTATATCGTCCATCAGTTCAGACTCTCGCCCAAGCAGAGATCCACAAAGGAGGTCATCGACTCCTTTGTCTCCATGCTCATTCTCATTTACATGTCCCCACCAGATATTTACAGACAAACCGATGGTGTTAAAGGTTTTCATATACTGCCTATACTTTATGACAGCTTTTGAGAATGAATTAGGACGTTTATCAGCGCGATCGCCGACGATGATTTCTCGATGTAGATCGTTCCAGTCCGCATCCATGACAAGCACTATATTAGCAATCGAGCATACTTTGGCGATATCTTGAATGTCTTGCAGAAGACCTTCCTGTTGAGAACCGAAGTTATTAATTCCCTGTATGCCGATTGATAACATGCCGTGTTTGCATGCCTTTTCCGCCTTTTTCTCGCCTTCCTGAAGAAATAGAGTGTCAATATGGGTTTTGCTCTTATACAGACGGCGGATCTTCTCTGGGATATAAACTCTACAAGAAGCTCCGGCCGGAGTCTGGTATTTCATCTCCTTGCCGTCAGAACTACGATGTAAAGCAGGGTTAGACCAGCGTACACGCACGTATTGGCGAGGCTTTGCAGCTCCCTTAGGAGTAAACATCATAGGGCGCCCCGTCAGATCATAATAATAAATCAGCATTTCATCTCCGGTCTCGTCCGGGATGAAAGACTCGTTTACCTTGCCCTTGCGGAATGGAGAGCGGAACAGTTCTTGTCCCCCCTCGACAATCGAGGCCATAACGTCAGCCTCGGAGAGGCCTGACGCTTCGAGCTGCTGTCGGAGAAACGATGATTTATTCGACTTGACAGCGGCCTCGATAGACTGCTCGCGCTGTCGCTCTTGCGGAGTGATGACGATACCACCCTGTCGGGCGGTTTCTTCGAGTGCATGGAGGAAATCGGTGTCAAGGTTTATGCCTGAATAGTGAGCCACGGCGGCAATGGGGCCGGAGAACCCTTCGCCGCAGACCCAGCACTTTGCGCTGTTAAAGCCCTTTTTGCGGCTGACGTTGAATTTCATCTTTCCGCAAAACGGACACTCTACATCCTGCGAGACTTTATGGAGGTTGCACCCCGGAATGAATTGTCGAATATCGAGGTCTTTGACACGCTGCACCTCCCATTTACTGTATTTATGAGTATCGGGATTCATGAGAACAGGTTGTTTTGAGAGGCATAGCGGACAAATTCAGCCCTGGAGTGAATGTTGAGACGTTGATACGCATGACGAATGTGATTGTGGATTGTATGTGGAGAGAGGCACAAGCGGACTGCGATATCATCAATAGAAAGTCCGTTGAACCATAATCGTAGCACAGGAATTTCTGCCGCCGAGAGTTTGTGGTCGAACTCTGGGCGACATATCACTCTCTCATGGCGACACTCGCCCCGGAGAGGGCATGGAACAAACTCAAACGAGCAGCGGCAGGTGTCAGAGAAATCCGGGATATTGTCGAGCTGCGCAAAGTTGCAGCGGATAAAACGACAGGCGAGTCTGTATCGGTAATAAGACCGGTTCAGAGCGCACCCTTTATATTCTGCACAAAGCGCCTCATAAGCCTTTGGGTAGAAAGTAGAGATGTGATCAATCAGCTCGTCGAGGATTTCTGAATCCGACTCACGCAGCTTGTCGATAGAGGTATCGGGGCGCCGATACCACACCTCACCCTCGTAGGCGAAAAATTCTGTATTTGTTAATGACCTATCCATGTCAATTTAATCAATTTGTGATATTTTCAAAAATGTTTTCGCCGACTGCTTCCGTAATTTTGTCCCGCCAAACGACCTCAATTTGGCTCCGGCCTTTTCGCCAGTCATAGAGAACGCTCCGGGATTTCTGACATAACGAGCGAATATCACGCGACTTAGCGGCTCGTTCCTTTGGATTGAGCGAGCGGAGGTAAGCGTCGAGAGCTTCATTTGCGGTCATATTCTTGGAAAAGTTAAATTATTGTCGTATTTTTACGACAGCAAAGTAACAAAGAAAAATCAAAACTTAAACTATTTGTGAACTGCATTCGCATTTAGTTTAATTATCTTTAACATTTGCAGAATATGAAACATCTCGGACAACTGCTCAAAAAGCACATAGAAACCAACAACTTAAAGAAGCGTGACGTATCAGCCGCCGCGGGAATCACCTCTAACTATCTGTCAACACTCTTTAACAAAGAGACAATGGATTGTGAGCTGTGGGAGAAATTGTGCTTGGCAACCGGGATAAATCCGGCAGTCGCCTTCGATGTGCCGTTGTCAAGCAACAAAAGTTGCTCAGATATATATGCGCAGACCGTTCTCGGGCCTGCGACAGTTACCATCGGGGCAGAACAGAAAACGCTCCTTGACCTACTTGCGGAAAAGGAGCGTTTGATACAGGTTCTACTAGCCGCCTCCGGCCTTAAAATCGGAACAAAAACAGAACAAACCAAGTAAAAAAGTAACGTATAAATCACCTAATTGCAGGCTCTAAGATGTTACTATGCGAGGTTTTTCTTTCTAGTCACCCCGACAAAAGCAAGAGGAAACAGGTTTAGCTCAATGAGTTAAACCTGTTTTCCTTTAAACAGCCGGGACAAAAACGGGACACGCCGGGTCAGCGGATTTTTCCGGTGGGCGGAGGGAATGTCAAGAGTATAGAGTGGCCAGTCTGAACATAAAGAATTTGATGTCGCCGACTCCCCGGAACTGTGTTCTGAACGCCTTGATTTTGCAATTTCAACCCAATTCTACCACTCTGAATCATATTGAATAAACCGAATCTAAATTCTTTAACACTAATTAATACACTCACTACTAAAATCATGAACTACCTTTCTATAGAGCAATCCATCAATATTCTTCCACCAGAGTTCAAGAATATAGTAAAATGCCCTGGAAGGAGACCAATCTATTCTTCTTCAATGGGAAATCTTTATTTCAGGGGGTCTAAAGATTTCGGATATAAACACAAGACGTGGTGGTATAGCATAGATCCGGAAGTAATAAAGAGTGAGAGAATCGCCTACATAGTTCTTGCTGCCGATGCAAAAGGGATATTCCTCATCCCATCAAGTATATTTTTTGCATATAGACACCGACATCCAGTGGGAGCGGTAAAAGGCGGACGGGAAGACTTCACAATCTTACGCAACGATAATCGCTACATTAGACACGAAGCAAAATGCGAAGATGAAGATATTACAAGATACTTTATCTCTAACCCTGAAAATCTTGTCAATGTTGTAAAATAATCCAGTTCAAGATTAAGTTTATGATATTACTTGCAGCGCGGGTCGGAATGGACTGTAAAAAAGATGGAGATAAGATTTCTTCTATATACTTTGCATCTAATAGTAGATTTTCATCCAGCCTCAGCACACGCAGCACACACCTTCAAAAGACCACCAATCCACCTAAACGCCAAAAGAGCTGCAAATCATAGATTTGCAGCTCTTTTGCGGAGAGAACGAGATTCGAACTCGTGGTAGGATTGCTCCTACGTCAGTTTAGCAAACTGGTGGTTTCAGCCACTCACCCATCTCTCCAAGTGCTTGTTGAATTGTTTTTACACTTGGTTAAAAGTGTCTCACTTTCTCTAAAGCGTTGCAAAGGTAGACATTTTCTTCGAACTATCCAAATTTTGCAGTAACTTTTTTATTTTATTTTCACGGCCACCCGCCCCACTACACTGCTTAGGCTTTAACAATCAGGGCATTGAATGTCATAATCATCCACATTCAATGCCCTGATAATACCTTACAGCAATTGTCGCCCGTCCGCAGTTTCTTCCTCGTCTTAGAATTCCGAGGAGAAGTGGAAACGGATTTTGGGGAAGTCATTCTGGGCCATCTGGAGCACATAGCCGGAGTCGGCGAGGAATACGTCGCGTCCCTCTTTGTCAACAGCCATGAACTGGTGCTTGCGTTTTTTGAAGGCTGCAAGCGCTTCGGCATCATCGCTCTCGATCCAGCAGGCCTTGTAGAGCGAGATGGACTCCCAGCGACACTGCGCGCCATATTCGTGGAGCAGGCGATACTGTATTACTTCAAACTGGAGCTGTCCGACAGTACCGATGATCTTACGGCCGTTAAACTGGTTGACAAACAACTGTGCGACACCTTCGTCCATCAGCTGCTGTATGCCCTTGTCAAGCTGCTTGGCCTTCATCGGGTCGGAATTCTCTATATATTTGAACATTTCAGGCGAGAAACTCGGAAGACCCTTGAAATGCAGAGTCTCTCCGGATGTCAGAGTGTCGCCGATCTTGAAATTGCCGGTATCGGGGATGCCGACGATATCGCCGGGATATGCCTCGTCGACAATATTCTTTTTCTGCGCCATGAAGGCCGTCGGGGCGGCAAATTTCATGGTTTTGCCTGATCTCACATGCTTGTAGGGAGCATTGCGCTCGAATTTTCCTGAGCACACTTTAACAAAAGCTATGCAGGAACGGTGGTTCGGGTCCATGTTGGCATGAATCTTGAACACAAAACCCGAAAAACCCTCTTCGTCAGGATTGATGGCGCGTTCTTCGGCATTGACCGGACGGGGAGAAGGAGCGATTTTTACGAAACAGTCAAGAAGTTCCTTTACACCGAAAGTATTGAGCGCCGAGCCAAAGAACACAGGAGCCACCTTGCCTTCGAGATAGGCTTCGGTATCGAATTCGGGATAGACGCCCTCTATAAGTTCCAGGTCTTCACGAAGCTTTGCGGCATCGGTCTCACCCACCGCTTCATCGACACGCGGATCTGTGACGGAATCAATCTCGACACGCTCGCTGACACGCTGCTTATCGGGGGTAAAGAGATCCAGAGAATGCTCAAAAATATTGTAGACTCCCTTGAACTTCGCACCTATATTTATAGGCCATGACAGCGGGCGCACGCTGATCTTCAGCTCGCTTTCAAGTTCGTCGAGAATATCAAACGGATCGCGGCCCTCGCGGTCGAGCTTGTTGACAAAGATAATCACCGGAGTGTTACGCATACGGCAGACCTCCATGAGCTTACGGGTCTGCTGTTCGACACCCTTAGCCACGTCGACCACGATGATCACACTGTCTACAGCCGTCAGTGTGCGGTAAGTGTCTTCCGCGAAATCCTGGTGGCCGGGGGTGTCAAGGATATTGATCTTATAATCACCGTAGTTGAAACCCATAACCGAGGTGGCCACAGAGATACCGCGCTGCTTTTCGATTTCCATCCAGTCGGAAGTCGCAGTCTTTTTGATTTTGTTTGACTTTACGGCACCTGCCACATGGATCGCGCCACCGAAAAGCAGAAGTTTTTCAGTGAGAGTTGTTTTACCTGCGTCAGGGTGTGAAATGATTGCGAACGTGCGTCTGCGGGCTATTTCGTCGGTAAGAGACATGGGTTTATTGTTTTTTATGATTTTGCGGGTGCAAAGTTACTAAATTTTTCCGAGTTGAGAAGTTTTTCCCAGCGCTGAAAGCAAGGGGTCAGAAATCAAGCCTTCTGAACGACGCGCGGGCTTTGGCCTTATTGACAAGGTCGAAATGCCACCATTCGGTGCGGATGGTATGAAATCCGGCCGAGGTCATGACCCGGCGCAGGAGCAGACGGTTCTGCCGCTCGGTTTCACTGATTACACCACGCTTTACCAGCGCCTCCTCGGCATCTATATTCGCCTCCGGACCAAGATGGTCAACCGGAGTTCCCATAGGGAGCTCACGGCCTTCCTGATCGACAATAGTGATATCAACCGCCAGTCCGTAATTATGCAGACCGCCGCCTCTGGCCGGATTGGCCACATAATTTGCCTTAGGCGTACCGCTTACAGCCCGAAACATCCTGCGCTGGACACTCATCGGACGGGCGGCATCCTTGATCAGCAGCCGATGGCCAGGACTGATCCTGCCAAGCTCAGCCTGTGCACGAACCACCGCCGCAGCTGCCTCCGGCTGCAGATAGGCCCGCTCAAGGCCATCGGTGTAGAGCAACACGCCAGTGAAATTATCCTCTCTCGCATACATCAGACTTACACATATGGTTGAATCAAGACCCGCCACATCAACGAGTCCATGATCCTTAAGCTTCTGTTCGAGCGTCAGCGGCGACGGGGTCGATTGTGAGTGCAACTGCATGATATTCAGAGATGAAAAAATAAGAAGAATAAGAAATCTAAGAAATCCGGATTGTTTCATGGCCGCAAAAATATGAAAAATCCTTAAATCATGACCGTGTTTTCTGCGAAAACATTACTTTTGCAAGTCATAACCCTGCAAGATGATCATTACCACATATAAAATACATATGCTACGGCGCCTGCTGCTGCTGCTCATTGTGCTCATCTCAGGCACGACACACGTCAGCGGACAGATCAACACCGAACAGGTGTTGCGGATCGGCGCCAATACCCACTACTTTGAAGACTACGTACTTTCGATCCAATATTTCAACCAGGTCATAAGCGTCAACCCCTCTCAGGCCAAGCCATATTTCTACCGTGCAGTAGCCAAACTCAACCTCGACGACTTCCGCGGAGCTGAAGAAGACGCCACACTCGCACTTGAACGCAACCCGTTCATCACCGAAGCCTACGAAGTCAGAGGTGTGGCACGGCAAAACCAAGGCAAAAACGCCGAAGCCATAGCCGACTACGACCGAGCGCTTGAAATGCAGCCCGAAAACAGCAGCATAATCTTCAACAAAGCCATAGCCCAACACGAAAACCGCGACACAGTCGGAGCGAAAACCACGTTCAGCCATCTCATCAGACGCTTCCCGAAATTCGAAGAAGGCTATCTGGGCCGGGCACGCCTGCGTCTGGAGATGAAAGACACAATCGGAGCAAAAGCCGACATAGACCATGCACTCTCGCTAAACTCCAATGCCGTCAACGCCTACCTGCTGCGGGCCGATATAGCAATCCATTCAGGCAAAGACTTCAAAAGTGCCCTTGCCGACATGGACAAAGCCGTGAAACTGCGTCCGGAAGCCGCCGGATTCTATATCAACCGCGCATATCTGCGCTATATGAACGATGACATACACGGAGCCTTCGAGGACTACGACCGTGCAATCGGGCTCGAACCCGACAACACCGCAGCCATATTCAACCGCGGCCTCCTCCGCGCCGAAGTCCATGACACCAACCGGGCCATCGACGACTTTTCACGTGTGCTCGACCTCGACTGCGAGGACTACAAGACGCTCTACAACCGCGCCATACTCCTTGCAGAAATCGGATCGTTCGAAGCCGCGCTGGCCGATCTCGACAAAGTGATCGAAGCCTTCCCGGACTTTGCCGGAGCCTACTTTCTGCGCTACGACATCAAACGCCGCAAAGGCGACAGCCGCTCGGCCCAGAAAGACTACGACAAATCAATGGCTCTGGCCAAGACCACCGTCCAGCTGACACCCGACAAACAATTCAGCGGATCAGCATATTCCGGTTCCGCGACACACGGCAAATCCGACGCCGCGACAACCGGCGACAAAGCCTCTGCAACAACCGAAGGCACCTCTCAGCCGAAAAGCGAGACCATAACGGAAACACAGGAGCAGGTGAAGCGCAGATTCTCATCGCTCACCACCGTGCGCAGCAACTATTCAGCAGAGAAAGACTACTCGACAGCCGACATTCGCGGGAAAGTCCAGGACAAAGACATGTCCGTAGAACTTGAACCGCCGTTCATGCTGACCTACTACACCTCACCCAACGAGATCAACCCAAGCAGCGAATACATACGCGAAGTCGATGAAATCAACTCTCTGGGACTACTGCGCTTCGTCATGCAGGTTGCCGGCCACCCGGCCCAGTTGCCAATGTATGAACTTGAAGGCCCGCACCGCCAGTCGATCAGCTACTACAACTCCTACATGGCCGGGCATGCCCCCCGCGCCATCGACTACTTCGGACGCGCTATGGACCTCATGGCTCTCAAAGACTATGACCGCGCCATAGCCGATCTCAACGAAGCCGTCAGACTCACACCCGACTTTGCACTCGCCTATCTGCTGCGCGCCCAGGCAAGATATGAGACAGTCAAGGCCACAGCCGAGCCGGGCAAAGCACTGCCGCGCGACGGCATCATGGAAGCCATAGCCGACCTTGACGAAACCCTGCGCCACTCACCGTTCATGCCCGTAGCCTATTATAATAAAGGTGTAATGCTGGCAGAATGCGGCAGCTACGTCGAAGCCATCGAAGCCCTCACCCGTGCCATAAAACTGAAACCCGACTTCGGCGAAGCCTATTATGACCGCGGATTCGTCTATCTGTCGCTCGGCGACAAAAGCTCCGCCCTCCCCGATCTCAGCCGGGCCGGCGAACTTGGAATCGTAGCCGCCTACCCGCTTCTCAAACGCATGAAGTGAGCGGAGACTGCCTGAAACGGATCGTTTTGCTTGCCGAAAACCCGAATTTACAGCAATGTAGCCATACAGACAGCCGTTTTGGTTTCACAATGCTTTGATGTGAATTTTTTTTTGTAAATTTGCGCCAAATACTCCTATCGAATTATCACATACATAACATTTAAAATATGAAAGTCTTAAAGTTTGGAGGAACTTCTGTAGGATCAGCCGAAAGAATCCGCCACGTAGCAGACCTCGTCAGCGCAAGAGGTAAAAACATCATCGTTCTTTCAGCCATGTCAGGCACAACCAACTCCTTGGTTGAGATTTCAGACTATCTCTACAAAAAAAATACCAACGGAGCCAAGGAAACGATCAACCTCCTCGAATCGAAGTATCTCAAGACAATCGCCTCTCTCTATGACCGCCATGAGAGCCGCGAAAAAGCGCTCAAAGAGATAAAGGCCTGCTTCAACTACATCCGCTCGTTCACCCAGCGCGAGACTTTCGGCCCGACTGAAGAAAAAATCATCCTTGCCCAGGGCGAGATCATGAGCGTGGCCATGATGACCATCCTGCTCAACGAGCGCGGTCTCTACGCCGAAGCCCTCCCCGCCCTCGACTTCATGAAGACAGGCCAGAACGGAGAGCCCGACATGCAGCACATAGCCCTGCATCTCCAGCCGCTGCTTGACAAATATGTCGACGCCGACATTTTTGTGACCCAGGGATTCATCTGCCGCAACTCGACCGGAGAGATCGACAACCTGCAGCGTGGCGGCTCGGACTACACCGCATCGCTCATCGGCGCAGCCATCGAAGCTGACGAGATCGAAATCTGGACCGACATCGATGGTATGCACAACAACGACCCGCGCTTCGTGGAAGGCACCAAGCCCGTCAACGAGCTCCACTACGAAGAAGCATCCGAGCTGGCCTACTTCGGCGCCAAGATCCTCCACCCCACCTGTGTGCTCCCCGCCAAGGTCAACAACATACCTGTGCGCCTGCTCAACACACTTGAACCGGAAGCTCACGGCACTCTGATCTACAATAACATAACCGAACCGTCAATCAAAGCCGTCGCAGCCAAAGACAATGTGGTCGCCATCAAGATCAAAAGCTCCCGAATGCTTCTGGCCTACGGCTATCTGACACGCGTGTTCGAGACATTCGAAAAATACCGCACCCCGATTGACATGATCGCCACTTCAGAAGTAGGTGTCTCACTGACAATCGACTCCGAACGCTTCCTGCCGGAAATCATTGACGAGCTCAAGAAGTTCGGCACCGTGACCGTTGACAAGGACATGGTCATCATCTGCGTGGTAGGCAACATGGAGTGGACCAACACCGGCTATGAGGCAAAAGCGATGGAAGCTCTCGCCGACATCCCCGTGCGCATGATCTCCTATGGCGGATCAAACTACAACATCTCGTTCCTCGTCCGCAGCTGCGACAAAATCGAGGCTCTCAAACGCCTCAGCGAAAAACTTTTCAGCTAAAGACCGCACACCTAATTAAAGAGATCAGACAGAAAAAAATGACACGTTTCCCCATAGAGGAATTTTCAAGCCTCAAAACACCGTTCTATTTCTACGACCTGCGTCTGCTTGAACGCACCGTAAAGGAGATCCGCCGCACCGCTCGTGATCCCCGCTTCAAAGTCCACTACGCCATCAAGGCCAACGCTAACCCCGGCATTCTGCGCACCATCCAGGCTGCCGGATTCGGAGTGGACTGCGTCAGCGGCTGGGAAATCGAAGCAGCGATCGAAGCCGGATTCCGCGGCGACCGCATCGTGTTTGCCGGCGTAGGCAAAAGCGACCCTGAAATCCGCTCGGCTCTTGAAGCAGACATCGAATGCTTCAACGTAGAGTCAGAACCGGAGCTGAGAGTCATCAGCGAAATCGCGGCCGAGATGGGCAAGACCGCACGTGTGGCAATCCGAGTCAACCCCAATATCGATGCCCACACCCATGCCTACATCACAACAGGCCTGGCCGAAAACAAGTTCGGCATCAATCTTGAACATCTCGACTCGATTATCGGCCTCGCCAAAAGCCTCCCCGCCATCGAACTCAAAGGCCTGCATTTCCACATCGGATCGCAGATCACAGAGATAGAACCTTTCGTGATGCTCTGCGAGACCATCAACCGCCTGCAGGACGAATATGAGCAGAAAGGTGTGAAATTCAGCCTCATCAACGTAGGAGGAGGACTCGGCATAGATTACGCACATCCCGAACGCCACCCGATCCCCGACTTTGAAGCCTACTTCACCACCTTCCACAACCATCTGCGCCTGCGCCCGGACCAGGAACTCCATTTCGAACTCGGCCGCTCGGTGGTGGCACAATGTGGATCGCTGATCACCCGTGTGCTCTACATCAAGGAAGGCACAAGCAAGCGCTTCGCCATAGTCGATGCCGGAATGAGCGACCTCATCCGTCCGGCCCTCTACAGCGCACACCACAAGATCGAAAACATCTCGAACCCCAACGGCGAACTCCACCACTACGACGTGGTAGGACCGATCTGCGAATCCTCTGACCGTTTCGGCGAGAGCGAAACCCTGCCTGAAGTAAAGCGAGGCGATCTGCTCGCACTCCGTTCTGCCGGCGCATATGGCGAGATAATGGCCTCGCGCTATAACTGCCGCCCCTTCCCCCACTCCTATTTTTCAGAAACCTAATCACCTGAAAAACCAAGATGAAACCAACAGAAACCCCTAAGGAAGTCTATCAGGACGCAGATCCTGTGGAACTCCCCGAAAACGCGTTCCGCGAACTCGCCGAGGATGAAGGCTACCGCCCCATCATGCACCCGGCCCGTGACTACCCCGAAGTGACGCCCTACTCTGTCGGCATGGGACTGCTGCTTGCCGTGATATTCAGCGCGGCAGCCGCCTACCTCGGCCTTAAGGTCGGACAGGTATTCGAAGCCGCCATTCCCATCGCCATCATCGCAGTCGGCCTTTCAGGCGCTCTGAAAAAAGAGAATCCGCTGGGCCAGAACGTCATCATCCAAAGCATCGGAGCATGTTCGGGAGTAATTGTAGCAGGTGCCATCTTCACCCTGCCCGCACTCTACATTCTCCAGGCCAAGTATCCTGAGATCACCGTCAACTTCCTGCAGATATTTCTCAGCTCGCTCTTAGGCGGCATACTCGGCATACTCTTCTTCATCCCGTTCCGCAAATACTTCGTAAAAGACATGCACGGGAAATATCCTTTCCCTGAAGCTACCGCGACCACCCAGGTGCTTGCAAGCGGCCTCGGCAAAAGCTCCGCCGGCAACAGCGGACAGGCCCGCACCCTCGTGCTTGCCTCGCTCATCGGCGGTATCTATGACTATGTTGTAGAAACTTTCGGATGGTGGGCCGGAGTACTCAACACTCATGTCACCGAATGGGGCCAGACTCTGGCCGAGAAGACCAAACTCGTGCTCAGCTGCAACACCGGAGCCGCAGTGCTCGGTCTTGGCTATATAATAGGTCTGAACTATGCCTTCATCATCTGCGCCGGTTCGATCTTTGTATGGTGGATTCTGATTCCGCTGCTCGGCACCTACGGATCAGCTGAAATCGCAGCCATGAGCCCCGAAGCCATATTCTCTGACCACGCCCGCATGATCGGCATCGGCGGCATCGCTATGGCAGGCATCATCGGCATAGTGAAATCATGGTCTATCATCCGCGGTGCTGTAGGTCTCGCCTCACGCGAACTCCGCGGCAATACTTCTGAAGGCAAAACCGTGCGCTGGCAGACAGATATTTCGATGAAACACATCGTGTTTTTCATCGCACTCGCGCTGGCAGCCGTGCTGATATTCTTCTGGATCGGTGTGATCCATACCTTCTGGCAGGCTCTTGTGGCCTGGCTGGTGGTCACAGCTATCGCATTCCTCTTTACGACCGTGGCAGCCAACGCAATCGCCATTGTAGGCTCCAACCCCGTATCAGGCATGACACTGATGACCTTGATTGTGGCATCGGCCATCTTTGTGGCCATCGGCCTTAGCGGATCGTCAGGCATCGTGGCCTCGATGGTGATCGGCGGCGTAGTCTGCACAGCCCTATCGATGGCCGGCGGATTTGTCACCGACCTCAAGGTGGGCTACTGGCTCGGCTCCACCCCCCGCAAGCAGGAAAGCTGGAAATTCCTCGGCACTCTTGTCTCGGCAGCCACTGTAGGCGGTGTCATCCTCCTGCTCAACAAAGTCTATGGCTTTACCGGCGACAACGCCCTCATCGCACCCCAGGCCAACGCAATGGCCAAGGTGATCGAACCGCTGATGATGGGCGGCGACACCCCCTGGATTCTCTATATGACCGGCGCCATTCTGGCTCTGATACTCAACTGGCTCGGTGTGCCGGCCCTTGCATTCTGCCTCGGCATGTTCATTCCCCTGCAGCTCAACACTCCGCTGCTTGTCGGAGGCGCCATTGCTTGGTTTGTCGGAAGCCGCTCTACCGACAAGGCACTCAATGATGCCCGCCGCGACCGCGGTACCCTGATCTCGTCAGGCCTCATAGCCGGCGGTGCCCTCTTCGGTGTATTCGCCGCCCTGACACGCTTCCTCGGTTTCGAATACACAAGCCCTCTCAGCGCCATCGCCACACAATGGGCCGGACTTGCCGTCTATGCCCTTCTCATCGTCTACCTGATCTGGGATTCGATGAAAGCGAAACGCCTCAAAGACTGATCGGGCCCGCTAAATTCCGATGAAAGAAATCAACCGCGACATTCTGTCGCTCGCAATTCCGTCGATCATCACGAACATCACCACGCCCCTGCTGGCCCTGATGGACGTGGTGATCGTCGGGCATATGGGGAGTGCCGACTATATTGCCGCAATAGCTGTCGGCGGAACAATTTTCAATATGCTCTACTGGCTTTTCGCCTTCCTGCGGATGGGCACAAGCGGACTTACAGCCCAGGCCAATGGCGGAGGCGACAGCAAAGGTTGCGCCCAGGTGCTTGCCCGCGGCCTGACAGTGGCTCTCTGCGCGTCAACCCTGATTATACTTTTTCAGAAACCGCTTCTTGACATCACTCTGGACTTTCTTGAGGTCAAAGACCGGGTAAGGGATCTCGCCTCAGTCTATTTCTCGATTCTCGTCTGGGGAGCTCCCGCTTCGCTGGCCACATTCACTGTCACCGGATGGCTGTTAGGAATGAAAAACGCCCGCGCGCCGATGTGGGTGGCTTTCGTGGTCAACATATCCAATATTGCCGTCAGTCTGCTGCTCGTGCTCGGTTTCGGACTCAAGGTCGAAGGTGTTGCTTCCGGCACACTGACAGCCCAGTGGCTCGGAGCGCTCACGGGTCTCGGCATTGTGGCGGTCAAATATCACCCTGCGCCCGGACGGCTTCGGGAGATAATCAGGCTGAGAGATCTGAAAAGATTTTTCAAAGTAAATACCGACATATTTTTCCGCACACTCTGCCTGATAACCGTAACAGTCTGGTTTACGCGCACCGGTGCAACCCAGGGCACCGTCATACTGGCCGTCAACACACTGCTCATGCAGTTTTTCATACTTTTCTCATACTTCATGGACGGCTTTGCCTTTGCCGGAGAGTCGCTGTGCGGCAATCTGATCGGAGGCGGCGACAGAAATGGGCTGCGCGAATGCGTCCGAGCTCTGTTCAGATGGAGTGTGGCAATGGTCTTGCTCTTCACCCTGGTCTATGCTGTGGGAGGAGAAAGCATCATGGGCCTCCTTAGCGATGATGCCGGAGTAAGACTTTCAGCCAAGGAATATTACAGCTGGGTAATAGCTATTCCGGCTGTAGGATTCGCGGCATTCACATGGGACGGAATTTTCATCGGCGCGACACGCACAAGAGAAATGCTGCTCTCAATGGCCACCGCCACTGCAATTTATTTCGTGATGCTCCGCATCCTGTTCCCTATAATAGGAAACCACGGGCTCTGGATAGCCTTTCTGGCATATCTCTTCACCCGTGGTCTGGCTCTGACGGCCATGAGCCGCCGTATTTTCTAAAACCACAATCCTAAAACGCATAATAAGGTAACTATCAGGCGAGTATACTGAATAGTTACCTTATTTTGTCTGTCAGGATAGAATCAATTCTCCTTTTCAGCGTAAGTCTCTTTGACCAGTCCGACACTAAGCGCGCCGGCAATCAGGAGAACTCCGCCGAGCACCAGCATATTAACCTGATGGCCTCCAAGAAGCGGAAGAATCAGACCGCCGAGAGCGGCTGCGCAGATCTGAGGCACACAGATAGTGCCGTTGAAAAGCCCAAGATAGGTGCCCATGTTCTTGCCTGATATAGAGTTGGTCAGAATTGTAAACGGAAGTGCCAGCATCGCAGCCCACGCACAGCCGATCAGCAGGAAGGAAATGAACAGCACATACTGATCAGTTACAAAAAGCGTCGAGATAAAACCGACTGCTCCGAGAAGAAGACTGAGCACATAGACTGTCTTGTGGCTCTTGAAGCGCGGAATGACCACGGCCCAAAGCACCGACCCAACGGCTTGGACGGCAAAAAGCACACCGACCCAGTTGCCAGCTGTCTGATAAGCCTCCGAATTGGTATCGGTTGTGCCCCACACGGTATCGGCGATAGCACCGGGCGTATAGGTCCACATATAGAGGAAAGCCGCCCAGCAGAAAAACTGCACGAGACCGACAGTCCAGAACGTGCGCGGAGCATGTATCAGCAGTTTCAGCATCGAGGTCTTTTCTTCGTTCTGCTGCTCGGTGATTCCATGATACTCGGCATATTCTTTGGGGGGCATCTCACGGATGGTGACGAAGCTATAGATGACACACAGTATAAGCACAGCGGCTCCGATGTAGAAAGAATAAGTCACCGCATCCGGCACCTGACCCGCCGGAGCGAGATTGCTGACGCCGATAGCTGTCAGAGTGATCGGCGCGAGATAACCGACGAGACTGCCTGCATTGCAGAGAAAACTCTGGATGGAATATGCCAGACCTTTCTGACGCTCATTGACCTGGTCGCCGACAAGCATCTTGAACGGCTGCATGGCCATGTTGATCGAAGTGTCAAGAAACATCAGGGCTATAAAGCCGAAAATCATAGCTCCGCCAACTGTCAGTCCGAAACTTCCGGCATTAGGCAGAAGACACATGACCACAACAGCGATAGCGGCTCCGAGCACAAGGTAAGGCAGGCGTCGGCCGAGACGATTCCAGGTGCGGTCACTCGCAGCGCCAACCAGAGGCTGCACGATAATGCCCATCAGCGGGGGCAGAATCCAGAAATAGCTCAGTGAATGAGGATCGGCACCGAGAGTCGCAAATATACGCGAAATATTGGCGCTCTGAAGGGCATAGGCGATCTGGACGCCAAAAAAGCCGAAACTCAGGTTCCAAAGATTCAGAAAACTTTGGTCCGGTTTATTTTTAACCATAGGTAAGTGTAAGTTGATGATGATATAATCAAAAAATAATCTCTCTACATTAATAAACAAGATCCGTCAGTCAGCGGATCGGCAGGATGCTGCCGTGGGAGTGTACTTGGCAGGCTTCAGTCTGACTGTCGGTTGTCAAGCGAGTAAAGCAGACTGATTTCCTCAGCCCATATAGCCTCGTCAGGAGTCTCCAGAATAAGAGGAATGTCGTCGAAGCGCGGATCGTTCATCAGTCTTGACCAGAATTCGCGGTCAAGATTGGCGGTGGCAATCGGGGCATGACGGTCTACGTGCGATCCGAGTCCCTTCTGAGTATCGTTGAGGTGCATTCCGCAAAGATAGCCGAAGCCGATGACACTGTCAAATTCAGCCCATGTCTTCTCATAACCCTCAGCCGTGGCAAGGTCATAGCCGGCCGTGTAGGCATGGCAGGTATCTATGCAGACTCCTATCCTCGTCTTGTCATCCACACGGTCAATAATTCTGGCTATCTGTTCGAACGAATATCCGAGATTGCTTCCCTGACCTGCGGTGTTCTCGATCACAGCCTTCACCCCCGACGTCTTTTCCAGCAGACCGTTGAGCGAGTCGGCTATCAGGTCGAGACAGGCATCGGTCTCCATCTCACGCATGTGTGAACCGGGATGAAAGTTGAGCATGGTAAGTCCGAGCTGCTCGCAGCGGCGCAGTTCATCAAGAAAAGCCTCACGCGACTTTTCGAGTTTCGCGGCATCCGGCGAACCGAGATTTATCAGAAAGCTGTCATGTGGAAGAATATGCGCCGGGCTGTAGCCGTAGCGCATACAGTTTTCTCTGAATGCCTCAGCCTGCGCCTGCGGTATCGGTTTCGAAGTCCAGCGCGAAGGGTTGCGGGTGAAGAGGGCGAATGATTTCGCCCCGATCAGATGGGCGTTCAGAGGAGTATTGCTCACACCGTCTCCGGCAGAGACATGTGCTCCTATATATTTCATAAGTATCGGGTCTGTTTTACGAGTAAGTATGTTTACGCATTAAAGTGACGCAAATTTAGCAAATAATCGCTATCTTTGCAAAATAATTCGTACTAACTTTCAACGATAATATATTTAAGAACAAATCAACAGATATACATGGCACAGAAACCGTCAATCCCCAAAGGCACCCGCGACTTCACCCCGGCTGAAATGGCGCGCCGAAACTATATATTCGACACTATACGCACTGTTTTCAAACTCCACGGTTTCCAGCAGATAGAGACTCCGGCAATGGAGAATCTCTCGACTCTCATGGGTAAATACGGTGAAGAGGGCGACAAACTTCTGTTCAAGATACTTAATTCAGGCGACTTCCTGCGCGGGGCTGATCCACAGCTGATCCAGTCGGCCATAGCCGGCGACGATTCGGCGAAACTTGCCGCCAAGATCTGCGAGAAAGGTCTGCGCTACGACCTGACAGTGCCCTTCGCACGTTTCGTTGTCATGCACCGCAACGATCTCAGCTTCCCCTTCAAGCGTTTCCAGATCCAGCCCGTGTGGCGTGCCGACCGTCCGCAGAAAGGCCGTTACCGCGAGTTCTATCAGTGCGATGCCGATGTCATCGGATCTGACTCGCTGATCAACGAAATCGAACTGCTCCAGCTCATCGACGATGTGTTCAGCCGTCTCGGCATCCGCATCACCATCAAGCTCAACAACCGCAAAGTCCTTGCAGGCATAGCCGAACTTGTCGGCGCGCCTGACAAGATCGTGGATATAACCGTGGCCATCGACAAGATCGACAAGATCGGCCTCGACAACGTGAAAGCCGAACTCGGCGAACGCGGACTGTCGGCCGAAGCCATTGACCGCATCACCCCGCTCATCACCCTCTCCGGCTCCAATGCCGAACGCCTAGCAAGCCTCGAAGAAATGCTTGCGTCAAGCGAGACAGGCCTCAAGGGCGTAAGCGAACTGCGCGAAGTAATGGCCGGCACAGAGGCTCTCGGTCTGTGCGCCGACCTCGAACTCGATGTCAGCCTGGCCCGTGGTCTGAACTACTACACCGGAACCATCATCGAGGTGAAAGCCCGCGACGTGGAGATCGGCAGCATCACCGGCGGCGGCCGTTACGACAACCTTACCGGTGTGTTCGGTCTGCCCGGAGTCTCCGGCGTAGGCATCTCATTCGGCGCCGACCGCATCTATGACGTGCTCAACACACTCAATCTCTATCCCGAAGGAATCGAAGGCGCTGCCAAGGTGATGTTTACCAACTTCGGTCCCAAGGAAGCCGCCCGCAGCCTTCAGATCATCAAGAAACTGCGCGAAAGCGGCATCCCCGCCGAGCTTTATCCCGATGCGGCAAAAATGAAAAAGCAGATGGGACGCGCCGACAGCCTCGGCATTCCCTTCGTGGCCATAATCGGAGAGACCGAGCTCCAGAACGGAACTGTCACTCTCAAAAACATGACCACAGGAGAACAGTCTGAAATCAGCGCAGAGCAGCTGACTGAAGCCCTCGGCTGATCCGATGCCGGATAAAATTCTCTCTTCTTTCCTGAATTCTGGCCAATAGCCCCACTACAGCCTCGGCAACAGGTGACAAATGCTTACCTTTGCCGAGGTAAATGTAATTTTCAACCTCTTGACATGGTTATAACCGACTCACTCACCACCTTCGGGCAATACTGCCTCTTCATAAACAAGATATTCTCGGTTCCCGACCGCTGGAAGACGTTTTTCAGACGCACCTTCTTCGAGATCACCAAACTTGGCGTGGACTCCATTCCGCTGGTGATCGTGATCTCACTGTTTATCGGCGCTGTGATCACCATCCAGATGCAGCTCAACATCGTCTCGCCCCTTGTGCCCTCCTATTCCACCGGTCTTGCCACCCGCGAGATCATCCTGCTGGAGTTCTCCAACTCCATCCTGTGTCTGATCCTCGCCGGCAAGGTTGGCTCGAACATAGCATCGGAGATCGGGACAATGCGCGTGACCGAGCAGATCGACGCACTTGACATCATGGGCATAAATTCCGCCAACTTCTTGGTGTTGCCGAAAATAGTAGGCTTCCTGGTCTACATGCCCGTGCTGGTGGTTTTCTGTATATTCACATCGTTCCTCGGCGGAGTGCTGATCTCTATTTTCACAGGCATCATCCCGCTCAACCGCTTCATCTACGGCCTGCAGACCATGTTCGTGGAATGGTACGTGTGGTACGGACTCATTAAATCGCTCTTCTTCTCCTTCATCATCACCTCCGTCTCCGCCTACTACGGCTATTTCGTCAAAGGCGGCGCTCTTGAAGTCGGAAAGGCTTCAACCAACGCCGTTGTAGCTTCCAGCATTCTGATTCTGCTGCTTGACGTCGTACTGACAAAACTCCTACTGCAATGATCGAAGTAAAGAATATCACCAAATCATTCGACGGCAAGACCATCCTCCACGATGTCAGCGCCAGATTCGAAACCGGCAAGACAAACCTCATCATCGGCCAGAGCGGTTCGGGAAAGACAGTCCTCGTCAAATCGCTCGTGGGTCTCATCCGCCCGGAAAAAGGCGAAATCCTTTATGACGGACGCGACCTTATGAAGATGGACACCAGCCAAATCAAGGAACTGCGCAAGGAAATCGGCATGCTCTTCCAGGGCTCGGCCCTCTTCGACTCGGAGACCGTGCTCGGCAACGTGATGTTTCCGCTCACCATGTTCACATCCATGACTCCGGCCGAAATCAAAGACCGCGCGCAGTTCTGCCTTGAACGCGTGAAACTGAAAGGCGCCGACTCGAAATATCCGTCGGAAATTTCAGGCGGTATGCAGAAACGTGTGGCCATAGCGCGCGCCATAGCCCTCAACCCCAAATATCTTTTCTGCGATGAGCCAAACTCCGGTCTCGATCCGAGAACCTCGATAGTGATTGATGAACTTCTGAGCGACATCACCCACGAATACAACATCACCACCATCATCAATACCCACGACATGAACTCGGTGCTCGGCATCGGCGAGAACATCATCTTCATCAACAAGGGCCACCGCGAATGGGTTGGTGACATGCACCAGATCTATCAGACTTCCAACGAAGCCCTCAACGAATTCGTGTTCGCCAACGACCTCTTCCAGAAAGTCCGCGCCTACGTAATCTCCAACTCCAGCGACCGTCAGCCGAAGTAAGCCAGGTCGTTTTAGAGGTTGTTTTTAAACAACTTCTTATAACGGAGCCAAGCAACAGTCTCTTACCACTCCCACTCGACAACATTGCCGACCGTGGAGCGCGCCACATCGACCAGCCGCTGGTTGGCCGAGCCGCGAAACAGCAGATGCACATCGCGCCGCGCCTCTATGAAAGGCCCGTCGACAAGCACATCGACATATTCAAGCAGACGCCTCATAGGCTCATTGCCCATGATAGCCTCATAACTGAAACCGGAATAGCACCAGATGCTCTTTCCGGCTTCTTTTATTCTGGCGGCAAGCGGTATAAGCTGCTCGGCGCTATACATCGGATCGCCGCCGGTCAGAGTGACATCGAAATCATTTTCTATCACTTCGAGCATCACCTCATCGACGCTCATCTCACGCCCTGCGCCGAAATCCCACGACTGCGGATTGTGGCAGCCGGGGCATCCGTGAGAGCAACCGGCAACATAGATGGCTGTACGAAGTCCGGGGCCGTCAACCGACGTCCCCGGAACTATTTCGAGAATTCTCATTCTGAAAAAATCTGTCTGAGTGTGTAATTGAAACAATCACTTGTGGACTATACGGTCATTGAGTTCCGCCAGTTTAGCATTGTTCCAACGGTCAGTGGTGCCGACAAGATAGCCGGTGATGCGCTGCAGGCAGTCGATGTTGTGGCTGTGGCAACAAGGGCATTCTTCAAGCGACTCCTGGGCATCCTCATATCCGCAGTCCATGCAGCGGTTGCGGTTATGGTTCACCGAGCAGTAGCCGATGTTATACTTGTCCATCAGGTCAACGATATCGCTGATCGCCTTCGGATTGTGGGTGGCATCACCGTCGATCTCCACGTAGAAGATGTGGCCGCCGCCGGTCAGTTCGTGATACGGCGCCTCGATCTTGGCCTTATGGCGGGGCGAGCAGTGATAGTAGACCGGCACGTGGTTTGAGTTGGTGTAATAGATCTTGTCTGTGATGCCGGGAATAACGCCGAACGATTTGCGGTCGCGCGAGGTGAATTTTCCTGACAGACCTTCGGCCGGAGTGGCGAGCACAGAGAAGTTGTGCTTATACTGTTCGCTGTAGTCATTGACACGTGAGCGCATGTGCGACACGATCTTCAGACCTAACTTCTGCGCATCCTCGCTCTCGCCGTGGTGTTTTCCGGTCAGGGCTATCAGACATTCGGCCAGGCCGATGAAGCCGATGCCGAGTGTGCCCTGGTTGATCACGCTCTCGATGGTGTCAGTCGGTTTGAGTTTTTCGGCGCCGTTCCACAGACGCGACATCAGCAGCGGGAACTGCTTGGCCATAGCCGTCTTCTGGAAATTGAAGCGGTCGCAGAGCTGACGGGCGGTGATGTCAAGCACCTCGTCGAGTTTTTCAAAGAAGCGTCTGATACGTTCTTCCTGATCAACTATGTTCATACACTCGATCGCAATGCGCACAATGTTGATTGTCGAGAAACTGATGTTTCCGCGGCCAATCGAGGTCTTTTCACCGAAACGGTTCTCAAACACTCGTGTGCGGCAGCCCATCGTGGCTACTTCATACTTGTAGCGTTCCGGATCATTGACATCCCACTTTTCATGCTGGTTGAATGTAGCGTCGAGGTTCACGAAGTTCGGGAAGAAGCGGCGCGCGGTCACCTTGCAGGCAAGCTGATAGAGGTCATGATTGCGGTCGCCGGGCAGATAGCTGACTCCCTTTTTCTTTTTCCAGATCTGAATGGGGAAGATGGCTGTGGCTCCGTTGCCCACACCTTCGTAAGTCGAATTGAGAAGCTCGCGGATGATGCAGCGGCCCTCGGCCGAGGTGTCTGTACCGTAGTTGATCGAGCTGAACACAACCTGGTTTCCGCCACGCGAATGGATGGTGTTCATATTGTGTATGAAAGCCTCCATGCTCTGATGCACACGGCTCACAGTCTGGTTGATGGCATGTTGCTTCCAGCGCTCTGCCCCGGTCAGACCTTCGAGCGAAGTTTTGATATAGTCCTCGATCTCGGCATCGTAGAGCGCCGACAGATCTTCGCCGCTGAGGTCTTCGAGTTGCTTGACTTCTTCTATATATGAAGATCTCACGAATGGAGCGAGGTAGAAGTCAAATGCCGGAATGGCCTGACCGCCGTGCATTTCGTTCTGGGCTGTCTCAAGCGAGATGCAGCCTATGATGCTGGCCGTCTCGATGCGCTTTGCCGGACGCGATTCGCCGTGGCCGGCCACGAAACCGTATTTCAGTATGCGGTCCAGCGGATGCTGCACGCAGGTAAGGCTCTTGGTCGGATAGTAGTCCTTGTCATGGATATGGAGATAGCCGTTCTGCACAGCCTCGCGGGCTTCGGGCGACAGCAGGTAGTCGTCAACAAAGGGCTTGGTTGTCTCGCTGGCAAATTTCATCATCATGCCGGCGGGCGAGTCCGTGTTCATGTTGGCATTCTCACGGGTGATGTCATTGCTTTTTGCCTCGATGATTTCCAGAAACATGTCGCGTGTCTTGGCGCGGCGGGCTATCGAACGCTGGTCACGATAGGCGATATAGCGTTTGGCCACTTCCTTTCGGGGCGATTTCATGAGTTCAAGCTCCACACGGTCCTGAATCTCTTCAACCGTCATTTGCTCGCAGCCGATCATTCCGATCCGGTCTGTGATGCGTGAAATCAAGGCTTCGTCTTCTCCCATCTCTGTGGTGAGCATTGCCTTGCGGATTGCAGCCTTTATTTTCTCTTCGTTGTAGCCCACGACGCGACCGTCGCGCTTTACCACTGTCTGTATCATCTGATTTTTGTTTTGAGGGGAATATTGTTTTTTGCAGGTGTTATTTTTAGTCTTTTGACACTGCAAAGATAGGCATAAAAAAAGAAAAGTCCAACATAAAAGTTAGACTTTTTATATCACAAAGTATGCGGTTTTGGATAACTTTTTTGTATTTTCAAAATTTGCAACACGCTAAACACCAGCGATATACACATTTGTTTTGGACAACTTTATTCATTTATCAACTCGCAAAAATCAACCAAACCGAGCAATTCGCCGAGATTTTCAATTTCGATCAACGGCCGGTTTTCTTCCGGAAAATCAGCCGGATCAGCCTGCGTGATATTCTCGCCGTTGCCGCCCCGCCGGAAGCCTATCGTAGTCCAGCCGAGACGGTTCGGCGCAATAAAATCTTTAGCCGGGTTGTCGCCAACATAGACATAAGGCCCCCCGTCCTCTGTGCGGTTCATAATGGAGCGGAAAGCACGGCCCGATGTCTTTTCCTCCCCAACCTCCTCAGAAATCATGATCAGGTCAGGACTGATGAAACGGGCAAGTCCGAGAGCCTCTATCTTGTGGCGCTGAGTCACGCTGCGTCCATCAGTCACCAGCCCCAGAGTGTGGCCGGCGCGCGCAAGACGGCTCAGCACATAGAGCGACATCCAGGGCAATCTGATGTCCGGCACATGATTTCTGTAGAGACCGATCACCTCGGCCGCCGGCAGACCGGTAGAGTCAAAAGCCTCGCGCGGATTAGCAGCCGAAAACATGGCCAGCAACAGCCCGCGGCCATAGCGGCGTGCTATAGCTCTGTAGGCCGATCTCACAAACTCCATCTCCGGATAGAGCGTATCGTCCAGATCAAAGACTATGACCATTCCTTATCGCCTTTGTCAGCCCAGACACCTTACTCCGGCCCGGACTTATCATGAGAAATAGTAGTCCACACAGGCCCGCGCTTCCTTATGGGCGCCGATTATCGAAGCCGCCGCCACATGGGCCGGGTGTTTGGCATAGACCGCCACATCATCCATAGTCGGAACCACGGCGGTGAGCACCACATCCCAGTCTTCCGCCGGATTTTCATTGATGCCCACTTCCATCGAGCGGAGCACATCAATCTGCGCCGGGAGTTCCATCAGCGCATTCTTGAAACGTTCGGCAACCTCGCGGCGTTCCTCCGCAGTGCCTTTAAGTTTGAAGCTTACTATATGTTTTACCATTGCCAATAAAAATTGTATAATATATATGTATATTATAATATCGGTGTTCGAGCGATTTCGCCGATCAGCGAACCGACATTCAAAATTAACCATTTCCCGCGACCCGTACAAATAAAAAAGCGTCTGAAAAATCATTTGCCTGATTTGCTGGTAAAAAAATAGAAAATTTGCACTTATTTTATCTTTTCTATTGCAGATTTGAAAACAAATTACTACTTTTGTTGTTGAAAATGAGTTTCCAACGAAACGTTTTCACGACACACATCACAGTTATAGTAGCATTTTAGTAGAGTAGTAACACGTTTATGTCACGTAATCAGTTGGCTTATAGTAGTATCACCAAGAGCATCGGAATCAACGCTTCCATGCCCTTGAATTTCTGCGCCTGACTCCTCAGCGAGACATTCGCAGGTATTTTTGTGCGCCTACTTCTGGCACTGCCCGCCTGGCATAAGCAATAGTAACAATTATATAGATTATCTATGTTGCCTATCAAAAGAGTATTGCTTGCAATCATGATGGTTGCGGGCTTGTTCGAAATGTCGAAAGCGCAGGATCTTGCAGTCAAGACCGACCTTTCGTCAGATATCTTCACCAACATAAACATCGGAGGTGAAGTTGGCCTCGCACCCAAATGGACCCTCGATCTCTCAGGCGAATTCAATGCCTGGACTTTCAGCGACAACAAGCGCTGGAAGCACTGGTTCGTGCAGCCCGAAGCCCGCTACTGGTTCTGCGACCGCTTCGCAGGCCACTTCGTAGGCGCACACCTCCACGGAGGCCAGTACAATGTCGGAGGCCTTGACATGGGTTTCTCCATGCTCGGCACCGATTTCGGCAAACTCAAAGACTACCGCTTCCAGGGATGGTTTGTCGGCGCAGGCGTGGCCTACGGCTATGCCTGGGTGCTCGGACGCCACTGGAACCTCGAAGCAGAGATAGGTCTCGGATATTCCTATACCCGCTACAGCCAGTTCAAATGTGCGGGATGCGGCAAGAAACTGAAATCAAACCGCCCTCACAACTACTTCGGCCCAACAAAAGCCGCAATCAACTTAGTGTACGTATTTTAACCCTGTCAAAAACGCACTGAAATGAAATTTCCCGTCCTTCACATATCCGCAGCCATCATCCTCGGCCTCTCGGCAGGCTCATCGGTAGCCGAAACACGCACTATCCCCGTAGGTGTCAGCGTGGACCACGCCTCACTCCAGCGTCACGGCGACTATATGAACGTGGACCTCTCTCTTGATCTCAGCAAACTCCGGGTAGAAAGCAACCGCGCGGTGCTGCTAACTCCGAGCATCATCAACGGCTCCGACACCCTGAAGCTCCCCGCCGTAGGCATCTATGGCCGTGTGCGTTACTATCAGTATCAGCGCAACAGCCCCGGCATGATCTCCGGCGAAGACGAGACCGTGATCCGCGCATCAGAGCTCCCTGACAGCCTGCACTACTCACAGATAATCCCCTATGCCGACTGGATGAACGGCTCTTCGGTCTACCTTGATCGCTCCGACTTCGGCTGCTGCCGCAAACTGCTGGCCGAAGCCCCCTTTGAAGGCCCTTACGGCTATTTCGGCTACTTCACTCCGAAGTGGGTCTACGTGCGCCCGCAGGGCAACGGCGAGAAACACCGCGAACTCTCCGGCTCGGCCTTCATCGACTTCCCCGTCGACCAGACCGTCATCTACCCCGAATATCGCCGCAACACCACCGAGCTGGCCAAGATCCAGGCCACAATCGACTCCGTGCGCGGTGACGGCGACGTGACCATCACCCGCGTGTGGCTCAAAGGTTTCGCTTCGCCTGAAAGCCCCTATTCCCACAACCGCGACCTCGCCATCGGCCGAACCGCCGCACTCAAAGACTACATCCAGAAACTCTACCGCTTCGACTCCGGCATCATAGCCACCGATTTCGAGCCTGAAGACTGGGCCGGTCTCAAAAAAGCCGTTGACGGCTCAAACCTCCCCAACCGCAGCGAAATCCTCGCCCTCATCGACTCCGACATGGAGCCTGACGCAAAAGAAGCCCGCATCAAGAAGCTCTATCCTGAGGACTACCGCTTCATGTTGCAGACCTACTACCCCGCCCTGCGCCACACCGACTACCGTATTGAATACAACATCCGCACCTACAGCGATGTCAACGAGATACGCCGCATCATGAAGGAACAGCCGCAGAAGCTCAGCCTCAACGAGTTCTATCTCGTAGCCCAAGACTGCCAGCCCGGCAGCGAGGAGTTCAACGATGTCTTCGAGACAGCCGTGCGCATGTATCCCTCCGACCCCGCAGCCAACCTCAACGCTGCTGTCTGCGCCCTCGAACGCGGTGATCTCGACCAGGCAGCCCGCTTCCTCGACAAGGCCGGAACTTCAGAAGAGGCCGAATATATCAGAGGTGTGCGCGAAGCCCTTAAAGGCAACTACTCAGCCGCCCGCGCATACTTCGAAAAATCGCCCTCGATCCCCGAAGCGGCCGACGCCATCCGTCAGCTCGACAAGCTCAACGCCCGATAGGCAAAACAGGCTTGCCTGACCCACCCCACGCTCTCCTCTCATTTCTCTCCACCGACATCACACAATAGAAACATAATAGCCTGATTTTCAACCATCCATTCAATCACACATTTCAAAACTACACAGATTCATCAGTAACAAATTAAAAACCAATTCAATAATCAATCACAATGAAGTTTAAAAGCTTATTTTTGACAACAGCCGCAGCAATGGCGTTTGCTGCCTGTTCAAGCGACGAACCCGCTAAAAACGGCGGCAACGGAAACATCGACGGCGAAGGCGCAACCATGTACCTGACCGTCAACATCACAGATGCCAACACTGTAGGCCGTGCCAATGAAGGCGATCTCGTTCCCGGCGATCCCGAAGAACATGCTGTAAACACCGCTCACTTCTTCTTCTTCGACGAAAACAAAATGTTTGTCACCGAAGCCAACGTCTGGAACGGCGGTCAGTCAGGTGACTTCGAGGACCACAATGTAGAATTCCAGAGCAACAACGTGCTTGTTCTCAAAAACCTCACTCAGAAAAACCTTCCCAAGTATCTCATCACTGTCCTCAACGCCTCTCCCGAACTTCTTGAATACATCCGCGAGACTCCCCGCACTATGAAAGAAGTGCGCAATTACACTCTCCAGTGGAACAACGGCAAATCATTCGTGATGTCTACTTCAAGCTTTAACGGCGGTGCAAGCGCTTTCCCCGGTCAGTATGACGATGCCGTCTACTATGCCAACCTCATTCAGGAAAGCAACCTCAAGACCGAACCCGTTGATGTTAAGAATGTTCCCGCCTCTGACGTTGTAAAAATCTACGTAGAGCGTCTTGCCGCCAAATACACCATCTCCCTCCCCACAGGCAACCCCTTCCCGGTTGACGTTACAATCGCCGGTCTCGAAAACGACAATAGCAACAACGTCGAGTTAGGTGCAGAGCGTGTCTATGTAAAGATCGAGAACTTCGGCGTGACCGGAACTGAGAAAGAGTCATATCTCGGCAAGAACCTCGACGACCTCACCGGTCTCTGGGACTCATGGAACATCGCCCAGCTCCACCGCAGCTACTGGGGCAAGTCTGTAAGCTACAACGATGCCAATGCCGCTCTTGACCGCCCGACTTTCAGCAAAGTCAACACCGACCTCTCCAAGCCCGTCTACTCAAACGAGACCACCAAGGATTTCACCCTGATCCGCAACAAGAACAACGTGCTTACTCCCGCAGCTGTCACCAACATCGTCTTCACCGCTACTATCTATGCCGATGAAGCAGCTACCACTCCCCTTGATCTCATCCTCTTCAGCGGTGTCTACTACAAGAAAGACCAGTTCGTTCCCTACATCCTCAACCGTCTGAACGCCACTAACCAGCTCAACTACTGGATCAAGACCGGCAGCGAGACCGAAACCAACCCCGACGGTACTCTCAACCGCAACAACTACACCCAGGTAAGCGCAGTGAACGTAGAGCTTGCTAAAGACGGCGCAAGCACCGGTATCTTCAAGCTCGTGGCCAACATCGGCGCTGATACTCAGCTCTATGCCATCAACGACAACGCCGCTACAAAAGTAGAGACTTCAACTTTCGAAACCGCACTCAACACATTCTTCACCAACGAGAAGCCTATGGCCTACACCGGCGGTGCAAGTGTTTACTACGTGCCTGTTGAACACCTCCTCGGCAACAATGCCGGTTCCGGTAACAACTATGACTACACCGTGAGCGAAAACGGCCAGTATGGCGTTGTCCGCAACCACTGGTATCAGATCGAGGTAGGCAAAGTCTTCCGTCTCGGCCAGGGCGTATTCGATCCCAGCAACGGCAGCACTGAAGAACTCATCCCCGACAATCCCTCGAAAGAGACCTTCGGTATGGCTGCTAACATCAGCATCCTCTCCTGGAAGGTTGTCAAGCAGAGCGTAGATCTCTGATCCTGACAGTCATCACATAGAGAATATTATCAACCACCATCCAAGGTGCGGGGCCGAGCGGCGCCCCGCAAAGCCCCGCACCTTTTTCTCCTTTTCTCTCCCCACATTCAAATTCGCCAACATACACCAAACCCTCTCCCCCTCTCTAAACCAAAAAACAGCCATAGCGCCTCTCACCTCTTCTTCAACCCGACACTGACGAGAGGATCTCACCGGTCCTCCTCACCATACATACACTCATTCAAAGAACCAATCGCTTTATAATGCCATCCACGGATCGTAAGATGAAACCTGATACAAAACTCCGCCGCCTCAACCTGCGAATCGCCGCAATCATGCTCTCCGCACTGTCACTCGCCAGTTGCAACGGAGTCATGTATGACGAAGAAGGAGACTGTGACCCTCACTACAAGGCACGCTTCATCTTTGACATGAACATGCTCTATGCCGATGCCTTTTCAAAGGAAGTCAATGCCGTAACCCTCTACCTGCTTGATCCCGCCACCGGCGACATCGTATGGCAGAAAAGCGAGCGCGGCGACCTGCTGCGTCAGGACGGCTATCTCATGGACCTTGACGTGGCCCCCGGAAGCTATCAGCTGCTTGCCTGGTGCGGAGAAGGACGTGACGAGCATTTCGCCATTCCGGCCGATGCGAGCCACCACACCCATCTCACCTGCCGCCTCAACCGCGAATATGACCCTGTCACCGGCGCCGCCATCTCACGCAAAGACCTCAAGAGACTCTACCACGGCAAGACCGATGTCAAGATTTTCCCTGAAGAGGAGGGCACATACATCTACAATGTTGAACTCGTCAAAAACACCAACGATGTCAACATTGTGCTCCAGCACCTCTCCGGCGAGATAGTCAAGGAAGGCTACACCTTCACCATTACCGATGCCAACGGCTCGCTTGACTGGGACAACTCCATCATGCCCGACGAGGAAATCACCTATCAGCCCTGGCAGGTACTCGCCGGAACAGCCGGAATCGAATATCCTGAAGCCGACGATGTGCCCGTCATCACCACCATGAGCGCCTGTGTGGCCAATCTCACAGTCTCACGCCTGATGGCTGACCGCAGCAACGACATGTGCGTCAAGATCTACAATCCGGCCGGCGAAAAAATCGTAGACATTCCCCTTATCCAATATGCCCTGCTTGTTCGCGGACGCTATGAGCACTCTATGACCGAGCAGGAATATCTTGACCGACAAAACAAATATGATCTCGTGTTCTTCATCGACGAAGGAAACCGCTGGGCCGACTCCTACATCTACATCAACAGCTGGATGGTGGTGCGCCAGTCATCCGACCTCTGAAAGAACCAATTCTCTATCCCCCACACTCAAGACAATTCGACACACAATGTTTAACAAATACACTGCAAGTTCAATCCGGACACTCCTCGCCCTGCTGCTGTCGGCCGCAGCCTTTGGATTTGCCGCCTGTTCCGATGGATCGGATGATCCGGGTGGAACGGACGGCGCGGGCGGTGTCACGGTTGAACATAAAATAGGTCTTTACCTGCAGACAGGGTCCGACCTTGCATCGCGCGCCACTCCTCCCGGCGACTATGACCGTGGCGCCGGCTATGAAAACTACATCGACATAGCGGACGGCGACCTGCTCGTGGCCCTCTACGGCACCGACGACCGCTGGATAGCCACAGTGGGAAATCCCGTGGTCACTCCCGTTTCCGAAACATTAAGTTCCAAGACATATTTCCTCGAATTCAAGGTCAGCGGAGATATCCGCGACGCCCTCGGCTCCTCGTTCAAAGTGCTGATGCTTGCCAACTGGCACCACCGCTACCCCGATCTCGCAGCCGCCGGATCGCTCCAGGCACTGTTTGACATAGTCTCGACTGCTGACTATTGGATCGACTACTCCGGCGGGCTTCCCTCCTGGGATCTCTCGGCCTCCGACAAGATCGCCATGTTCGGCGTCAGCCAGTATGACAACGTCAGTCTACGCCCCGACATGGCCGCATATCTCGGCAAACTCCATCTGCTCAGAGCCTTGGCAAAAATTGAAGTCTGGGACAACTCCGACAGCGCCGACGAGATCGAATCAGTAGCCCTCACGCGCCATATCACCAGAGCTGTGCCGATGCCCAAAGGGGTCACACATCAGGACCACTATGTCAAGAACGACTATCTGAAAGACTATGTGCTCTACCCCTCGCTCCCCGCAGGCTCCGGCCTCTATCCCTATCCAAATGAAAGTTCCGAGCCGCTTCCGCTGGTGAAAAATCCGGCTGACGGCCACTACACCGTCTATGTACCCGAATTTCCGAACTCTCAGAGGGAGACCGACGCCACCCGCGCCCGTCTGAAAATCAGATATAAGGAATATAACGCCCGTGACTACTTCATTGACTTCAAATACTACAACGATCCGCCGGAAGGAGCCTCTGCAGGCGACTATTTCGACCTGCTGCGCAACTACTGGTATCAGTTTGAAGTCCGCAAACTGGCCGAATACATCAATGTGGAGGTCCAGGTGGTACCCTACTCCCATGTGCCGCTGAAACCCGGTTTCGGCATAGGCATTTCCAAGGATCTCGTACCGGTCTATGATGACAACGGCAACCTGATCTGCTATTTCAACTCCGAAAACGGCAACTATTACGACACCGATGCCACTACCGTGATCAAAAACCCCTTCCTCATCGAAGGCAACCCCAAAGATCCGGCCACCGGCTGGGACATTGTGCGCGACGACAACGGAACCTTCCGCTATTTCCGCGATCCGGCCACCGGCAAATGCTATGATGCCGACAAAAACGAAATCCCTGATCCAGACAATAATTAGGACTATCAATCCAGCAATGAAATCCAGACACTTCAACACATATTACATATGGCTTCTGCTTCTCCTCTCAGGAGTGACGGCTTCATGCGTCGATGATTTCGACCGCCGCGCCGACGTGTATGTCGAGGGCACGGCTGACATTGCCGTAGAGCTGTCATACGAAGCGGAGTCTTCACGCTCGCTCAACTCCCGCGCCTATGAGGGTGGCGAGGAAGGCGACCGGATCAAAAACATATCCTCACTGGTGATGCTCGTCTATAAAGGCGACAATCTCTACGGGCGCTATGTGGTGGTCAGCGACGGATCAGAGCCTGTCCACTCCGACATCTCCGATGTCCGCAACCTCAATGACCAGGACAACCGCCTCGACCCTGACGAAAGCAACCTCACTGACAGCCGCACCGGCAAAGTGACTTTCAAATTGCAGCTCGAATCAGGCAAGGACTACCACATCTATGCCGTGGCCAACATGGGCACTCTACGCGAGGATGAATATCAGACCGCCATAGAGACACGCGACGGTCTGAAAAGCATCTCCCGCTCCTGGGATGTAACTTCGCTGGCCAACAACAGCGAGATGTTCGGCATCTTCTCCCTCAGCCCCGACCGCGAGGCTTCTGACAGCTCTCCGCTGGTCATCTCGGCCACCACCTCGAAGCTCCACTGCTGGGTGCGCCGTCTCGCGTCAAAAGTGACAGTAGCCTTTGACGGCTCGGAGCTTTACAACGACGTGCAGGTCTACATCACCGACATCTATCTGAAAGACATCCCCAAGACATGCCTGCTCGGCAAGCCCAACACTGCAGGCGAAGGGAGCGAAGTCTCTGCCGACAAGCGTCATGACATTCCCAACGGCGTCTACGAGGACGGCGGCAGGATCACCGTGCAGAAACTGCCCGATGACCCTAACTCCATCATCCCCGAAAACTGCCTGCACGTCTGCAATGACGCCCACAGTTTCCTCGGAGCCTACGGCAACAGTGATCAGAACGATGTCATTGACGCTACCCACGCCAACACCGCTCCCTCGCTCTTTTTCTACGAAAACATGCAGGGCACAGGCAAATCAAAGCAGCAGGACGCCATCAACAATGACACCAAAGAACCGGGAAGCGACAATAAGATCGACTTCCCAAATCCCGACATCGACACCGAAGGCTCCGGCTGGAAAGACGAGAAACCTTTCGGCACCTACGTGGAAGTGAAAGGCCATTACCGCTGCACCACGGCCGACGGCCATGTCAGCTCAGGCCCCATCACCTACCGCTTCATGCTCGGCCAGAACGTCACCACCGACTATAACGCCACACGCAACACCCACTATCAGCTGACCCTCGCCTTCAAAGGCTACGGCAACGATGCCGACTGGCACATCGAATATCAGGAAAAGCGCGGTCTCTACGCCACCTCTCCGCAGTATATCTCCTATCTCTACAACAAAAAGATGGTGACAACCATCAAGGTTGTCGGACGCATGGAACCGGGGACCAAGCTCAAAGCCCATATCATCGATGTGGGTGATGCGGAATACGATCCGGACAGCATCTCGCTCTGGCGACCCTGGGGCGACGGATCAAAGGCATTCCCCAAAGTAAAAGGCACTAAAAGCGCTGAATGGCCGGGCATCTCATATTATTATGAGGATGCCGTACATGGAGACGGACGCCATCAGGCTTTTCTCTCGCTCCAGCAGACCCGCCTGACGCAGATTCCGCCACCTGACGGATATGAAGACCAGCCGTCATGGAATGTGCCGTTTGCCAGCGCGCTCAAAAAAAGCCAGGATTACTACAAAGAACACAGCATCGGCGACCGCGAATACGAGATAGGCAACGACTCGTCGGATGACCTGCAGGAATTCGGGTCAAATGCAACCGGCGGCAACGGACAGCACACCGTGATTGTCAGCAAGCGCAATCTCCGTGGAGAACCAACAGAGCGCATCTTCAAAATTCCGCTCTACACCCGCGCCAAGGAGCTGGTGACCCGAACAGGTTTCACCGGCAACAACCCCTACTACTCCTATCCGCGCAAGCAGAAAGTACGCTTCACTGCCTCGATCTGGAAAGACGAGATCAAGGCCTATGCCGACACCACTTTCATTCTCGACATAATTCAGGTGCGACGCATCCTCAACCCGAAAGGAGTCTGGCGCAAGTCAGGCAGCACCGAGGATTTTCATGTGACTCTGCTCCGTCTGACCGAAGACAAGGATGACTCAGACTTTTCGTCGTTCAACTCTGAAGGCGCCTGGAGCGCGGAGGTCATCGCCGGCTCCGGTGTGGTCACCCTCTCCTCGACCCGCGAAGGCAGCGGCGACGACACCGCCCCGCAAGTCCACGTGAAGCGCATTCAGGGAGCCACTGAAAAGCCTATCGACTTCAAGATCAACTTCACCGGAGCCGACGGCTGTGCGATTGTGCGTGTGCGCTACCACAACTACACCTGCGAGCATGACATCTTCTGCCGCGAGGGCTATGACCCGATAGCCTTACGCGAGGGCAATGACAAGAACGGAAAACCATATGCAGAATGGAGCTCGTTCAATGTCGATCACTTTGAAAACGGCGAAGCCATAATGACCAACTCGCCGCTTGACGAAGGCTCTCTCTTCCGCCGCAAAAGCAACATCGCCATAACCTCGGCAAACAATGCGAAATATCCGCGCCCGCGAGGCAATAACCGCATTGCGCCTGGCAATTTTGATGTCATTGACGCTTCCGGCAAGGCTACCACCATGTCATGGGATCAGACCAAGGGTGACTGGACTTCAGATCATACCTGGGACATCACAAACACTGACTACCGGATAGCCACCATTGAAAACTACTTCCAGCTCATGTCTGAAGGCAATGAGACAAATGACCTCTCCTTCCCTATCAGCAAAGCCTATGGAATTGTCTATGGCGATGGAGCCCGTGAAGTGAAAACCAAACGTTCCGATGCCTACGGCTATCTCAAAACAGCTGACGGAAAATCGGAAAAGGGCATGATCGGTGTGATTGTCTACAACAACCAGACGGCCGCCCAGATCTTCTTTCCCCTCGGCACCGAAGGAGCCGGACGCCGGAAAGGATCGGGAACTCCAAACGGTGCCGCAAACTGGCAAGGAAAATGGGACCCAAATCCGACCAACAGAGACTATCCCGGAACTCTGCGATATAGTGGCCGAAGCGCTTATTACGGCTTTAGAACCACAGAAGGTTTCAGTGATGTTGACAATGTCAAATACCAGCCTATGTTCTATGACCTATACCGCCGTCCGGGAGCTGTCTACTGGGCTTACCAGTGGTATTCAGATGGCAATACCGGCTTCAACCATTCCTCGGCCTTTGACATGAACTTCTTCACGATGGGCTTCGAAGGTTTCCAGAACGGAGCCGCTGGTAGCGCAGCCACCTCCGACGCCTGCTTCATCCGCCTGGTCAAGAAACAGGTTGAGGAAGAGGACAAGAAATAAGAGATTGTTTTAAACAACGGCCTCTAAGCCCTCTCCGCCTGAAGCGCCAACTTACTTTTCATATATTGCATATATTGCCTATAACGCCGATGTAAGCCTAAGCCTGCATCGGCGTTACTTTCGTCCACCCATCTTCCACCCGACAGACCATATAAAAACAATAAGAAAGTGAAATCCACCTTTTAGAGGTCGTTTAAAAACAATAGTTAAAATCTGAGCGAAAGTTTTGAGGTGGATATGGCTCCTTCCTCATTTGCAACAATTTATCTAAAAGATACACCACTCAGATTTTAACTCTTAGTTTTAAACAACCTCTTACGGCTCACTCCCCCGTAAGCAACAAAAAGCGTCCCCGGTCTCGGTTGACCTGGGACGCTTGTGTATATTTGATCAAAAATCTCTTCGTGATCAGCGCTGAACGCGGCCGTTAGCGTTACCGCCGGCGAGTGACATAACTTCGTCTACTGTAACGAGGTTGAAGTCGCCGGGGATAGTGTGCTTGAGAGCAGAAGCGGCTACTGCAAATTCGAGAGCTTCGCCCTGGGTCGGCATGGTGAGCAGACCGTGGATCACACCGCCTGAGAAAGAGTCGCCACCACCTACGCGGTCGATGATCGGGTTGATGTCGTAGCGCTTGCTTTCATAGAATTCCTCACCGTTGTAGATCATAGCCTTCCAGCCGTTGTGAGTAGCTGAGAATGATTCGCGGAGGGTAGAGATGACATATTTGAAACCGAATTCCTTAGCCATAGCCTTGAAAATGCCCTTGTAGCCTTCAGCATTGGTCTCGCCGCCTTCTACGTCAGCGTCGGGCTTGAAGCCGAGGCAGAGTTCAGCGTCTTCCTCGTTGCCGATGCAGACGTCAACGTACTGCATGAGAGGACGCATGATAGACTGAGCTTTTTCTTTAGTCCAGAGTTTCTTGCGGAAGTTGAGGTCGACAGACACAGTCACGCCGTGGCGCTTTGCAGCCTCGCAGGCAAGACGGGTGAGTTCGGCAGCCTTGTCGCTGATGGCGGGAGTGATACCGCTCCAGTGGAACCAGTCGGCACCTTCCATGATAGCGTCGAAGTCGAAATCTTCGGGATCAGCCTCTGAGATGGCAGAGTTTGCGCGGTCATAGATCACCTTTGAGGGACGCATCGAGGCACCGGTCTCGCAGTAGTAGATACCTACACGCTCACCGCCACGGGCGATGTGATCGGTGTGGACACCGTAACGGCGGAGTGCGTTGACAGCAGCCTGGCCGATTTCGTGCTTGGGGAGTTTTGAAACGAAGTAAGCGTCATGACCGTAGTTGGCACAGCTTACAGCCACGTTGGCCTCGCCGCCACCCCAGATGACGTCAAAGTTATCTACTTGCACAAAGCGATTGTTCCCTTCGGGGGAAAGGCGGAGCATAATCTCGCCTAAAGTTACAACTTTCATAATTTAATAAGTATGGTATTTAATTAGGTAAAATTTGATGATTTTCTATATTTTAAGGCACTCTTGCATTCAGTCGAGACGTGTATTGCGGATGATTTCCTCGAAAGCCTCGGCCATCGACTTTGCAGCCTTGCGGCCGTCGCCCATAGCGAGGATCACGGTGGCCGCGCCTCTGACTATATCGCCTCCGGCATAAATTTCCGGCGACGATGACTTCATTGACGAGCCGTCGACGAGAATATTTCCGTTGCGCGAAAGGTCGACGTCAGGGAGTGAGACGGGCGGGTTCGGCAGGAAGCCCACGCAGACCACTGCCAGATCTACCTCGACATCAATGATGTCACCCTCGACAGGCACCGGAGTGCAGCGGCCCGATTCGTCAGGCTCACCAAGCTCCATGCGCTGGAGTCTGACAGCCTTCAGCAGACCGTTTTCATCGGCAATATATTCAAGCGGATTGTGAAGCGTGAGGAATTCGGCGCCTTCTTCCTTGGCATGACGCACCTCTTCCTGGCGTGCCGGAATCTCCGACTCGCCGCGGCGGTAGATGATCATGGCCTTCTCGGCACCCAGGCGCAGGGCTGCGCGCACGGCATCCATCGCGGTGTTGCCTGCGCCGATGACCGCCACCCGTTTCTGCTTGAGAGTGGCCACGTTCTGGCCGTAGATTTCATGCTGGCTGAAATTGACGCGGATCAGATATTCATTGGCGGTCATGACACCCGGCAGATTCTCTCCGGGAATGCCCATGAAACGGGGCTTTCCGGCACCGGTAGCCACGTATATGCCCTTGAAACCCTGCTCCTGCAGATCGTCATAGGAAAGAGTTTTCCCTACGAAGGTGTCTTTTACGAATTTCACGCCAATGGTGCGGAGCTTTTCAATTTCGGCATCGACCACATGATTAGGCAGACAGAACTGTGGAATTCCGTATTTCAGCACCCCGCCGAAACAGTCGAGCGCTTCGAACACGGTCACGTCGTAGCCGCGTTTGGCCATATCGCCGGCAAAAGCGAGTCCGGAAGGACCGGAGCCGACAACAGCTATCTTTATGGCGGCGAAATATGATGGCGCCTGCACTGCCGGAGCCGATGACTGCCGGGCTACGGTTTCATCAAGTTCACGGTTATAATCGGCCACAAAGCGTTCGAGATGGCCTATGGCCACCGGCGGCTTTTTCATTTTGTTGTAGATGCAGCCGTGCTCACACTGCTTTTCCTGCGGGCAGACACGTCCGCAGACAGCCGGAAGCACCGTGGTCAGCGAGAGCACTTTCAGAGCCTCGCCGAAGTTGCGCCGCTCCACATTCTTTATGAAAGCCGGAATATTGTTTGAGACCGGACACTCCTTCATGCAGCCGGGGTCAGGGCAGTCGAGACAACGGCGCGCTTCAAGAACCGCCTGCTCGGTTGAAAGGCCCTGGTTGACCTCGTCGTCGCAACGTACGCGATAGGCCGCGTCCATCTCAGGCATTTTGACCCGCGGCACAGCTGTGCGCTCTTTGGTCGTGAAACGCTTGCGCAGCTCTTCACGCCACTCGGAATCGCGGGAAATCAGATTGTTTTCTTCGATTGTTGTCATACAAAATGGCGCTGGCGGTTTTGCAATTGGTCAAAATCAACATGATGTGCGTCAAAGACAGGCCCGTCAATGCAGGTCAGCATCCGTTTGCCGTCGACCATGACGCGGCAGATGCCGCAAAGCCCCACACCGTCAAGCATCACCATATTGAGAATGCAGCGTGTGGGAATCTGTCTGGCACGTGTGCACTCGGCAATGGCTTTCATCATCGGTGTAGGTCCGGTCATGACGGTCAGATCCACCTTTTCTTCAGTGAGCACCCGGTCCATGAGTTCCAGGGTAGCCGCTTCTTCAGAAGAGTGGAGAATCACATCGCTGTAAGGCTCTACATTGGCTCTGAGGCACGAAGTTTCCGAGGTAAATTCCGAAAGGATTGTCACCACTCTGTTGCCTGCCTGCTTCAAGGCCCTGATCACGGGGATGATGGGCACGAAACCGACACCGTCGCCGCAGCAGACCACTGTACCGTAGTTTCTGATCTCGAACGCCTGTCCCAAAGGACCGAGCACATCACCAATCCGGTAATCTTCGTGGAGCGAACCGATCAGGTCGGCCAGACGGGCACCCTTGTGGATTATAATGGTGAATGTGCCGTCGGCGGGAGAGGCATCGACGATAGTAAACGGGATGCGGGGACAATCAGGAGTGAAACGTACCATCACAAAATGACCGGCACGGGCCGAGCGGGCGATAGAAGGGTTTTCTATCACCACCTCGGCCGTGTATTCCGAATGCCGGACTATTTTCCTGATTATATTCATATATTCAGTCAAAATTTCTAAAATCTTCAGAGTCTGCTCTGAAATTATTCCATCTGAAGGTAAGTGATCTTGTCCATGTCGCCATAGTCAAGATTTTCGCCACCCATGCCCCAGATGAACATGTAGTTCGAAGTGCCGGCGGCGGCGTGGATCGACCATTCGGGAGAGATGATGGCCTGTTCGTTGTGGAGCCATACGATGCGGTTTTCCTGAGGCTCGCCCATGAAGTGGCAGATGGCGTTGCCTTCGGGCACGTTGAAGTAGAAGTAGGCCTCCACACGGCGGTCGTGGGTGTGGGCGGGCATTGTGTTCCAGACGCTGCCGGGCTTGAGCTCGGTGAGCCCCATCTGAAGCTGGCAGGGACCTTCTTCAAGCACATTGTTGACAATGAGCTGATTGATCACGCGGTCGTTGCTCTCTTCCATTTTGCCTGCGGCGAAGGAATTGGCTTTGAGAGAACCTTTGCGTCCGTCGATGGTGATGAGCTGGGTCTTGTATTCCTTGTGTGCGGGAGTTGAGTTGAGATAGAATTTCGCGGGATTCGAGGCATCCTTGCTGCGGAAAGTTACGTTTTTCTTACCGCGGCCTACGTAAAGCGCATCCTTGAAGTGAAGTTCATATTCCTTTCCGTCAACAGTCACTATGCCGTCGCCGCCGATGTTGATCACGCCGAGTTCACGACGCTGGAGGAAGTAATCGGCCTTCAGGGGGTCGATAGTCTCAAGAGTCATCTCCTTTGCCACGGGAATCACGCCGCCATAGACCAGACGGTCATAGAGGCAGTAGGTAAGGTTGATCTTGTCTTCTTCCATGACTTTGGGCATCATGAAGTGAGAACGTAGCTGCTTGGTGTCATAGTGCTTTACGTCATCGGGATGGCAGGCACGGAGTATTGTGTAATCGGTCTGTGCGAAGCCACTGAGAGATACGCTCATAAGTGCAAATGCAGTTAATAATTTTTTCATATTCGTTTATTGCTTTTTATTCTTTGGATAATTCCAGTCTGCGCCACGGAGGCTTTTTTGTCAGAGCCTCCGACGCGAACTGACAGATTTAGAGGTTGTTTAAAAACAATAGTTAAAATCTGAGCGAAAGTTTTGAGGTGGATATGGCTCTGAATTGAAGGAGCATAGCGAGCTATGTGACTGAGATGAAGAGTCATAGGCGCCCAAAACTTTCGCAGGCGAGGGTATTATATTTTTTCCTTTTAGTAATTTCATGTTTGAGTATTTTTTAGTTTCCTGAGCCTTGGTGTCTCTTTTGCTAAATTGTTGAAATTCGTCAGTCACATAGCT
>CAMXAZ010000015.1 GCA_947179295.1 uncultured Muribaculaceae bacterium
TTGATTTGGCTGCCATAAAAATTTTATTGAATCAAATTTAAACAGTTTCTAAGACCCTGCGGAGGTAATAAGAAGGAAATAATTGGCGGCGTTCTATCAAGAACTTCAATCTTAATCTCTTCTTTTGCAGAACCAAATTCAGTATCTACACGCAGAATCGCAAAATACTCACCTTTTTCTTCTGATGAAAACTCAAGAACCGGAGACGCTGAGTATAGTTTCCCGTCAACAGTCCATGTGAATATGGCTCCTTCCACATTTTTATACGAGGGTGAAACTACGACAGTCCTGCCAGTTTTAACGGTATATACCCCTGTCTCAGAATCTAATTCTATTTGAGGCGCACCTTGTATTACCAATTCATCATCCTTGTTGCAAGCCGTGAGCACTGCAACAAGCAGGATAAGTAAAATATTTGTGAGATTTGAGCCACTCACAAATGGCAGGAGTTTCTTCATACTCGTTGTTGTTAGTTAATATTAATAAAATAAATATTCCCGATAACGCTTAATGAAGCGGCAACGGGAATAGATAGAATTATAGTCGTAAAAAACAACTTACGAGGTAAGAAGTCAGACAACCTAAGCCCATAGTCCCGTAGGCGGTATCACTTGGCGAAAATGGCAGGTCTTCTGACTTATCCCGGTTAAATCGCGCCTTCCCAGTCGTTTGGTGACCAGTGGCAGGTTGCGAAAAACCTTGTTCAATAACGAATTTACATCACTATTAAACGGGGAAATACAGCAGCGGGTACTGTCGAGGAATCTCACCTCATTCCCTTTTAATGCTCCTTCACGCCTCCACTCTTGGACGGCAGAGCAACCATTTCAGCCGCAAATTTACAAAAAATAACCTTCCCCACCTAATAAATTCCCTTTTTTAACGAACCGTAAATCATTTTTTTTTCGCAGTTTTTTTCCACGGCCCGATTTGGTTTTGATCTTAAAATGGATTAACTTTGTTTTCTTAGAGGTTGTTTTTAAACAACCTCTTATTGTCGAACACTCTCTAAAACTGAAATTACTGTGGATAAAGTGTCGAAAACAAATGCAGCGCGACTGCTTGACAAGGCTAAGGTTGAATATGAACTGATTCCTTATAAGGTAGATCCTGACAATCTTGCGGCCGAACATGTGGCCGAGGAGCTTGGAGAGGATATAAACTCGGTGTTTAAAACTCTGGTGCTCCACGGTGACCGCTGCGGCTATTTTGTCTGCGTGATTCCCGGAAATATGGAGGTGGATCTGAAGAAGGCCGCGAAAGCCGCCGGGGCTAAGAAGGCTGAGATGATTCCGATGAAAGAACTGCTGCCGCTCACGGGCTATATCCGCGGAGGGTGTTCGCCGGTCGGAATGAAGAAGCCTTTCCCCGTGTTTTTCCATCAGACGGCTCTTGATTTTCCGGTAATCTATGTCTCTGCCGGCCAGCGCGGCCTGCAGCTCAGAATCAGTCCCCAGGCGCTGATCGATTTCTGCAGGGCATCGGTGGCTGACGTGGCAGAGAGTAAGGAGTGATGAGATATAAATGAATAATAATGCTGCGCAGTCACCTGTGGCCTTGGATGGCCGGAAGAAGGTGTGCGCCCTGACAATAACATAGATTATGAATACAATCGGAAAGATATTTACTTTCACCGGATTCGGTGAGAGCCACGGTGCCGCCATCGGCGGTGTCATCGACGGTATGCCCGCCGGGGTTGAAATAGACCTTGAAAAGGTGCAGCATGAACTTGACCGCCGCAAACCGGGGCAGTCGGCTGTCACTACAGCCAGGAAAGAGAGTGACACGGTGGAGATTCTTTCCGGGCTGTTCGAGGGACGCACCACCGGCTGTCCGATAGGTTTCATTATCCGCAATGAGAACCAGCATTCGAATGACTATGATCATTTGAGAGATGCATTCCGACCGTCGCATGCCGATTATACATATACTGCCAAATATGGCCTTCGAGATCATCGCGGAGGCGGTAGGTCAAGCGCGCGTGAGACTGCCACAAGGGTTGTGGCCGGAGCTTTTGCGCGGCAGGCTCTGGAACAGTGGGGCATAACGGTCAGGGCCTATACTTCACAGGTGGGGCCGCTTGTCCTTGACAAGGCTTACGGAAGTCTGGATCTGTCTGTAGCTGAAAGCAACCCTGTAAGGTGTCCGGACCCGGAGATGGCTGCCGAGATGGAGGCGCTGATACTGAAGGTGAAAAGCGAGGGTGACACGATAGGCGGTGTGGTCGACTGTGTGGTCAGCGGAGTGCCTGCCGGTATCGGCGATCCTGTGTTCGGTCGTCTTGGCGCGCGTCTGGCAGAGGCCATGATGAGCATAAACGCTGCCAAGGGCTTTGAATACGGCATGGGATTCCGAGGCGTAGAGCATCGGGGCAGTGAAGTGCTTGACCGTTTTGTGGCAGGGCCTGACGGTGAGATTTCTACTCTTACCAACCATTCGGGAGGCATCCAGGGTGGAATTTCAAACGGGCAGGACATAACTTTCCGTGTGGCTTTCAAGCCCGTGGCCACTCTGATGCAGGATGTCTGCACGGTTGACCGTGACGGAAACGAGGTAGTGATCAAGGGCAAGGGTCGCCACGATCCCTGCGTGGTGCCTCGCGCAGTGCCGGTTGTAGAAGCGATGGCGGCTATTGTCATCCTTGACGCCTGTCTGATAAACCGTGCCGCACGCCTATGAAGCCTTACAGGGATTTTTCAGATTTTCTGAGTGAGCATTTTGACGGGAAAGTCCAGAAAATCACTGTCAATGCCGGCTTTACATGTCCGAACCGCGATGGAAGCAAGGGGCGTGGCGGATGCACCTATTGCAACAACCAGTCATTCAACCCCGGCTACTGCCGCCCTTCGCTGAGCGTCAGGGAGCAGCTCGAACGCGGCAAGGAGTTTTTTGCACGGAAGTATCCTCAGATGAAATATCTGGCCTATTTCCAGGCATATACAAATACGCATTCAGATGATATCGACCGTCTGATGGCTCTCTATCACGAGGCGCTTGATGTAGACGGTGTGGCGGGGCTGATCATCGGTACCCGTCCTGACTGTATGCCTCAGGCTCTTCTCGACCGTCTTGCCGGCCTTGGGAAATGGGTGATGGTGGAATATGGCGCGGAAAGCGCATGTGACCGCACTCTTGAACTGGTGAACCGTTGCCATACGTGGGCCGACACTGTTGATGCTGTCAGCCGCACTCACGCCGCCGGACTTCCGTGTGGGCTGCATCTGATCATGGGTCTTCCGGGTGAAGACGAGGCGATGATGCTTGAAACTGTCGACCGCATCAATGAGCTGCCGGTCGACACGGTGAAATTCCATCAGCTTCAACTTGTCAGAGGCTCCAGAATGGCTTCAGATGTCGAAGCGGGACTGTATGACATACCCCGTTTTACGGCAGAGGAGTATATCGGTCTATGCGTCAGGATTCTTGAACGGCTGCGCAAGGACATTGCCGTGGAGCGTTTTGTGTCGCAGTCTCCGGCCGACCTGCTTATCTATCCGCGCTGGGGATTGAAAAACTACCAGTTCACAAATCTGCTCCACAACCGGCTCGCCGAAGCCGGGAAATAGCTTTGTCTGTGACCAAATGCACCCGGCATTCTTGTCAGTGACAGGAATTCTGTGTAATTTTGCGTTTATAATATATATAGGTGCCTTTTCAGACTTGCATTAAGAGTCTGTTTTTCCGGCAACCGCTATCGCTTTGGGCTGCCTATTGTCAATAAATTAAAAAAGTTAATCAGAATATCATGGAAGTAATCAATTTTGCAGATCAGCCTTCGCTGGTCAGCCAGTATATGAGCGAATTGCGCAATGTTAATGTGCAGAATGACATGTTGCGTTTCCGCCGTAACCTTGAGCGTATAGGCGAGATCATGGCTTTCGAGATTTCGAAACGTATGCGCTACAAGACAGTCGATGTCACCACGCCGCTTGCCGTGGCTCCATGCCAGGTGCTTGACGAGCAGGTGGTGCTTGCTACGATTTTCCGCGCGGGAATTCCATTCCACAAAGGTTTCCTTGACTATTTTGACCATGCTCAGAATGCTTTCGTGTCGGCCTACAGAAAGTATCGTGAGAAGGAAAATTTCGATGTGTTCATTGAATATATCGCTTCTCCGAAGCTCGACGGAAAGACTCTGATAATCGCTGACCCGATGCTTGCCACCGGTGCTTCGATGGAGTTGAGCTATCGCGCTCTGCTCACCAAGGGTGAGCCGGCCCATGTGCATGTGGCTTCCATCATTGCCTCGAAAAAGGCTGTCGATTATGTACGCGAGACTTTCCCCGCCGATAAGACAACTCTGTGGGTAGGTGCGGTTGACGATGTGATCAACGAGCATTCCTACATAGTGCCCGGTCTGGGCGATGCGGGCGACCTCGCATATGGCATAAAGGAATAACAGAGCTACGGAAGGCTTCTGAATTTTTTAAGCCTCATGGGCAACAGGCGTCAGTAATGACTGTTTCCCATGGGGCTTAAATGTTATGGCTAATGTAGTCAGTCAGTATTCCGGCGAAGATCCGGCTGAAATACAGATGTCGAATGTTCAATCAATTCCGAAGGCTTTTTTTACGGCCGGAACTGCATCGAGTTTCTCCCAGGTGAAGAGTTCGACGGTGCGGGTGAACGGCTTTTCGTATTTTGAGTGGAATGTCTTGGTGACAGTCATCGGCTGGCGTCCCATGTGGCCGTAGCTTGCGGTTTCTCGATAGATGGGGTTACGCAGTCCGAATCGCTTTTCGATGGCATAGGGGGTCATGTCGAAGCATGGCATGTCTGTCACTATGGCTGCGATCTCGGTGTCGGAGAGCTTGACTTTGGCTGTGCCGTAGGTGTTGATGCAGAGGCTGACGGGCTTGGCTTCGCCGATGGCGTAGGCAACCTGCACGAGCACGCGGTCAGCCACTCCTGCGGCCACAAGATTTTTTGCAATGTGGCGTGCGGCATAGGCAGCCGAGCGGTCTACCTTGGAGGGGTCTTTGCCTGAGAATGCGCCACCGCCGTGTGCACCGTGGCCTCCGTAGGTGTCGACAATGATTTTGCGGCCTGTCAGACCGGTGTCTCCGTGGGGGCCTCCGATGACGAATTTTCCGGTGGGGTTGACAAGGAGCTTGACATCGTCGCCGATCAGTGCGGCTTCTTCCGGGCGGAGCTTGGCCTTGACGCGGGGAATGAGGATTTTGCGGATATCGTCGGTAATTCTCTCCTGCATGGCACGGTCAGCGGCGGCGCGGGCAGCGTCGGTATCTTCAATCGGTTGGATGAATTCGTCATGCTGGGTGGAGATGACTATGGTGTCGACGCGGAGCGGACGGTTGTTTTCGTCATATTCGACCGTCACCTGGCTTTTTGAGTCGGGGCGCAGATAGGTGTGCTGACGGCCGCGTTTGATGTGAGTCATTTCTTTTTCCTCGCGGCGTATGTCGGCAAGCTCGCGGAGGAGACGGTGGGAGAGGTCGATGGTGAGAGGCATGTAGTCGAGAGTCTCGTTACAGGCATAGCCGAACATCATGCCCTGGTCGCCTGCACCCTGAGCCTCAAGTTCGGAGCGTTCTACTCCGCGGTTGATGTCGGCGCTCTGTTCGTGAAGGGCTGAGAGCACTCCGCAGGCTTCGCCGTCGAATTTGAGGGCGCTGCGGTTGTAGCCGATGTTGCGGATCACATCGCGGGTCACTTCCATGAGGTCGATATAGGCTTCGCTCTTTACTTCGCCTGCTATTACGACCTGGCCGGTGGTGACGAGGGTCTCACATGCTACTTTTGATTTCGGGTCACGGGCGAGAAACTCGTCGAGTATGGCGTCGGAAATCTGGTCGGCGACTTTGTCGGGATGGCCTTCCGATACTGATTCGGAGGTGAAGAGATAAGTTTTCATATTTTGAAACTGGTAAAAAAATAAAATGTCGAAAACAGCTTTGGTTGCGTGGATCAGACGCGGCTGCTTCAACATTTTCATCCGGCGGCGGTGGATGCCCGGTGGCATTCCGGTGCCGGATTTGTTTATGCTCAAAAGTCAATCCTCTGATTGATGGTGACAGTCTCTTTCAGCGTTCTGCGGTAATGCATTGGAGGCAGTTGCCGGAATGCGGTTGAAAGAGGTGCAGTTTTAGCATTTTTTGAAGTGGTTGCAAGCAGCCAAATTTGTCCACTTTTTTGATTTCGGATGCAAAGTTAAAAAGAATCCGTCTGACTTGCAAATAAATTTTTGCAAGCCGGACGGATTCCGATATTGCAGACAATCATCGGGCGCTTGTTTATCCGAGGTCATCGGCAAGGCCCGGATGATCATGATTTTTTATCATCTGCCGAATAATAGGAGGCATAGCGGTGATAGGGGGCGCCGGTGGTGAGAGTGCCGTTGAGGATCACCATGAAATTGTGGTAGCGGCGCGAGTCATAGATGCGGTCGATTTCCGGGATCATGCGGCGGTCGAGCAGGCCTGCGCGCAGGATGAAGATGGTGATGTCGGCGAGCGGGGCGATGATCGAGGCATCGGCCACGAGTTCGGCCGGAGGACAGTCGAGGAATATGTAGTCATACTCCTGACGGTATTTTTCGATCAGCTGTTTCAGCCGGTCAGAGTAGAGCAGTTCCGAGGGGTTGGGGGGGATGGTGCCTACCGGGAGCAGGTAGAGGCCCGGACATTCGGTCTGCTGGATGTATTTGTCGCAGTTGTCAGTCGCTCCTGAGATGTAGTCAGTGATGCCTCGTGAGTGGTCAGGGAGGACGCGGGAGACGGAGGCGCGGCGCAGGTCGAGGTCAATGATCAGGACTTTGCGGCTTTTTTCTTTCAGAGCCAGAGCTGCCGCGAGGTTGAGCGAGATGAACGATTTGCCTGAGCCGGGGTTGAATGATGTGACCATTATCACGCGGTTCTGACTGTTGCGTGTAATGAACTCAAGGTTGGCGCGCACCATTCGGAATGATTCATCGATGATGCTGCGGCCGTGGTCACGGACCAGAAGCGAGGGAGCTTCCTCGATCTGTGAGTTTTTGCCGAGAATGTCACGCCAGCGGCGGCGCCAGCGGCGTACGCGCAGAGTGTTGCTGTCAGATGATTCAGGGATCTCGCCGATCAGAGGTGTGCGGATGCCTTCAAGGTCTCCACGGTTGCGCAGACGGCTGTTCATGCTTTCATCAATGAACAGAATGAAGCCCGGAATCAGGATGCCGAGCACGAAGCAGATGAGGAGAATGTTGCGCGAGATCGGTGAGGTGGGGCGGTTGGAGCCCATAGGGGGCGTGATGATGCGGGTGTTGTAGGGGGTGAATGCCAGTGACAGTTCGTTTTCTTCTCTCTTCTGGAGCAGATAGAGATAAAGGGCTTCCTTGACTTTCTGCTGGCGTTCTACAGACAGGAGATATTTGGCCTGTCCGGGCGATGAGGCTATTTTCTGGTTTGTGGCTCTGTCGCTTCTGATCAGAGAGTTGAGCTGGGTCTGAAGAGCGCGTTCCTGGTTGGTGAGCGATGTGACGAGCGCGCTGCGCATACTGCGCAGGCTCTTGTCATAGTCCTGGAGCAGGGGGTTGGTATCGCCTGTCGAGTTTGAAAGTTTGTCGCGTTCGAGCTGCAGCTGGTTGAATTCATTGATCTGCGCCTCGATGCCGGGATTTTCAAGTCCGGCGTTCGCGGGGATGAGCTGGCCGTTTGTGTCGGGATTCTTGACATAGTCAAGGATGAATTTTGAAATGGCGATCTGAGTGGACACCTGCATCTGCTGTTTGGTGTTCTCGTTGGCGTCTTCCATATACATGGCCGAAGCGGCGGCCACGTCGGGCACGAGATGTTCGCCTTTGAAGTCGGCTATATCGCTGTCGACGTTGCCGAGTTCCTGTTCGATGACACGCAGACGGTCGGCTATGAACCTGGAGGTCGATTTGGCCATCTTGGCTTTGTCATCGACCCATTTTTCATTGTAGATGTCTATGAGGGTGTTGAGGAAATCGTCGGCACGCTGGATGCTGACGTCTTTGAACGCGAAGTCAATGACTGTTGAATTGTCATCTGCGAGGTTTTCCGAGAGTCTGGCTTTGTAGGCCTCGATAGCGTCAGAGATGCTGTAGCGGAAGACTTTGATTGTGTTTCCGAATCCTTTGGCGTAAGCCGGACCCGGATTGATTGTGATGGGGCCGAATGAGGTGGCTACGGTGTCGCCGATATTGACAGTCATTTCAGACGGGTCACATTCGACTCCGTTGAGCATCATTCTTGAGATGTCGATCTTTCCGTCGTCACGGATGTCGAGTTCCATTGATGCGGACTGTCTTGAGGGGATGGACAGGAAATCAACGGTCACAGGGCAGGAGTCGCCATAGAGTGTTATGTTTTTCAGCTTATGGCGGTAGACGTAGTCTGTCTGCAGGCCGAGACGCTGGATTACATCGGCTATGATTGCCGGCGACTGGAATGCGAGCATCTCGTTGTTGACGTTAGCCGAGTTCTGGAAGAGGCCGATATCGCTGAGTGCGCTTGCCACTCCCTGACTTCCGGATTCGGTGTCTTCGTTGATCATTACGGAGGCTGTCCGGGTGTAGGTTTTGGGGGTGCTCATTATATAGAGCACTCCAAGACCGAGAAAGATTATAATGGAAATTACGAACCATTTCCATTTGTTCAGGCAGAGAATGAAGAAGTCATGCAGGTTGAAAGAGCTGTCGTCTGTTTCAGTAGCCTGAGGTGATGGAGCCGCTGCCGGCTGGGCGGATGCGGAATTGTATGGATATCCTTCGGGAAACGGGTTGCTGTTCTGAGTCATTTTTTTGACACGTTTTTTAGTAGTGGTCCTTTTATGGAAGAATCTTGGATGGGGCTGCCTTAGAAGTCGGTTTTTTACAACTTTTTAGTTCAGGCACTGGCCTTTGGAGAGGATGAATACGGTTGAAACCGGGGCGTGTGGCGGTCTGAAAAAAGGCCGTCGGCATCACTTGAGTATGATGAGCGAGGTGATTGTGGTGGCCAGAGAGGCGAGGGAGATCCAGAATGATGTTGACTGGAAGGTGTTGCCGTTGAGTGTGCTCTGGCGGATTCTGGTCTTGTTGGGATCAATGTAGATTACGTCGTCCTGCTGCACGAAATAGGCCGGGGAGTTGCGCAGTTTCTCTACATCGAGCAGGCTCACGATGTATGTTTCCTGGCGGTCGCCGTAGCTGCGCACAAGTTTGACTTCCTGGCGCTTGCCATAGATGGTGAGGTCGCCGGCAAGTCCGAGTGCGTCGAGTATGGTCATGTCGTCACGGTCAATGGCGTATGAACCTGGTTTTGCAACTTCGCCCATCACTGTCACGATTCCGTTGGTGAGTTCGACTGTCACCACGGGGTCTCTGACGAGGTCTTTGGAGATGAGCATGCCTTTGATGAGGGCGGCGATTTCAAGACGAGTCATGCCTTCAACCTTAATTTCGCCAAGGAAAGGGAAGTCAATCGAGCCTTCCGGCGATACTGTGTAGACGCTGACACCCTGATTGGTCCCGCGGCCGGATGCAGAGGTGCCGATGTTGCGTGGGACATAGGGCAGATTGAACATGTCGGTGAGCTGCGCGTCACGTGAGTTCACGACGATTGAAATCTTGTCAGCCGGCTTGATCTTTATTGTCTGGGTGGGGACTGTGTAGATCTGAGCGTCTTTAAGATCTTGAAAATAAGTGATGTCTTTTGGCGTAGAGCATGCGGCCGAGGCCAGAAGAAGAATAATCAGAATTGAGATCTGGTTGAAACGGAGGTGAAGCATAATCAGCTTTATGGCTTTGATGCGTGGTGAATTGAATTGTAAACAGGTGTTGAAACTGTAGGGCCGTATTACGTTGCAAAATTAATATTTTTTTTGATATCAACTGCAACTATCGGGCATAAATGAGCAGACCGGTGCCGGTCGGCTTGTCTGAAAGCTTTTAGTCGGAGCATATAGTGGCGGTCATTCCGGCCGTCCTTGTTGAAAGGTCGGGCAGAATGGCCGCCATATCGGATTGATGTCACATAGTGAATCTCATGTGCTTAGAGGTTGTTTTTAAATAACCTCTTATTTTCCCTGATCGGTAATCTGGGTGTCGGGGGTAAGAGTGCCGCCGCCTTCGCCGCCTTCATCTCCGCCGGGTTCCTGAGAGTCGTTGGGGAGGACGTTGAATTTGAAGCGGGCTACTGCGAATCCGACAGATTTGCCGACCTGAAGCACTGTTGCCTGGACGCCAAGATAGTGTTCGCCGACTTCGAGTTCGGAAGTGTTGATATTGATGGCGAAAGGCATGATGTCAGTGCGGCCAACGGGCACACCGTCAAGGAAATATACTACATTGGTGAGCGTAGCTTCTTTGGTGCCCTCTGCCGGGATGGCTTTCAGGGCGTTGATTTCGAGGGTGGTTCCCTGAACTACGCTGACAACTCCGTTTTCCTCGGTGCCTCCTGAATAGTCAATGGCCAGAGATACGTTGGGGAGGTCCTTATCGTCATCGTCACATGATGTGAAGACGCCGAGCAACGGAAGGACTAAGAGCAGATAAAGAAATTTTTTCATAAGTTGCAGTAAAATAGTTTTGAGTAAAAAATAGGTAAAGTATGATAAAATGTTGATGTAGAGCGCCATCAGCGGCGCAAGGATCAGTTCCTGAATACGATGTCAGACCCGTCATGGTCGATTATAATCGGATGTTCGCGGTCGACTTTCTGGGCCAGGATGTCTTTCGAGAGCTGGTTGAGCACCAGGCGGTGGATGACACGCTTGACCGGACGGGCACCGAATTCCGGATCGTAGCCCTCTTCGGCGAGAAATTTCAAGGCCTTCGGGGTGACTTCGAGCGTGATGCCGTTTTTGGCGAGCATCCGCTGGATTGACTTGATCTGCAGGCCGACGATTTCTTCGATCTCCTTCTCGTTGAGCGGCGTGAACATTATGATCTCGTCGATGCGGTTGAGGAATTCCGGACGGATTGTCTGCTTGAGCAGTTCGATCACTTCACCTTTGGTCTTCTCAATGACTTCGCCGCGGTTTTCGGGAGTCATCTTTGCGAAGTTGTCGCGGATGAGGGGCGAACCCATGTTGGAGGTCATGATGATGATGGTGTTCTTGAAGTTGACCATTCGGCCTTTGTTGTCGGTCAGACGGCCGTCATCAAGTACCTGCAGCAGGATGTTGAACACGTCGGGATGGGCTTTCTCTATTTCGTCGAACAGAACCACGGAGTAGGGCTTGCGCCTTACGGCTTCGGTCAGCTGTCCGCCTTCATCGTAGCCTACATATCCCGGAGGCGCTCCGACAAGACGGCTGACGGAGTGCTTCTCCTGATATTCGCTCATGTCGATTCGGGTCATCATGTTCTCATCGTCAAAGAGATATTCGGCGAGGGCTTTTGCAAGTTCTGTCTTGCCGACACCGGTGGTGCCGAGGAAGATGAACGAACCGATGGGGCGGCGTGGGTCGTTGAGGCCCGCGCGTGAGCGACGTACGGCATCAGCTATGGCTGCGATAGCGTCGTTCTGCCCGACAACGCGGTTGTGGAGCTCGGCTTCGAGGTGGAGGAGCTTTTCTTTTTCGCTCTGCACCATCTTGTTGACCGGAATCCCTGTCCAGCGTGAGACCACGTCGGCTATGTCTTCCGAGTCGACTTCTTCCTTGATGAAGGCTTTTTCGCCCTGCATCATTTTCAGCTGTTCCTGAATGGCGGCGTTTTCCTGCTCCTTCTGCTGGACTTTGGAGTAGCGGATTTCTGCCACTTTGGCGTAGTCGCCCTCGCGTTCGGCGCGTTCGGCGTCGAAGTTGAGCTGTTCGATGTCTATCTTGTTCTGCTGGATCTTGTTGATCAGGTCTTTCTCGGCCTTCCATTTGGCTGTGAATTCTTTTTCCTGATCGCGCAGATCGGCGAGCGATTTTTCAATTTCCTTGACTTTTTCTTTGTCGCCCTCGCGCTTGATGGCCTCGCGCTCAATCTCTTTCTGGGCAATCAGACGAGTGATTTCGTCAAGAGCCTGCGGCACGGAGTCAATCTCAAGACGCAGCTTGGAGGCGGCCTCGTCCACCAGGTCGATGGCCTTGTCGGGGAGGAAACGGTCGGTTATATAGCGTTCCGACAGGGTTACGGCGGCTATGATCGCCTCGTCGCGGATGCGGACTTTGTGGTGGTTTTCGTAGCGCTCTTTGAGGCCGCGGAGAATCGCTATGGCGGCGGCCTCGTCAGGTTCGTTGACCATCACTTTCTGGAAACGGCGTTCGAGGGCTTTGTCTTTTTCGAAATATTTCTGATATTCGTCAAGGGTCGTGGCTCCGATTGAGCGGAGTTCGCCACGGGCAAGCGCAGGTTTCAGAATGTTGGCTGCATCCATCGCGCCTTCACCTTTGCCTGCTCCGACGAGGGTGTGGATCTCGTCAATGAAGAGTATGATCTCGCCGTCGGCTCCGGTGACTTCGTTGACAATGGCTTTGAGGCGTTCTTCGAATTCGCCTTTGTATTTGGCGCCTGCCACGAGGGCTCCCATGTCAAGGGAGTAGATCTGCTTGGTGCGCAGATTTTCCGGAACGTCGCCGCGGACTATGCGCTGGGCGAGGCCTTCGGCAATGGCAGTCTTACCGGTGCCCGGTTCGCCGATGAGCATGGGGTTGTTTTTGGTTCGGCGCGAGAGGATCTGAAGCACACGGCGGATTTCATCGTCGCGGCCTATCACCGGATCGAGCTTGCCTTCACGGGCGCGCTCATTCAGGTTGATGGCATATTTCGAGAGGGCCTGATAGGTGTCTTCGGCACTTTGGTCAGTAGCTTTTTTGCCTTTGCGGAGTTCTGCGATAGCCGATTCGAGTTCCCGTTGGCTCAATCCGGCGTCCTTGAGAATGGTCGATGCCGGAGAGTTGACCGAGAAGATGGCTAAAAGCAGAGCTTCGAGGGTGACATATTCGTCACCTTGCTTTTTTGCTAAGTCAAGTGCTTTCTGCAGGACGTCGTTTGAACTGCGGCTGAGATAAGGTTCGCCTCCCGACACTTTCGGTTCGGCTGCAATCTTGCTGTCAACTTGTCGCATCAAAGTGGCAGTGTTGGCTCCGACTTTGGAAAAGATGAAGTTGATGAGCGATTCGCCTTCAGTCATGACTCCTTTGAGAAGATGCACGGGTTCGATGGCCTGATTACCTGCTCCGCGGGTAATTTCGATAGCCTTCTGAATGGCTTCCTGTGATTTGATAGTGAAATTGTTGAAGTTCATGAGCTATGTTGAAGTAGTGAGTTTTGTCTGTTATGATGGCCCGCAGATGGGCCTGAGCCTTGGCCGGTGCGTTGTTTGGCCGGCTACTATAATAGTTTAACAAAAATCATGCCGATTGGTTGAGTTGTCAGTCAGGATTGAGGCAAAAAACGAGCCGCCGTCTTTACCTGTTGCGGTAAAGACGGCGGCTGCCGTTAGTCTGATGAGAATCGAGTCAGGATCAGATACCCTGGAGCTTGAATGTCACGGGGAGGGTGTACCATACGTTCACCGCGTGACCGTTCATCTTGCCGGGGACGAATGCGGGAAGAGACTTCACCACGCGCACAGCTTCCTTGTCAAGATCGGGGTCCTTAGAGCGGAGCACCTTCACTTCACCGACCTTACCGGTCTTGGTGACGACGAACTGTACGACTACGCGTCCCTGGATGTTGTTCTCCTGAGCCATAGCCGGGTAGCGGATGTGCTCGCTCACCCATTTGAGGAGGGCGGCATCGCCACCGGGGAACTGGGGTTTCTGTTCAACCACGGTGAATACCTGGTTGTCATCCACGGGTTCGGGTTTCTTTTCTTCAACGATTACTTCTTCTTTGTGTTCACGAACCACATTGAGGTCGTCGGTACCCTTGTCAAAGTCAGTGGTACCCACGGCAGTGTCAGTGTCCTTGAGTTCGTCCTGAGATTTGATTTCCTCTACAACCTCTTCGTCTTTTGTGATCTGAAGTTCGGTTGCCTTTACGGTGTTGAGGATTTCTTCAGGAAGAGCTTCGGGCTGCTGCTCCTCTACGCGCTGCATTTCTTCTTCTTCGGGCTCGTCTTCCTGCTGGTCATCGGCAGAGTAGTCGATCATGGCCTGTTCGATCTGGTCTTCGGGACGTTCTTCAGCTTTCTGAAGCACGGTGTTGGCGAGGAGACCGAGGAGGCCGACCAGGAGAAGCACGATAAGAATAACGAGCATCGCGCGGTTGTGGCGTCCGGCAGAAGCCTTGCGGAGCTCATAGGCTCCGAAGTCTTTGTTTTTGCCTTCGAAAATTATGTCAATCCATTCTTTTGATGAAAGATCTACGTCTTTTGCCATAGTTTCAATAGAAATTTTTCAGGGTTAATTATATATCTGTCATCAAAAGATTACTTCTTAGGGTTCTTCTTGAGGAAGTCAAGAATGAGCGCTGAGTCTACCTGGTTGATGTTGTCAATCTGGTAGCGGGAAATCTGGTTGATCTGCATTTCGTCGAGAGCGCTGATCAGGCTTTCCCATGAAGCTTCAGGAGTGGCCTTGATGATAACCACCGGACGGGTAAGAGTAGAGTCGTTACGGATTTCGCGGGCACGAGCCTGATAGATAGAGTCGTTGATTGCAGAAATCGGAGAGAACTCTTTGGCGCGCCAGCGAGCCTTCTCTTTTTCGATTTTACTCAGAACCTGGAGGTTACGATCGTGGAGGATCTTGCGGATGCCTTGCTGGAGCTTTCCGTCGTTGCCGAGGAATTTTTCAGCTTTGAGCTTGTTGTTGTCAATAAGACCGTCGCCGTTAGCGTCAGCGATTTCAGGCATACCTTCGTAGTAGTAAACCACGTTCATGGGGCGGCCTGCGTCGTCTTTCTTGACTTCGCCGTTGGCATTGCGTTCAGTAGTCAGGATGAGGGTGATAGCCTCTGATTCCTTTGCTTTGTTCATCTGCTGTTCCTCAACTTTCTCATTCGAGGGGAGTGAGATGGTGAGGGTCTGAGATTTGATCATTGTGGTACAAAGCATGAAGAATGTAATCAGAAGCATGTTCATGTCCACCATGGGGGTGAAGTCCACGTGGATAGACATCTTTTTCTGGGCGCCTTTTTTCTTCTTGCCGCCGTCTGATTGTTCTATTTGTGCCATAATGATTAGTCTTGCTCAGTTTTTAACGCAGTCTGGATGCTGAAGCGGTTCATCTTGAGGGTCTGCAGGTTGTCGAGCACGTCGTGAACGATGTCATAAGAGGTGTCTTTATCGGCCTTAACGGCGATACCTTCACCTTTTTTCATGGCTTTCACGAGGTTTTCGTTGCCTGAGTTGTAGATGGCGCGCATCCAGATCTGGAACTCATTGAGGTGTTCCATGTCCTTGTTGTCATTGATAGGAATTCCGACACCTTTCTGAGTCATGTCAGTGATGAATTTGTCCTGATCAGTCTGAGACATTGAAAGGAACTGGGGGAGTACCTGGAAAGGAACACCGAACATATTGATTTTAGAGAATGCTTCGCGCTGTGCTACACTGAGCTGCACCTGATTGTTGGGGTGCTGCTTGTTGTAGAGCGTTACTGCTTCATCAAGAATCGTCTTGCGGAGAGCCTCAGATCCCCATGTGTCTTTGGTTTCAGCGTCAGCGTCACCGGCAATGGAGATGAAGATTTTCCCCTCAGGGCTCACGAGTATCGACGCCAGGTTGGCGGTCGGTACCTTCTGCTCTGATACAGAGGAGGGGGTCAGTACAGTGACCGGCTCCTTCTGAAGGAAGGTAGATGTCAACATGAAGAAAGTAAGCAAGAGCACAGTCACGTCACTCATCGCGGTCATGTCGATGAGGGTGCTTTTTCTCTTCATTTTTACTTTTCCCATATTACGATTATCTAATTGTTATAGGTTAATTTGAATTGGATTAAACCTTGGTTAGTTGAATCTGTAATTAGGGATTAGTGTGTAGCTGTGAATGTCTGCACGATAGAGTAACCGATCTCGTCGATAGCGTAGGTCAGGTTGTCGATCTTGTTGGTGTAGAAGTTGTAAGAGATTACAGCGAATGCACCGGTTGCGATACCGAAGGCAGTGTTGATAAGTGCCTCAGAGATACCGGTTGAAAGTTCGGTTGAGTCAGGAGCACCGGATGCTGCGAGAGCCTGGAATGATTTGATCATACCCATCACAGTACCGAGAAGACCGACGAGAGTACCGAGAGTGGTGAGGGTAGCGACGATCGGGAGGTTCTGCTGAAGAGCGGGCATTTCAAGAGCGGTTGCTTCTTCTACAGTCTTCTGGAGGTTGGCGATCTTCTGCTCTTTGGTGAGGATGGTGTTCTTGTCCATTTCTTCGTAGCTTACGAGAGCTGCGGCAACAACAGCGGCAACTGAACCCTTCTGGTTCTTGCAGAGGGTCTTGGCACCCTGGATGTCATTTGCGGCGAGGCATTTCTTAACGCCGGCAACGAACTTCTGGATAGAGCCTTTGCCCTTGGCAGAAGAGATGGCGATCCAACGTTCAACAGAGAGAACGATTACAGTGAGGAAGAGGGTCTGGAGGATAGGCACGATGAAACCGCCCTTATAGATGGTGCCCCAGAGGTCAATGGGGTGGCCTTCTTCAAAGTGAGATTCGTGACCGAACCAGAAGATGAAAAGACATACTGCTACGACGAAGCAGGCGAGAATAACCAGGAAGGCATTCTTGATTCCGGCTACGTTGCTGCCGGAGTTGTTCTTGGCATTGGCCTTTGCGGGCTGGGTGGGCTTTTGAGCTTCCATAATTTGTAATTACTAAAATTTTAAGTTTATTGGTTTATTGGTTATTAGTTTTGATGATTGAATATATTCAGAGATAGTAGAGGCTATATCGGACCGTGGTTCTGGTATCGAATTTAAGGCTCTGTCAATGGTGTTTTGTAAACGATATTGCAAAATTATAAGGAAATTTCGGTGTTTGCAAACGTTTTGCTTCTTTTTTTCAGTGCGGTGCGCTTAAAATGTAAAGGAAAGTCGATCCGGAATTTCGCTTTTTAATTATTTGTGATTATTTTACTTAAACATGATTAATAAATATTCAAATCTATTTATTATCTTTGTGCCTTACAATTTCTAATAAGGTATAATTTATATTTCTAAGGATGAGAAGGACTGTCAGCCTAACTAAAGGCTTAAACCTTAATCTTGAAGGTGGCTTGACCTCGAAGGAGTCCGTCGGAAAGGCCTGTGTGGGCCGTGTGGCCGTTGTGCCTGACGATTTTCCTGGTTTTGTGCCTAAACTTGACGTCAAGGAAGGCGATAAGGTCAGCATCGGTTCGCCTCTGCTTCACGACAAAAATGATCCGTCGGTCAGACTTGTAGCTCCTGCCGCAGGTGTGGTCGAGGCTGTCGTGCGTGGAGCGCGCCGTAAGATCGAACGAGTGGTAATTGCCGTGGAAGCGGCTGAGTGTCAGGCCGAGACCTGCGAGCCTTTTGCCGGTGCCGATGCCGACACCGTGCGCCGGGCTCTTGCCGAAAGCGGCCTGTGGGCCATGATGCGCCAGCGCCCGTTTGATGTTGTGCCTAATTCGGCAGTGAAGCCGAAGGCGATAATGGTGACCGCAATGGACACTGCTCCGCTGGCTCTTCCGCTTGAAGAGTCGGTCAGCGGGAAGACGGCCGAACTGAAGGCCGGCATTGAAGTGCTGCGGACTCTTTGCAGCGGCCCTATATATATAGGTGTGGAAAGAGGATCGTCGCTGCCTGATTTCGATGGGGTGGAGATGGTGGAATTTCCGCGTCTGCATCCGGCCGGAAATGCCGGAGTCCAGATTGCCAACATTGATCCGGTCAACAAGGGCGAGGTCGTGCTGACTCTCGACATCGTGACGCTTGTCCGGATCGGGTCGCTTGCACTGACCGGCAAGCCTGACTGGACTGTCGAAGTGGCTGTGACCGGAAGCGAGGTTGAGCATCCGCAGGTGGTGACAGCTGTTGCCGGTGCTGAGATGACTGCTCTTGTCGGTGGTAATGTCAAGGATGACGGGCGGCATCACCGTGTGATTTCCGGAAATGTGCTGACCGGTGTGCCGGTAGGCGAGGACGGTTTCCTGCGTTATCCCTACCGTCAGGTTACGGTTATCCCCGAAGGTGATGATGCCGACGAGTTCATGGGCTGGGCTTCGATGAGCCCGTCGAAGATGAGCGTAAGTCCGTCGTTCATCGGCCGTTTCCTCAGGCGTAAATTCTCGCCCGACGCACGTCTCAACGGCGGTCGCCGCGCCATGATCATGTCAGGAGAATATGACAAGGTGTTCCCTATGGATATCCTTCCTGAATATCTGGTCAAGGCTATTCTTGCAAAAGATATCGACCGCATGGAGGCTCTCGGCATCTATGAAGTGGCTCCGGAAGATTTCGCTCTTGCCGAATATGTCGATCCGTCGAAGCTGGAACTTCAGAAAATTGTCCGCGAGGGGCTTGATTATCTCCGTAACGAAGTCTGACGATTGTTTTTAGATTCAACATTCCAAAAATGAAAGCGCTAAGAAATTATCTAAACAGGATCAAACCGAATTTCGAGCCTGATGGGAAGCTGCATGCTTTCCGCAGTGTGTTCGACGGGTTTGAGACCTTTCTTTATACCCCGAACTCTACTTCCACTTCGGGAGTCAACATTCATGACAGCCTTGACTCCAAGCGAGTGATGATCATAGTGGTGCTCGCACTTATGCCCTGTCTGCTTTTCGGCATGTATAACACCGGCTATCAGAACTGGCTGGCGGCCGGAGCGGCTTCGTTTCCGTTCTGGCAGATCATGGCCTATGGTTTCCTTGCAGTGCTTCCGCGCATTGTGGTGGCCTACGTGGTCGGTCTCGGCATTGAATTCGTGGTCGCCCAGTGGCGCCGTGAGGAGATCCAGGAAGGATTCCTTGTAACCGGCATCCTTATTCCGCTGATATGTCCGATAGAGACTCCGCTGTGGATGCTTGCCGTGGCCACTGCCTTCTCGGTCATCTTTGTCAAGGAGGTTTTTGGCGGCACAGGCTATAATATATTCAATGTGGCCCTCGTGACCCGCGCCGTCCTCTTCTTCGGCTATCCGGCCCAGATGAGCGGCGACAAGGTGTTCGTGTCGACCGGTTCTATCTGCGGTCTTGGCTATGACCTGCCCGACGCTTTTTCAGGTGCCACTCCTCTGGGTCAGATCGCCTCGTTCAGCGGCGGCGACCTTGAGCTGCTCAATCTTCAGGGCAATGTGATCAGCACCTGGGATGCTTTTCTCGGTCTGATCCCCGGATCATTCGGCGAGACATCCACACTGGCCATTCTTATCGGAGCGGTCATCCTGCTTGCCACCGGCATAGCCTCCTGGCGTATCATGCTGAGCGTGGTGGCCGGCGGCCTGCTGATGGGATGGATTGCAAACGTATTCGCCACCCCGACTTATCCGGCGTCGTTTCTTTCGCCTGCCGACCAGCTTCTGTTCGGCGGTTTTGCCTTTGCAGCCGTCTTCATGGCCACTGATCCGGTGACCGCGGCCAGGACAAATGCCGGCAAGTATTTCTACGGACTCCTTGTGGGCGTGATGGCCATTATCATCCGCACATACAACAACGGCTATCCCGAAGGCGCCATGCTGGCAGTGCTTCTTGCCAACGCACTTGCGCCTCTGATTGACCATTGTGTGGTTCAGCTCAACGTGGCCCGTCGCATGCGCCGTCTGCGCCAGAGCGCCGAGTGAAGCTCTGAAATTTTGCATTAACGTTCACTTCATCCATTAACAGCAATGAACAAGCAAAGCAATACATACACCATTATATATATAATAGTACTTGTCATCGTCGTCGGGACGGCACTGGCGGCCACAGCGCTCGCACTGCGTCCGCGTCAGCAGGAGAATATCAACGCCGACAAAATGGCGCAGATTCTTGCGGCTGCCATGATCACGCCTGAAAAAGACGGGATAGTGGCCGACTTCGACCGTTATATTACCTCGCAGTTTGTGGTCAACGAACGCGGCGAGACCCTTGACAATGTCAAGGCTTTCGATGTAGATGTGGCCACACAGTCCAAACTTGCCCCTGACCGCAGAGAACTCCCCGTCTATGTCTGCACCGTTTCCGAAGGTGTGCAGAAATACATTCTCCCGGTCTACGGCGCCGGCCTCTGGGGCCCGATCTGGGGCTATGTGGCTTTCGATGCCGACGGCTCAACCATCTATGGCGCATATTTTGCCCATCAGGGAGAGACTCCGGGACTTGGTGCTGAGATCGAGAAACCGGCTTTCAGCAGCCAGTTCGCAGGCAAACAGGTGTTCAAAGACGGCCGTTTCCGTCCTATCGCCGTAGTCAAGGCCGGCCAGGCTCCGCTTGACGGCGAAGACTATGTCGACGGAATTTCCGGTGGCACGATCACTTCAAAAGGAGTCGGATCAATGCTCGACAACTGTCTGACCCCCTATAAGAAATTTCTTCAGAACCTTTCGCAGCAGACAGTCAGATGAGACCTGCCGCGATGAAAAAACTTCTATAAGTCATGGCTGACAAAATCAAAGCAAAAGAGGTGCTTTTCAACCCTCTGTCAAAAAATAATCCCGTGGTGGTGCAGATCCTCGGCATCTGCTCTGTCCTTGCGGTCACTGCCAAACTTGAACCGTCAATCGTCATGGGTGTGTCGGTGATTGCCGTTCTGGCATTCGCCAACGTCATCATCTCGCTTCTTCGCAACACCATTCCGACAAACATCCGTATCATAGTGCAGCTCGTAGTGGTTGCCGGACTCGTGGTCATAGTCGATCAGGTGCTGAAAGCCTACGCCTATGATGCCTCCAAACAGCTCTCGGTCTTCATCGGACTCATCATCACCAACTGTATCCTCATGGGGCGTCTCGAAGCCTTCGCAATGGCCAACAAGCCCTGGCCTTCGTTTCTCGACGGAGTCGGCAACGGCATCGGCTATGCCGTCATCCTCGTCATCGTCGGCTTCTTCCGCGAGCTCTTCGGCAGCGGAACCCTTCTTGGCTATCAGGTGATACCGCAGAGTTTCTACGATGCCGGATATGTCAACAACGGTCTGATGATCCTTCCCCCGATGGCTCTGATCCTCGTAGCCTGCATCATCTGGGTGCAGCGTTCCTACAACAAGGATCTCCAGGAGGACTGATCTCTGAGTGTTCGCTAAAAATAGTGTTTACAGTTTAAAACTATCAGAGTTGGAAAATTTAAATATCTTCATACGGTCGATATTCATCGACAATATGATTTTCGCTTACTTCCTCGGCATGTGTTCATTCATTGCCGTTTCGAAGAACGTAAAGACGGCTTTCGGACTTGGCGTGGCTGTGACTTTCATGCTTGTGGTCACTCTGCCGGTCAACTATCTTCTGCAGACCTACGTGCTTAGCGCCGGCGCGCTCTCATGGCTCGGTCCGGAATACGCCGACGTGGACCTCAGCTTCCTTTCGCTCATAATGTTCATCGCCGTCATAGCCTCGATGACTCAGCTTGTCGAAATGACGGTAGAGAAATACAGTCCCGCGCTTTATTCCTCGCTCGGCATCTTCCTGCCCCTTATCGCAGTGAACTGTGCCATTCTCGGTGGCTCGCTTTTCATGCAGCAGCGTGATTTCCCTTCGGTCTGGACCGCAGTCTGTGCCGGTGGCGGCTGGGGACTCGGCTGGCTTCTGGCCATCACAGCCATCGCTGCCATCCGCGAGCGTCTTGCCACATATTCTAACATTCCGAAACCGCTGCGCGGAGTGGGGATCACGTTCATCCTCACCGCACTGATGGGCATAGCCTTCATGAGCTTCCTCGGAATCAAGATCTGATTTACTAACCCTTGTTATTACTGAATTTCACAGATATGCTGACAATACTCTCAGGCGTTTGCATCTTTCTGATCATCACTCTTTTCCTTGTGATGATACTGCTGCTCGCCAAGAAATATCTTGTCCATTCGGGCAAAGTCAAGATCACGATTAACAACGACACCGTTGTGGAAGCCGACTCAGGCAAAGCTCTGCTCTCTACACTCGCTGACGAAAACATCTTCCTGCCCTCGGCCTGTGGCGGAAAGGGTAGTTGCGGACAGTGCAAATGCCAGGTCTTTTCAGGCGGCGGTGACATACTGCCAACTGAAAAAGTCCACTTCTCGCGCAAACAGCAGCAGGACCACTGGCGTCTCGGTTGCCAGGTAAAGGTGAAGGAAGATTGCTCTATCGGCATTCCGGCCTCTGCGCTTGACGTCAAGGAATGGGAATGCGAGGTGATCTCAAACCGCAATGTGGCCACATTCATCAAAGAGTTCATTGTGGCTCTTCCAGAAGGCGCCCACATGGATTTCATCCCCGGTTCATACGCCCAGATCAAGATCCCTACCTTCGATATGGACTATGACAAAGACATTGACAAGGATTCGATCGGAGCCGAATATCTTCCCGCATGGGAAAAATTCGGACTTTTCGGACTGAAATGCCGCAACACGGAGACATCTGTCCGCGCCTATTCGATGGCCAACTATCCGGAAGAAGGCGACCGCATCATGCTGACAGTCCGCATCGCCACTCCGCCTTTCAAGCCGAAACCCCAGGTTGGATTCCAGAATGTGATGCCCGGTATAGCTTCGAGCTATATCTTCACGCTCAAGCCCGGCGACAAGGTGCGCATGAGCGGCCCTTACGGCGATTTCCACCCGATTGTCGATTCAAAGGCCGAGATGATGTGGATAGGCGGTGGTGCTGGCATGGCTCCGCTTCGCGCGCAGATCATGTGGCTCACCAAGACGCTCCAGACCCGCGACCGCGTGATGAACTATTTCTATGGTGCCCGTGCGCTTAACGAGGTGTTCTATCTCGACAATTTCATGCAGCTTGAAAAGGACTTCCCCAACTTCAAGTTCCATCTCGCTCTTGACCGTCCTGATCCGGCAGCCGATGCCGCAGGTGTGAAATACACCGCCGGATTTGTTCATCAGGTGATCTATGAGACATATCTCAAAGACCATCCGGACCCTGAAGATATCGAATACTACATGTGTGGTCCCGGCCCGATGAGCGCCGCTGTCAACAAGATGCTCGATGATCTTGGCGTTGATCCCGAATCTGTCCACTATGACAACTTCGGGGGCTGATCGCGCTGAAGATCTTATACACTGAAAATAACAAGGCCATCGGCAGAATCCACGTCAGGATTTAGCCGATGGCTTTGCTTTTCGTGCCGATTTTGTGAAAGTCGGCTCAGCGACGGTGCTGTCGCATGGTTTGTTTTAGCTGATGATAAGTTCTTCCAGAGGCCGTTTTGGCACTACGTGGACATCTGCGTCATCACGGAAGTAGCGGATGTCGGCGTGGCTTGTGCCGTCAGTGGATATGATTTCGACTTTTTCAGCCGGATAGCCTAAAGCAAGCACATATAAAGGCTTGTACCGCTCAGGTATAGCGAGCGATCGGACCACATCGGCTGCATTGAACGCTTTTATGATGCATCCGTTGATTCCGAGGGCTGAAGCTCCGAGTGTCAGGGCTTCAAGATGGAGCCCATCGTCACACAGGCAGTTGCCTGCCAGTTCAGTATCGAGGCATTGCACGAGGTAGGCCGTCGGACGCTCCTTCTCTGACGGACCGTCCCAGTCAGTCAGGTAGCCGGCCCATTTCAAAGCCGGAAACAGACATCCGCACTCCTCAGGTGTGCTGACAAGGCGATAGCGCAGAGGCTGCATGTTACGGGCCGATGCGCAGTAGCGGGTCAGTTCGACCAATTGCTTCAGAATTTCTGCGTCTATAGCCTTTGATCCGTCGAAACGGCGCACAGAGCGGTTGCTTTTCAGAAGTGCTTTGAGATTGTCAAAATTTATCATGAACAAGAGCCGATTATGGAGTTACTAAGAGGTTATTTTTAAACAAACCTCTAAAAATTTATTACCTTTGCAAAAATACTTAATAATAACAATAATGTCAAATAAACTTAACAGCGGTACAATTTGTGTGCAGGGCGGGTGGAAGCCTGAAAACGGGCAGCCCCGTGTATTGCCTATCATCCAGAGCACCACATTCAAATATTCAAGTTCCGAACAGATGGCCAGGCTTTTCGACCTTGAGGAAAGCGGCTATTTCTATACACGTCTTGCCAACCCAACAAATGATGCCGTGGCGGCTAAGATAGCCGAACTTGAGGGAGGTGTGGCTGCCATACTGACTTCATCCGGTCAGGCCGCAAACTTCTATGCCGTGTTCAACATCTGTCAGAGCGGCGATCATTTTGTCTGCTCGTCGGCCATATATGGAGGCACATTCAACCTTTTTGCCGTGACAATGAAGAAAATGGGCATTGACTGCACTTTCATCAGCCCGAATTCTACGGAAGAGGAGATCGCAGCGGCTTTCCGGCCCAACACAAAACTGCTTTTCGGCGAGACTATCTCCAATCCGAGCAATGATGTGCTTGACATTGAGAAATTTGCCAAAGTGGCCCATGCCAACGGAGTGCCGCTGATTGTCGACAATACATTCGCCACACCGATCAACTGCCGCCCGTTTGAGTGGGGCGCGGACATCGTGACACATTCCACTTCAAAATATATGGACGGCCATGCCACAAGCGTAGGCGGAGCCATAGTAGACAGCGGTAACTTTGACTGGGATGCCTATGCCGACAAATTTCCGGGCCTGACCACTCCTGACGAATCATATCACGGACTCACATACACCAAGGCTTTCGGCAAGGGTGCGTTTATCACCAAGGCCACAGCTCAGCTGATGCGCGATCTCGGATCGATTCCTTCGCCCCACAATTCATTTCTGCTCAACATCGGTCTTGAAACCCTGCATCTTCGTGTGCCACGTCATTGCGAGAACGCACAGAAGGTGGCCGAATGGCTTGAAAAGCATCCGAAAGTCAGCTGGGTGAACTATGCCGGACTGCCGGGCAACAAGTATTACGAACTCGCCAGGAAGCAGATGCCGCAGGGCACTTGCGGCGTGATCTCGTTCGGTCTTAAGGGTTCGCGCGAAGATGCGATAGAGTTCATGGACAAACTCAGGTTTATTGCTATCGTGACGCATGTGGCAGATGCCAGGACCTGTGTACTGCATCCTGCAAGCCATACCCACCGCCAGCTGACTGACGAGCAGCTGAGAGAAGCCGGCGTAGCTCCGGATCTCGTGCGACTGTCGGTAGGCATCGAGGATATTGACGATATTCTGAATGATCTCGATCAGGCGCTTGCTGACTGACTCGTCGCCGTAAATCCTGACTGACAGGATATAGCAAAGGCCGTAACGCATACAAGCTTCATAAAGCGTGTGTTACGGCCCTGTTTTTTTAGGATCTGTCCGGCAGATGCAGGTGGGTGGGGTTGCGTGGCTTACTCCCAGTCATCGGTCCGGAACGGAATCAGCGGCAGATAGTTGCCGGCATGAAGATTTCCGGGCATGAAGTCGCGCCAGCCGTAGCGGACAGCCACCGGTTGCGGCACCTCTTTGCTTGAAACCACCATTTCGTTTGTCTGCCAGTGGAGCCACACGGAATCGGCCGGGTGGAAGACCTTGTCTGGGCCGGCTACCTCAAAGCCCTGTATGTCATAGTTGCGGCAGATGCCGTCACAGGGAGAGTCGATCGCAACCCATGCGGCTCCGTCTTTGAATCGGTGGCTCTTATAGCGCGGACTTTCTACGGGAAACTGCTTCTTGCCGTAAGTCTTGTTAAGCACAAGGTCACACAGACGCTTGCCTACAGCCGCTTTGTCGGCCGGATGGATGTTGAACCGTTCATATGGTTTCACGAGATCGTTCGTGCAGATGATGCCGCTGTTCGGAATCCGCTCCACGGCCTTGCGCTGAGCCTCGCGCAGCAGTGGGGCTTTGCCTTGTTCCGAAGGATCGCCGTATTCATACGGTGCGATCTCAACACTGTAAAACGGTATGTCACCGATGGCAATCTGATCTCTCCAGTGTTTTACCATAGCCTCAAGCCGTTCTGCATAGGTCTGCCAGGTGGATACATTGGAGCATCCCTGATACCACAGAATACCTTTATAGGTGTAGTTTCTGATGGGTACAAACATAGCGTTATACATCAGCATAGGGCGCAGGTAGTGGACCATCGGTTCGATGTCTTTCGGATCGAGCGATACATCCTTGTAGGTCTCAAGCAGCTCTCTCGGAGTCCAGCTTTCTACTTTTGCACCGCCATAAGCCGCGCTGACAATGCCCACCGGCACATCAAGCACATCGCTCATGCGCTTGGCCAGATGCCATGCGAGTGCGCTGAACTCGGTCGAGGTTTCAGGTGACGGTACAGCCCATGAGGCATTAACGGTGTCAACCGGAGTATAGCTCTGGGTCAAGGGCACGGTGAAAAATCTGACCTTGTCGGCCTGCCGGCGTGAAGACGCTATCTCATCATATCCGTCTTCGGTGCAGCAGCCGGGAAATCCCTTCAACGGCATCTGCATGTTGGATTGTCCTGAAGCCAGCCATACTTCACCAACGAGCACGTTGCCGATCGTTATCGGATCGCCGTCAGAAATCGTGATGGTGTGCTTGTCGAAACTGCCGCCGGGGGTTTCAATGGCCAGACACCACTGGCCGGTGCGGTCAGTAGTGGTTGTGTAGGGCTTGTTGTTCCATGACGGAGTCACGGTCACAGTCGATCCCGGATCGGCGCTCCCGAATATGCGGGCATTGGCATTCTGCTGAAGCACCATGTTGTCACTGATCATAGCCGAAGGCCTGACCTTTGCCGAGGCTCCTCCTGCTGTCAGCACAAGAGCGAGGGCTATTAAAGAGGTTCTCATTTATTTTATTCTGATTTAGGTAAGTAGTCGAAATAGTCAAAGTTTCCGCCTCCGTTATTGTCAGGCGAGACGGCATAGAGCCCGATGAAAGAGCCGGTGAATCCTCCGGCGGTTTCGGTTGAGAGATAGCGGGTGTTCATCTTTCCGAGTTCCTGAAAGTTCTTGCCGCCGTCAGTCGATGCGGAGAAACTGTAGACAGTCGGGCTTGCGGTAACGCGCAGTATCACCTTTTTGCAGGCAGGCGTAAGCGGAATCTCTTTTTCTATATGAGTCAACTCGTTAAGACGGTATCTGAGCATGACAGCTTTGTTTCCGCCGGCTTTCTGAGTGACGAACAGGTCATAGTGCGACGGTTCGGAGGCGAACACCGTCAGACCCGCTTCACTGCCGGCCGATGGATTCTCAAGGCTGACTGCTGTAGAGGCTGTGAAATTGATATGCTCCTGTCGGCGCAACAGCATTGTCGGTGATTCAGTCGTGTTGTCCGGACCGGCTGAGGTGCCTTTGAGCTTCAGACAGCCTTTGCCATAGCTGTAGTTGGCGGTCACCGGATTTCTGAGCCATACCCATTCGTGGCCGAGGGTCTTGCTGTCGAAATTGTCGCGTTGCTTTTTGGGAGGAAGCGGACTGAGCGGCAATGTCGGCACATCCATGTCGAGGCTGATGATTCCGTTGCCGTTGACCACAGGCCAGGCATTTTCGTCCCAGCGCACAGGAGCAAGATAAGTCTCGCGGCCGAGAAGATGGTGCGCGCCGTTCTGCTGGCGGAAGCCGAGACATACCAGCCACCATGATCCGTCAGGAGCCTGGACGAAATCTGCATGTCCGGTTCCCTGGATGGGGTTGGTCTGTCCGGCCCGGTTGAAATGGGTGAGTATGGGATTTGCCGGATTGGCAGTGTAAGGTCCGGCTATGCCACGGCTGCGGGCTATGGTCACACTGTGGCCCGGTTCAGTGCCACCTTCGGCAATCAGCAGGTAGTACCAGCCGTCTTTTTTGTAGATATGCGGTGCTTCGGGATATCGGCCGCCTGTTCCGTCCCATATGCGCCGGCTTTCACTCAGCTGCTCTCCGCTGAGCGGGTCGATCTCACACAGCCATATACCGTTGTCAGGATTGCTGACCATGTAGCATCGGCCTTCCTCGAAATAGAGCGATGGATCAATGCCTCCCTGCCTGAGCCACACCGGATCGCTCCAGCCTTTTGCCGGATCGGTGGTGTGCACGAGAAAATTTCCTTTGTCGGTGACATTGGTGGTGATCATATAGAATCGTCCGTTGTCATATCTGATAGTCGGGGCATAGATTCCGCCCCAGACAGAGGCTCCTTTGAGATTCAGCTGGTTTTCGCGGTCAAGCACGTGGCCTATCTGCTGCCAGTTGACAAGGTCCTTGCTGTGATAGAGCGGCACTCCCGGAAAATAGCAGAATGAAGAGTTTACGAGATAAAAGTCATCACCGACGGCCACAACGGATGGGTCGGGATGAAAACCCGGTATCACCGGATTGCTGTAGCCATCGGCCCTGGAGCCGAACGGCAACAAAATAGAGGCTGACAGTGTCAGCGAGAAGAGAACACTCTGTTTCATGTCTATGATAGGTTCTTGACTTTAGACGCTTTAGCGGCATAATGCCGATGCAATTGCGAAGTTACGAAAAAAAAGCGATTCTATCGCATTGCGGAGGCACAGAGTTTTGGAGGAAATAAAAATAAGAGGTTTTTTAAACAACGACCTCTAAGCCAGATGTAATTGAATGATGTAATTCATAAGAAAAGTCCATGACTTGTGGCGCTTTGTCACAAGTCATGGACTTTTTTTGGGGGGAGAGAAAGACTGTTTAGCGGATACGGATTGCCAGAGGCTTGCCGACGTTCCATTTGACTTTGAATGTCAGCATGGACTCGCTGCGGTCAAATTTCCATGCTCCGCGTTTCAGCTGCTGTCCGTCAACGCTGACCGATGACGGGTCGCCGTCAACAAGGTGAATCCGGAATGTCAGATCCTTGACTTTAGGCGCTCCCGGATATGTGCCTTGGGCCGAGACATCAAGATTTATTCCTTCAATGGAGGCTTCGCCGGTGAAATTTATAAGCGAATAAGCTCCTTCATCGAGTGAGCCGGGCGATTTGCGGTCATCTTCAAACAGAGTGTATTCTGATTTGCCGAGATAGGGATAATAGTTTATCGTATAACGGTCGGTGCGGTAGTCTTCTGTCGACTTCATGTCATAGTCGGCCTGCGGGATGATGGCACCTGCGCGAACAAAGAGTGGAAGCACTTCAAGGGGCGCGGGATAGTTGACGGTATCTCCGCCGTTGTAGAATCTGCCGGGATTGTTGTAGTCAACCCAGAGGCCATCGGGGAAGACAATGGTGCGCCGGGTTGCGCCCTGAGTCATGACCGGAGCCACGAGGATGTCGCGTCCCCAGAGATATTCATCTGTGATGTCATCGAATCTGTCAGATCCGGGACTGTAGAAATTGAGCGGGCGCACAAGGGGCAGACCCTGCGAGGCATTTTCGTAGGCCAGCGTGTAGTTGTATGGCAGCCATCTGTAGCGTTCCTTGATCAGGGGCAGGATTATGTGCTGTTGGTCCGGATAATTGTAAGGTTCTGCCGTAGCCTGGGCATGAGTGCGGAGGATAGGGGAGAAGGTGCCGAGCTGGAGCCAGCGCACATAAAGTTCAGGATCATATGGAGCTTCAGGGTCGATTGCGAAACCGCCCACATCGTGACTCATGTAGCCCAGGCCGCTCAGCCCGGAGTTGAGCATGATGGTGATCTGCGGTTGCAGGCCTCCCCAAGAGCGTGAGACGTCAGTTGACCAGGGGTAGACGCTGTAGCGCTGCAGACCGGTTGTGCCTCCGCGCATCATGGTCATGAGCCTGCGGTCTGGAAACTCCGAGGCAAACAGGTCGGATATGACCGATGACCAGTCGTTGCCATAGAGATTATGGTATTCACGGGCGCTGAGTCCGTTGGCATGGATGCCGGTTTCAGGGTGCACTTCGGGTTCGCCGAGATCGCCCCACCAGCCTCCGACACCTTCAAGGGTAAGAGTCTTGTAGCGTTCGCGCAGCCACGACCGGGTGTCAGGATTAGAGACGTCAAACATGCCGCCTTCGCCGACCCATATTTTGACTTCCTGCGGGCCTCCGGTCGAATCCTTGACCAGAAGGCCTTTCGATGCAAGCTCATTGTAGTTTTCAAGACCGCGTCCGTTGCGGAGAATGTAGGGCTGGGATATGATGACTGTGTTTACATCGCGTGCCTTCAGATCGGCAAGCATTTTCTTGTGGTCGGGCCACTGCTGCTGATCCCAGGCCAGACGCCCCATGTCTTCCTCCTTGCCGTACCAGTAGAGGTCGAGCACGATTCCGTCAAGCGGATAACCGGCCCGTTTTAGAGTGTCGACCACACCGAGAGTCTCCTGCTGGGTGTGATAGCCATATTTTGAAGTTATGTATCCGAGGGCCCAGAACGGGGGCAGTTTCTGCCGGCCGGTAAGCGCTGACAGTTCGTGTGTCACCGAAGCGAGTGATCCGGCGCCGTTGATGAAATAATATGAAACTGGTGACCGTGATTCGCTTGTGTAGACAATCGGATTAGACATGATCATACTGGCGGCTGCAAAGTCGTCGAACACAACAGCATAGCCGTTTGATGAGAGAAACAGCGGCATGGTGATGTTCATCTGACGGATGCGCTCTTCGCCGGCGGTATAGCCGTAGTTCTGTTTGTTGTACATCACAAGGGTGTCACCGGCAAGGTTGAAACTGTAGCCGCGTTCGCCTGCGCCGTAGAATGATCCTCTGCCTACGGTCGACAGTTCGAGCCGTCTCTGTCCGTCGGCGAGTGTTCGAAGGCCGTTGTCACTTACTGAGCGTTTCGGGCCGGCGCTGATGTCGACAGAGCCGGTGAGGCTGTCTACGCGGACAACTATTCCGCCTCCGGTTGTCATCACGCAGATGCCCGGAGCCGTGCTCACTGATGAAGTTCCGCTTTGGCCTTTCAATACCGAAGTGGCGGTTTCCGGCAAAGTCTCTCCGGCATTCCAGTTGCTAACTTTGATGATATTGTCACTTACGGCGCTGACTCTGATATGCTGTCCGCCCGGTGTCTGAAAACAGATCTCATTTTGCTGTGCGATGGCACAGTGAGGAATTACGCCGGCAAGCACAAGCGTGGCTATGGCCTTGATCTGACCGTTGATTTTCATATACTGATGTGTTTTAGACTGATGATAAAATTTTACGCGTCACAAATTTACAACAAATCATCAGAAAAAATCAAATGCCGGTTCTTAAATTTTCTTTTTCGGAATGGTTTCCGTGTTTTTGGTGAAAAAACAGAAAGACGGACAGCTGTTGAAAGCTCTCCGTCCTTCTTATTGGATAGTTTTGTCAGTTCTTGTGGAGCCGAATTATCGTTTGGCTTCGCAGGCTGCATGTTCGATGGCCAGACCTTGCTTGTATGTCTCGATGTAGCGGTTGAAGCCTTCCACATCGGCCGGGTCAGGGGCGATTTCAGTGCCTGCATCTCCGAGAAACACCCGGTCGTTGAGGAAGCCTGCAAGTGACAGCCCTTTGTCGTTGTTGACAAGATAGGATGCCAGAAGCGCTATGCCCCATGCGCCACCTTCGCCGGCGGTCTCCATGACGGAGATCGGAGAGTTGAGCGCCGCTGCGAGTATTCTCTGGCCAACGCCTTTGGTCTTGAACAGACCGCCGTGGCCTGTGATACGGTCTACTTCCACTTTCTCTTCGTTGAAAAGGATGTCATTCCCGATTTTCAACACAGCCACGGATGCATAGAGATTTGCGCGCATGAAATTGGCGAGGTTGAATCTGTCAGCGGCTGAACGGACGAAAAGCGGACGTCCTTCGGTCAGGCCGGTCACAGGTTCACCGGAATAGTAGTTGTAGGAAATCAGGCCGCCGCAGTCGGGGTCTCCGTTGAGGGCATTCTCATAGAGTTTGCCAAACACCTCGTTCATGTCAACCGGCACGCCGAGCAGTTGCTGGTATTCTTTGAAAAGGCTCACCCATGCGTTGAGATCTGATGTGCAGTTGTTGCAGTGGACCATCGCAACGAGGCTTCCGTCAGGAGTGGTCACCATGTCGATCATCTCATAAGGCTTGGAGAGATCTTTCTCAAGAACGATCATTGAGAAAGACGAGGTTCCGGCCGACACGTTGCCGGTGCGCTGCAACACGGCGTTGGTAGCTACCATGCCGGTTCCAGCATCGCCTTCAGGCGGGCAGAATGGAGCTCCGGGCTGCAGATGGCCCGACACGTCAAGCCTTCTGGCGCCTTCCGCCGTGAGTTTGCCGGCATCCTGTCCGGCCGAAAGCACTTCAGGAAGTATATCGGTCAAAGTCCAGGGATAGGCCTTGTCTTTGATCAGCGAGTCGAACTTGCCGACCATTTCAGCCGAATAGTTTCCGGTGGAGGGGTCAATGGGAATCATGCCGGAGGCATCGCCTACGCCAAGCACTTTCCTGCCGGTCAGTTTCCAGTGGATATAGCCTGCGAGTGTGGTCAGATAGTCGATGTCTTTCACATGTTCCTCTCCGTTGAGTATAGCCTGATAGAGGTGAGAGATGCTCCATCTGAGAGGGATGTTGTAGACGAAGAGCTCCGACAGCCGGGCTGCGGCAGGTCCGGTATTGGTGTTGCGCCATGTCCGGAAGGGCACGAGGATTTCACCGTCAGCTCCGAAAGGCATATAGCCGTGCATCATGGCGCTGACGCCGATTGCTGCAAGATGTTCGATTTCGATATCGAAATCTTTGCGTACGTTCGAACGCAGGTCGGCATAGGCATCCTGCAGACCATACCAGATAGCTTCTGTGCTGTAGGTCCACAGACCGTCGGCGAGTTGGTTTTCCCACTCATGACAGCCTTGTGCTATCGGCTTGTTCTCACCGTCGATCAGCACGGCTTTGATTCGGGTGGACCCCAGTTCGATTCCGAGGATCGCCTTGCCCTGTTCGATTGTTGTTTTCGGATCAAGTTGCATTGCGGTCTTCTGACTTATCGGTTGAGCATGTAATAGACATCGTTGATGCGCATCTCACGCTTGAAATTCTCGATGGTTGTGTCCTTGTCGATATGAAGCATTTCGATGCCGGCCATTTCGGCATAGTCTGCCCAGTATTCGGGAGTGACACCGTAGGCGAAGCATGAGTGGTGGGTGCCTCCGGCGAGAATCCATGCTGCGGCTCCGGTGGCGAAGTCGGGCATCGGTTTCCAGAGAGCCGATGCTACCGGCAGTTTGGGGAGCGGTTTGGATTTCAGACATTCGACATCGTTGACAATCAGGCGGAAGCGGTTGCCCATATCAATGACAGTGGCGGTTACGCCGAGGCCGGGTTTCGAGGTGAATACCAGACGGGCGGTAAGAGCCTTGCGGATGCCGATGCCGAGGAAATGTACTTCAAGATGAGGCTTACGCTCTGCTATGAGAGGACAGATCTCAAGCATATGGGCCTGAAGGATAGAGCTTTCATTGCCGTCGAAATTGAGGGTGTAGTCTTCAAGGAAGGAGCATCCGCCGGGGAGACCCTGGTTCATGACCCACAGAGTGCGGTAGAGGGCTGCTGATTTCCAGTCACCTTCGGCTCCGAAGCCGTAGCCTTCAGCCATCAGCCGCTGTGATGCGAGGCCGGGTATCTGGTCAAAGCCTTCGAAGTGCGGATCATTTATGTCATCAGTGCCGAGATCGTCAAAGTTGGTAGTGAATGCCTTGGCTCCTTTGTCCTGGAGGCAGGCGCGGATTGCGAGTTCGGCGCGGGCGGCATTCCAGACCGATTTGTGTTCAGGAGTTGTGGCGTCAGCGATTTTCGGATCAAAATCATAGGTGGCGAGGTAGGTGTCGAAAAGAGCCTGGGTTGCCTCATCGGTGACTTTTTTGTGATATTCCATCAGTTCGCTGACGGGACAGTAGTCCACGTGGTAGCCTAACTGCATTTCGGCTGCAACCTTGTCACCGTCAGTGACAGCCACGTTGTTCATCTGGTCGCCGAAGCGGATGACTCTCATGTCCTGTGCGTCGGCCCATGCCGCGGCCACTCGTGACCAGACGGCTATGCGTTCCTGGATGGCCTTGTCTTTCCAATAGCCTACAACTACTTTGCGGCGGATGTTCAGACGGGCGCAGATGTGGCCGAATTCGCGGTCGCCGTGGGCGCTCTGGTTGAGATTCATGAAGTCCATGTCCATAGTCTCCCAGGGAATTTCGGCATTGTACTGGGTGTGGAAATGGAGCAGCGGCTTGCGGAGCTGCTGCAGACCGTGAATCCACATTTTGGCCGGTGAGAATGTGTGCATCCAGGTGATCACACCGACGCAGCGTGAGTCGTTGTTGGCGGCTTTCATGATTTCTTCAACTTCGCGTGAAGAGTTGGCGGTGCCTTTATAGACCACTTTCATCGGTATCACGCCGGAAGCGTTGAGGCCTTCGACCATTTCTTTTGAGTGGGCGTCGACTTTTACAACTGCGTCGCCGCCGTATAAGAGCTGTGCTCCGGTGATCCACCAGAGTTCGTTGTTTTCAAATGCCATATCTGTTTGTTTTTTGTATTTCTGTCTGTGTTATCTGTATTATTTGAATTGTAAGAATTCGTCTTGCAGCTTTTCAATCCTGTTTGCCCTGGCCGTAATATGCTCCTGGGCCGTGCTTGCGGTTGTAGTGTTTCTCGATGAGGAGCGGGTTCATGGTCAGCGCCGGATTGATGGTTCGGGCTATGAATGCCATCTTGGCTACCTGTTCGAGCACTACTGCGTTATGGACTGCGTCAGCCGGATCTTTGCCCCAGGTAAAAGGCCCGTGGTTTTTTACCAGAACTGCCGGTGTGGCTGTCGGGTCGATGTCGGCGAAGCGTCTGACGATAACGTTGCCGGTTTCAAGTTCATAGTCACCTCTGACTTCTTCTGCTGTCATGTCGGCTGTGCAGGGGATGTCTTTGTGGAAATAGTCGGCATGGGTGGTGCCTATGTTGGGTATGTCAAGGCCGGCCTGTGACCAGGCGGTGGCATAGGTGGAGTGAGTGTGGACAACTCCGCCGATAGCCGGAAAAGCCCGGTAGAGAGCGAGATGAGTGGGGGTGTCAGAAGATGGGCGCAACTTGCCTTCTACGATATTTCCTTCAAGGTCAACCACCACCATGTCGTCAGCAGTCATTTTGTCGTAGTCGAGACCGCTCGGCTTGATTGCGACGAGCCCTTTTTCACGGTCTATGCCTGAGACATTGCCCCAGGTGTAGATGACGAGTCCTTGCTTTACCAGTTCGAGATTGGCGTGAAAGACTTTTTCTTTAAGTTCCTGTAACATTATATAGATAGTAATATATACAAATGTAAATCAATATAAACAATTATTCGGCTGGTTTTGTTCAGAGAGCCATATTACCAGAAGTAATAGTAGAAAGCGGCTGTGATGCCGAGAATGATAACGGTGTGGATGATGTCCCAGTGGTTCCAGCTTGCGCGGGTTGCGGCCCGCTGTTCCGGAGTTGAGGTGCCGAACACAAGTCCGCGTATCTTTTCCTGGTCAGGCGCTTTGGTGAAGAGGCTGACAATTATCACAACCAGGAGGCAGAACACCAGCATCCATCCGCAGAAGAAGAGCCAGTTGGTGTCGTAGAACAGATACTGGAAGAGGCTGCTGTCGCCGTCGGGCACTACGGCCGCATTGCTGTAATAGATCTTGGCTCCGAGTCGGGTCAGACCGATTACGAGGCCGGCGATAAGTCCCCACATGCCGCCCTGGGCTGACGCGCGTTTCCAGCAGATGCCCATGAGGAATGCGGCTGCGATGCCGGGGGCGAGCACTGACTGCACGTCCTGCAGATAGAGGTAGAGCACATCGCCGACGGAGCGCATTACAGGTATCCAGAGAATGCCGAGAGCCACGATGACCACTGTGGCGGCCTGGCCGATGCGCACGAGCTTTTTAGGGTCGGTTTTCGGACGGAAGCGCTGATAGAAGTCAATGGTGAACAGAGCGGCTGAGGAGTTGAAGAGAGATGCGAGCGATGACATGAGCGCTGCGAGGATTCCGCATACAATCAAGCCTTTCACACCTGCCGGAAGCAGTTTGGCTACAAGGGTGGGGAAGGCGGCGTCGGAGTTCGGAAGTCCGTTTTCAGTCAGCGGAAGGAAGTCGCCGAGATTCTGATGGAGGGCGAAGGCGATCATGCCGGGAATGAGGAAGAGGAATACAGGGAGCAGTTTGAGGTAGGCACCGAAGATTGTGCCTCGGCGGGCCTCACGCTCGTTTTTGCCTGAGAGCACGCGCTGCACTATGAACTGGTCGGTACACCAGTACCAGAAGCCTATGACCGCCGAACCTATAAGCGCGCCGAGCCAGGGATATTGCGGATCGCGGTTGTCGCGTATGAGGTTGGTCATGGTGTCGCCATACTGGTTGACTTCCACCGAGGAGCAGATTTCCATCATCTTGTCCCATCCGCCGAGTTCCTTAAGGCCGAGCACGAGGATGATCACTGATCCGAGCAGCAGGATCGGAGTCTGGAGCACGGAGGTGTAGAGCACGGATTTCATGCCGCCGAAGATGGTGTAGAGGGCAGTGATCACTACAAGTCCGATGGCTGCGATCCAGAAGAAGTCGATGCCCCAGAGAGTGTCGATACCGAACACCTGCTGGAACACGAGTCCGCCGGCATAAACTGTTACTGCGACTTTAGTCAGCACGTAGCTTATCAGAGAGATAAGTGAGAGAATGGTTCGGGAGGCCGAGTTGTAGCGGCGTTCGAGAAATTCAGGCATCGTTATGACCATAGAGCGCGAATAGAACGGCACGAAGACCCATCCGAGCAGAAGGATCATCCAGCCCTGGATTTCCCAATGGGCCATTGCCATGCCGCTTGATGCTCCGGAGCCGGCCAGGCCTATAAGATGTTCCGAACCGATGTTAGAGGCGAAAATCGAAGCGCCGATTGCAATCCAGGTTGCGTCTTTACCGCCAAGGAAATAGTCTTCGGCATTGTTTTGTTTCTGGCGCATCACCCATACGATGATGCCGATGAGCGCTACAAAAAATATAGCGATGACAATCCAGTCTAATAGAGCCATAATTTAAATTGATGATTTTAGAGTGTCAGATTCTGAGTTAATATAGTATATGTGTAGAATTACTTTTCAATTCCGAAACGGAACACACAGTGACTGCGATAGGTCTCGCCGGGCCTGAGGACTACAGACGGCCACTGAGGTTTGTTGGGACTGTCGGGATAATGCTGTGATTCAAGGCATATGGCAGCCCTTTTGTTGTAGGCTTTGCCGTTCTTCCCTTTGACAGAGCCGTCAAGGAAGTTTCCGGAGTAGACCTGAATTCCGGGTTCGTCGGTGAGCACCTCAAGCCTGATGCCCGTTGACGGAGCGTAGAGGCTGGCGGCGATGATGCTGTCGTTGCCGTTTGTTGACAGCACCCAGTTGTGGTCATAACCCATTCCGTTTGAGATTTGTTCGAAGTCTGTTTCATCAATTTTTTCGCCGATGGCACGCGGTATGGTGAAATCCATCGGAGTGTCTTTGACAGAAGCTATCTCGCCGGTGGTCATAAACGTGGAGTCTACAAGGGTATAGTCAGAAGCGTTGATGTAGAGCAGATGGTCTGTGATTGCTTTGTCAGGGTCTCCGCTGAGGTTGAAATAGGAGTGGTTGGTCATGTTGATGACAGTCGGGCGGTCGGTGACAGCGCTGTAGGCTATGTCAAGCGCATTGTCAGGAGTGAGAGTGTAGCAGACAGTCGCTTTCACGTTGCCGGGGAAATTATTGTCACCGTCAGGAGAGTTCATTTCGAGTACGAGTGTGCTGTCATTAGCTTCAATGACGTCATATACCTGATATTGCCACCCTGTTGGGCCGCCGTGCAGGCAGTGGCCGAAGTTGTTTTGAGGCAGACAGACGGTGTCGCCGTCGATCACCATGCGCCCCTGATTGATGCGGTTGGCGTAGCGGCCTATGGCAGCTCCGAAGTCTGTCTGATTGTTTTCCGGAAGATATGAGGCTATGCTGTCGAAACCGAGCACGACATCAGTCGGAGCCCCGTCTCTGTCAGGCACTGTCAGCGAGACGATGCGTCCGCCGAAATTTGTGATGCAGACTTCCATGCCGGAATTGTTTTTCAGGGTATAAAGACCGGTGGTCTTGCCGTTGACGGTAGCCACGAAGTTGTTAGGGTCAAGTCCGGATTCCGTAAGAGCCGATGTTTTTTTGTTTTCTCCACATGATGTCAGAGTCAGGGCAGCACCCGCAAAGATGAATGCGGTTAGATATGTAAATTTCATAAAGTTTGGTTTTAGTTTGTAAAATTAGATTTTTTGCAAGTAGTTTCAAGCGGTCGTCCATATGTTTTGCAGCATATTCACGGTATAAGTAACATTTTAGTAAGAGATGTTAAAACGTTTCAGGTGTGGCAAAAATACGAAAAATGTAAGCTGGCAGATGTGCCATAATGGCTCATATTTAGGTACAATATGTTTCGGTATATGTTGTTGTCGTATCTTTGGCACATGGATGTAGCGAAAGAGCCGGTTCGTGGATTTTTTTTGCCTGTTGGTTTAATATTTGACGGAGTTATGAAGTTTTTTACATAATTTTACAGATGAATATCATGTGGGTTGCAGATTCTGATCGCACCCCCTTAGGCCGTAATGAATATAACTTTTTATAACCGCTTGTCAAAGATGAGTATGTCACTGCGTCGTCCCCGAAAACTTGAAACAGTCATTTATACCAGCATCTGGTTGCTTATCGTGGTGCTTTGTCTGCTGGATGTGATGCGGGCGAGAAGCTACACGGAGTTTCCGGTGGTGAGCATCGATCTTTTGCGCCATCTCGCTTTTGGGCTTCTGCCGTTTCTGATACTGTTTTGCATCCACAATTCGCTGCTCCTTCCGCGACTGCTGTTCCGGAATCGCTACATAGGCTATCTGTGTGCCACGGTTCTGCTGGTGGCCGTGGTGTGGGGATGCCAGTATTTCCATTTTTTCCGCGAATTCGTGCAGCACGATTTTCCTGAGCGGGTCATGCACCACCGCGGGCCGCGTCCGCTGTTGCCCTTGCCTCTGTTCCTTGACATGGTCTACGATCTGCTGATCATAGGCGTGAATCTTGCCATAGCCCTGATATTCCAGCGTTTTGAAGACAGGCTGGAGCATGAGAGCCTTCTGAAAGCCAATGCGGAAAGTCAGCTGGCCTATCTGAAAGTCCAGATCAATCCCCATTTCTACATGAATATGCTCAACAATATTCACGGCATGATTGACATCAATCCGGAAAAGGCTCAGGAAATGCTCATCGACATGTCGAACCTTATGCGCTACATGCTTTATGAAAGTTCCAAGCCGCGCATAGCTCTTTCGGCTGAGATCGGCTTCCTCCGTGACTATCTGAATGTGATGAGGCAGCGCTTCCCCAAAAGCAAAGTAGAGATATCGTCGAGGCTTCCAACAGACAGTGAAGCGGCAGGCGTGATGATACCGCCACTGCTCTTTCTGGTGTTTATTGAGAATGCGTTCAAGCACGGCATAAGCTACCGCTCGGAGTCATTTGTCAGTGTGAGGGTTGATCTGGCTGACGGTAACGTCAGATTCTCATGTCTCAACAGCCGTCATCCGGAGTCATCAGACAAAGAGCGTCAGCACGGCATCGGCATGAAAAATATCAACCAGCGCCTGAAACTGCTCTATGGTGACCGCTACCGGCTTTCGGCGGAATCGAGCGAGAAAGCCTATTCTGTAAATTTAATAATTCCGGCAAATGAAACTGCGTACACTGATAATTGATGACGAGCCAATAGCTCTTGAAAAGCTTGGGAAATATGTGGAGAAAGTTCCGTTTCTGGAACTTGTGGGGACCTGCGAGAGCGCGCTTGACGCATCTGCGGTCCTGGCTGACGTGCCTGTGGATCTGATATTCACGGATATAAACATGCCTGATCTGAACGGCATGGATTTTATAGCGTCACTGTCAGCGGCGCCGATGGTGGTGTTCATAACCGCCTATGCCCGGTATGCTGTGGACAGCTACAAACTTTCGGCTGTAGACTATCTGCTGAAACCTTACGGCTTTGCCGAATTCCAGCGAGCCGCCAACAAGGCTCTGGAACATTATGCCTCGAAAGCTCCTGCGCCTGCGGCCATGCCGGTCAAGGACCGCCGAGAGTCATTGTTTATAAAAGTAGACTACCGTTATGTGAGGATCTCGCTCTCATCCGTGCGCTATATAAAAGGTTACGGCGAATATCTTCAGGTATTCACTGTCGGGTCATCGTCACCGCTGCTGACACTAAGCTCATTTGCCGATATAAAGGAGCGGCTTTCTGAAAGTTTCCTGCAGGTCCACCGTTCATATATAGTGAATATGGATCAGGTTGAGAGCATCAGCCGCGGACGCATAATAATGGATGCGGAGACCTACATACCGGTCGGCGACAGTTTTAAGAACGCATTGCAGGATTATCTGCAGGAGCATTCGGCCGGCGCTTCGCGCAGATAGCGGTAAAAATCGACAGGCACATTCCGGTTCATCGGACATTTCAGGCGATTGGTTGAATTAATTTGGCCGTCGCCTTCTTTATTTTGTAATATTGCAGCACGAAACGATAATGCAAATAATTTATGAAGTCACGCTTATCTATCATTGCGATATTATCAATGTTTTTCGCTGCCGCGGAGTCTGAAGCCTCGGCGACGAAATGGTCTTATAAAGACTGTGTGGACCACGCCCGCGACAATAATATCACTCTCCGGAAATCACGCCTGAGCGAAGAGACCGCGGCCTATGACCTCGAAGAGGCAAAGGCGCAGTGGCAGCCTACACTCAATTTCGCCACATCTCACGGATTTTCAAACTATCCGTGGGGCGAGAACAACAAGAATTCCTATAACAGTTCCTATGGGCTGAATGCATCATGGACAGTCTATAACGGCGGCCAGCGCGAAAATACGATCAAACGCAACAGTCTCCTGTCTGAAATAGCCGCACTCAATACCGGCGATGTGATGCGCTCGCTTGAGACAGATCTGCTTCAGGTCTATATCAATATCCTCTATGCGCGGGAGTCGATCGGCATTTATGAAGAGGCGTTGAAACTCAGCGAAGCTCAGGCCGACCGCGCCCGTCAGCTGATGGAAGCCGGACGCCTGTCACGTGTGGACTACGCTCAGCTCCAGTCTCAGGCCGAGCAGGACCGGTATGCGCTCGTCAACGCCCGCGGTATCTATGACACCCGCCGGATGGAACTTAAAAAGCTCCTTGAGCTCGGCATTGAAAGTGAGATCGAGCTGGAAGATGTGGAGCTGACAGCGGAGCAGGTGCTTGCCACACTCCCCCCGATGGACGAAAGCTACCGCATGGCTCTCGACACCGATCTCCGTCTGCGGGGGCTTGAACTTGAAAAAGACGGCTCGGCGCTTGATGTGGCTATCGCTTCAGCCGCTTCGAAGCCCAGGATCACGCTTAACGGAGGCATAGGAACTGCTTATGGTGCGCCGGGGCAGGGGTTCGGTACCTCTATAAAGCATAATTTCAACGAGGCCATAGGGCTGACTCTCTCTGTGCCGATCTTTGACAACAAAAAATCACGGACGGCGGTTGCGCGGGCCAAAGTGCAGCAGATTGATGCCCAGCTTGATATTGACCAGCGTCATACGGAACTTGCACAGCTTGTTGAAAACTGGTATATCGACACCCGTTCCGCCCAGTCGCGCTACACAGCTGCCGTTCAGCAGCTTGAATCAGCGGAGCTGACAAGCGAGCTGACTAACGAGCAGCTCAATCTCGGCCTTGTCAATACAATCGACCTGATGACCGCCCACAAAGATCTTGTCGAGGCTCGTCACACGTTGCTGCAGACCAAATACATGGCTCTTCTGGGCCAGAAAATGATTGAATTCTACCGCAACGCAACAGTGTCACTTAATTGAAAAAATTTTAAACAGCATCTAAAATATACATCACTTAGCTATGAAACTGCTGAAACAAATGCTTTTAGTGTCAGTCGTTCTTCTTGCCGGCGCCTGTTCCAAAGAGAAAAAGATAACTTTGGAAACAGTTGAGGCCCAAACCGGAGAACTGACAGAAACCGTGACGGCTACCGGCACCATTGAATCGGTCACTCAGGTTGACGTCGGCACACAGGTAACCGGTATCATTGATAAACTCTATGCCGACTACAACACCGTGGTCAAGAAAGGAGATCTGATTGCCGAAATAGAAAAAACAATGCTTGAGAGTGACCTGCGCAGCGCGGAGGCTAATGTAGAGTCTGCTCGGCTCACATATGAATATAACCGCACGAACTACGAACGCGACAAGGCTCTCCATGCCAAGCAGCTCATAAGCGATTATGAATTCCAGACCTCACAGAAAGATTATCAGGTGTCGAAGACTGCCTATGACAAGGCTCAGGCCGATAAGGTCCGCGCGGCTAAGAATCTTAATTATGCCGAAATCTACTCTCCGATAGACGGTATCGTTATTTCGCGCGAGGTTGAAGTAGGGCAGACTGTGGTGTCAAACATGAATGTGGCCAATCTCTACACCATAGCCGATCTTGACAACATGCAGGTGATCGGTAACGTGGACGAGGCTGACATAGGTCAGGTAAAAGTCGGCCAGAAGGTGACATTCTCTGTTGATGCCTATCCTGATGATCTTTTTGAAGGAAAAGTGACGCAAGTGCGTCTCAACCCTACCACAGAGAGCAATGTGGTTACCTATGAGGTGGTTGTTGCCGCTCCCAATCCTGACCATAAGCTGATACCGGGGCTTACGGCCAATCTGACAATCTACGTCATGAGCGAGGAAAATGTGCTTCTGCTTCCCAATCAGGTTTTTACATTTGAACCGCAGCAGCATCCTGATTCAGAGAATCTCCCTCAGCCCAAGGCACCTGTTGACAAGAAAGAGCTTGGTGCCGGACAGAAGTCAGTCTGGGTTGTGGAAGGCAATGCGCTTGTCAACAAGATTGTCACTGTCGGAGCAGGCAACGGCATGAAAACCGTTATTACCGGCGGTCTGTCAGCCGGAACCAAAGTAGCAACCGGCTATGATGAAACGGCAGTAGCGAATGCTGATGCCACTGCACAGAAAAGCCCCTTCGCTCCCCAGCCTCCGGGCCGCAATAAAAAGAAGTAAGAAACCTTCGTTTACTCAGAGCCATGTCAGAGAATAAAGAAATAATACGTGTCGAGAAGCTGCGGCGAGAATTCATTGTCGGCGGCGAGAAGGTCAAGGCCTTGCGAGGCGTATCCTTTACAATCCGCGAAGGGGAGTTCGTCACCATCATGGGCACATCCGGCTCCGGCAAATCCACTCTTCTGAATCTTCTCGGCTGTCTTGACACCCCGACTTCGGGCGAATATGTCCTTGACGGAGTTTCGGTACAGTCGATGAGCAAGAATCAGCGTGCCGTTACCCGCAACCGCAAGATCGGCTTCGTGTTTCAGAACTATAATCTCCTGCCGAAGACAACGTCTATCGAAAATGTAGAACTTCCGTTGCTCTACAATTCATCGGTCTCGGCCAAGGAGCGCCGCGAGAGAGCCGTCAGAGCCCTTGAGGCTGTAGGGCTGCAGGAACGGCTCTATCACAAGAGCAACCAGATGTCAGGCGGACAGCAGCAGCGTGTGGCGATAGCACGCGCGCTGGTCAATGACCCGGTGATAATTCTTGCCGACGAGGCCACCGGTAACCTCGACACCCGCACTTCTTTCAGCATCCTGACTCTCTTTCAGGATCTTCACGCCCGCGGGCGCACCATAATCTTCGTGACCCACAATCCGGAACTGGCTGAATATTCCTCGCGCAATATTGTGCTTCGTGATGGCAAGGTTGTCTCAGACACCTGTAACCCATTCCCGAAATCCGCACGTGAGGCCTATGAGGCTCTCCCTAAAGACAACGATTGACAATGAATCTAAGCAATCTACTGAAAATAGCTCTCAAAGCGCTGAACAACAATAAGCTCAGATGCTTTCTGACAATGCTCGGCATCATCATCGGCGTTGCATCGGTCATCACCATGCTCGCTATCGGGCAGGGATCAAAAAACAGTATCAAGGCCCAGATTTCCGAAATGGGGTCAAACATGATAATGATTCATCCCGGCAATATGCAGCGTGGCGGTGTGCGTCAGAGCGCCGATGACATGCAGACTCTGGAGGTTGCCGACTACGAGGCTCTCCAGACTCTTCCGGGCATAGCCGCGATCTCTCCGTCAGTCAATTCAGGCGGTCAGTTCGTCAACGGTAACAACAACTATCCCTCGACAGTCTATGGCATAACGCCTGATTATCTTGATATCCGAAAACTGAAAGTCAAGGACGGCGCTATGTTTACCGATCAGGACATAAAGTCAGCCGCCAAGGTCTGCATACTCGGCAAGACGGTGGTCGATAATCTTTTCCCCGGAGGGGAAGATCCGGTAGGGCGAGTGGTCCGCTTCGGCAAAATCCCGCTGACCGTCATCGGTGTCCTTGAGTCGAAAGGCACCAACTCGATGGGGCAGGATCAGGACGATGTTGTCCTGGCTCCATACACCACAGTCATGAAGCGAGTGCTTGCCATTGACTATATCCAGGGCATTTTTGCGAGTGCTGTCAACGAGGATGAAACCGAAGAGACCATCGAGGCTATTACCGAGATGCTCCGCACACGCCACAAGCTGAAGGAAGATGCCGATGATGATTTTCAGATCCGATCGCAGCAGGAACTGAGCGAGATGATGAATTCTACAAGCGACATGATGACAGTGCTGCTTGCCTGCATTGCCGGAATATCTCTTCTTGTGGGAGGTATCGGCATCATGAATATCATGTATGTCTCGGTTACGGAACGCACCCGTGAGATCGGTCTGCGAATGTCAATCGGAGCCCGTGGCATCGACATCCTGTCGCAGTTCCTGATAGAGGCCGTCATCATAAGCGTGACCGGCGGTGTGATAGGCATACTGGTCGGAGTGCTTGCTTCGTGGCTTGTCACGGTCATAGCCCACTGGCCGGTGTATATTCAGATGTATTCTGTCGGGCTTTCGTTTGCCGTGTGTACGATCACCGGAGTCTTCTTCGGCTGGTATCCGGCAAAGAAGGCGTCGAACCTCGACCCGATAGAGGCAATACGTTATGAATAATCCATAAGTAACTCTGAAAAATTAATTTATACTATATGCGGGATTTATTCAGAGGCAGAATCGAGGACTGAAGAGGGAGTTTATAGACATAAACGACCGATGAAGAACTTGATTCTGACCGGAATAAAACCGCAGAGAGTATAAAAGATTCCCCATAGGAGATACTTATGTACATTATATCGGTTAATTTTGAAAAGTTACTTATTGCTCATACTTTCAACAAACACATAATATATAACAAAGAAGATTAGTTTATAAGCAGAAAAGATGTTAAGTGTTTAACGATGCGTCCGCTAAGATGTGAATCTTGGCGGGCGTTTTTTCGTTGGAAATGTGTATATTTGCAGTCTCGACACAAACACTCGCTGTCAGACAATCACTTCACTATCGCTTCTTGAAATGGAATTGCATAATATCGTTTTTTCTCCTACAGAAACATCTCTGAAAATAGCCCGTTCGGTTATGGACGGCATATGCGGAACAATTGTGGCAGACTGCGTTCTCTGCAATGTGACTCTTGACCGGCAGGTCGGTCCTGTCAGCCTGCAGCGGTCTGACCTGGCCGTAATCGCAGCTCCGGTCTATGGAGGCAAGATGGCTCCGATGGCAAAGGAAAGGATGAAACATATTGTTGCAGACTCGACTCCATGTGTGCTGATTGCCGTATATGGCAACCGGGCTTTTGAGAACGCGCTTTCAGATATGGCTGAATTTGTCTCAGACCTTGGCTTTGTGCCTGTTGCGGCCGGAGCCTTTGTCGGGGAGCATTCCTATTCCCGCCCTGACACCCCGATTGCCGTCGGACGTCCGGACCGGGCGGATATTGATGAAGCCTTCGGTTTTGGCAAGGCTGTCGGCGAGGCTTTGAAAAGCGGAGGTCTGAGGCCGGTGGATGTGGCGGCGCTCCATGACGAACCGTCGCCGGAAGAGTCACTGGCTAATTTCAGGGCGTTTGTGAAAGTTTACTCCGAAGGTCAGAAAGTGAATCCTGTCAGGCTTGTCCCGCTTGTTGATCCTAAGCTTTGCAGCGGGTGTGGGAAATGTGCTTCTGTATGTCCGGCTGATGCTGTCAGTGATGACTGCAGTTCGTCAGATCCGGCAAAGTGCATAAAATGCTGTGCCTGTGTCAAGGGTTGCCCGTCAGGAGCGCGAAGTCTTTCATCGCCGTTTGCGCCGGTGCTTTCCGCAAACTTCGGCAGGCGCAAATCGCCGCAGTGGACAGTAGGATAAAAAACGGGTATATTTTTCAGGGGGCGGTCCAGCCCCCTCTTATATTATATATGTATTATATTATATATGTGGGTTGACCTCCTGGATATCTATTATCTGATGGAGGATGGCGAATATTGTCAGTCCGGCTGTGGAATGGATCTGAAGTTTCGCGGAAATGTTTCGCCGATAAGTGGTCACGGTGTGTATCGACAGACAGAGGTGGTCGGCGATCTCTTTGTTGGCCATGCCTTTGGCCACACATGAAAGAATCTCTTTCTCTCTGGCAGTCATGCTCTCGATAAGACTTTCAGCCGGAATTTCAGTATTCTTCTCAGTCTCCTTTTCGCGGGAGCTGATTCTGACTGATTTTTCAAGTTTCTCTACATTGGGAATGAAGAGCATGTTTTCGATTTTGCAATGATTCGTAAGCTCTTTGCCACAATATATTATATCCATCAGTGCTGAAGTCAGTATCGGATTTTCGCGTTCATGATAGTGACAGATGAAGATCTCTTTCAGCTCGGTCAGCTTTTCAGCCATGCTTCCGTGTTCAAGCGAATAGTCTGTGATGCGGAAACTGTCACTGCTCTCGCCATCGAGGAGTTTGGCGACGTAGCTGAAAATCACATCGTTTTCATGAGTCATATGGTTGTGGACTTCCTGCACATAGTCATCAAAGAATTTCAACAGAAGAAAAGCAATATCATTCACATCAGAGCAGTTGATGGATTCGATGAGCTTTCGCCTGATGGAGGGGAGAAGAAATTCAAGAAAATATGCGTGAGCGCTTCTCAGATAAGCCATCAGGGAGGGCAGCGAGATTTTGCAGCCGGTATAGTCAAGGCCGCTGACGAGGTTGCATACTGCTAAAAACGACTGACAGTCCACTCCGTCTTTCCGGCAGACTTCCCCTACGGTCTTTTCTCCGAATCCGAAAGAGATTCCAAATCTGTTCATCACCACCAGCAGCATCTGGTTGTCTTCGATGAGATCTGTGAGTTTGTCGTCTGCGGTGTAACTGTTTCTGTCAAGTGCCATAAATAGATAGTTGAAAAAAGGGCGTGGAAATCCAATGCAAAGGTACTTATGAATATAAAGGTGTGCCATACTCAAAAATAATGATTTTTCAGGCTTTGCAGGCATTCAGGATAATTGTTTGCGTGAATTTTATCCCATTTTTGAGTATTGTCCCTGAATTGGAGTCGATCTACCTTTGCAGCGAAAAATTTTAAATACCAATGAATTGCAGAGCATTTATCGTTTCAACTATTCTCATGCTGTCGGCATTTTCGGCTGTAAAGGCCCAAAACACTGTTCAGGCCGCGGCGGCCGCGGATACGGCAGGATATAATAAATTTCGTTTCGGAGGCTATGGAGAGATGGTGGCCTCATTCAAGGACTATGGCATCAACCGCTTTGACGGAACTGCCACCGGTAACACCAGGACCCACCGAAACACAATTTCAATTCCACGTTTTGTCCTTGCTCTGGACTATAAATTTACACCAAAATGGATTCTCGGTGCCGAAATCGAGTTCGAGAGCGGCGGCACCGGAACGGCTGTCGAACTGGAAAACAGTGAAAACGGGGAATACGAAACCGAAATAGAAAAGGGTGGGGAGGTTGCTCTGGAGCAATTCCACATCACCCGTCTGATCGTTCCGCAGTTCAATGTCAGGGTCGGCCATATGATAGTGCCTGTCGGACTTACCAATGCCCACCATGAACCGATCAATTTCTTCGGCACAATACGCCCGCAGGCCGAGACGCAGCTGCTCCCCTCGACCTGGCACGAGACAGGCATACAGGTTTTCGGATCGTTCGGGCGGCAGTTCTCGCGTTTTGACTATCAGCTGATGGTCGTGGCCGGACTGAATGCCAACGGATTCAACCGCGACGAATGGATCATAGGAGGCAAGCAGGGATTTTTCGAACAGGATAATTTTACTTCGCCCGCTTATGTCGGTCGTCTGGACTACAGCGGTGTGCCCGGACTGCGCACCGGAGTCTCGTTCTATTATTGCCGCGATGCCGGAGCAAATGCCGATAAAGAACACACCTATGCCTCTGTAGGCAGGATTCCGGTGGCCATCGGCACCTGGGACGCGCAATACAGAAACCGCTTTGTCACCGCCCGTGCCAATGTCACCTACGGCTATGTCGGCAACTCGGCGGCTCTCAGCGAAGCCAACCGGATGCTGTCAAACAAATCGCCTTACAGCCGCCTGATACCCGTGGCAAAAAACTCACTGGGCTATGGTGCGGAAGCCGGACTGAATCTGAAATCCGTGATCGGAGGCGCATGTCCGGTCATCTATCCCTTCGCAAGATACGAATACTATAATCCGCAGTATCGCGGCCAGGGGCGCATGACTATGGACAAGCGTCTTGAAGTCAGTCAGTGGCAGATGGGGCTCAACTGGTTCGCGCTTCCCAATCTGGTTGTCAAGGCTGATTATGCCACACGCCGGATAGGCACATCAAAGGTATTCGGCAAGGGAACTTACAATTCAGAAAATGAATTCTCGGTCGGACTGGCCTACATCGGATGGTTCATACGGAAATAAGGGAAATAATAAGAGGTTGTTTAAAAACAAGAGTTAAAATCTGAGTGGTGTATCTTTTAGATA
>CAMXAZ010000016.1 GCA_947179295.1 uncultured Muribaculaceae bacterium
TAGGCAGCGAGAGCGTAGTTGTTTTCGCCATTTGAAATTTTGATGTCCCTGATTAAAGAGCGTAGCCATCATTGCTCTGCATGCTTACACACCACTTCTACACGCTGTCAAAACCGGTCAGCCCCGTTTCGTGGTTGTATGTGTGATCAGATTTCAGGATTGAAAATCCATGTCTTCTGATGCTCTAATTTGCAAATTTAGGCTGTTTTGCGGTAAAATGCAAGGTTGGTGACTGTATTTAACTTTGATTAACTGTTTCGATCGGGCTGATTCTGTGCGTCAGGAACCGGTGAGGCGGTCGGGAGCGTGCGGTCGAGCCAGTTGAAAATATAGCGATATAGGGGTTCGCGTATTTCCGGTGCCGACAGAACGAGGTCATGCAGCCCTCCGATGACTTTGACGCATGTGACATCCGGGCCAAGTTCGCGCCCGAATTTCTTGATGTCGCTGACGTCAAGCACTCCGTCGGCGCGGTTGTGGGCCGGTGTCCATTCCGAACCGCTGACGCTTTCAGAGGAGTAGAGCAGCAGGATGGGGATGCGGATGTCGGCATGTCCGTCGCGGAGCGCATGTTGTGCATCCGTGATGGCGCGTACCCATCCGGCGGTGACGGGAGGCGACTGAATCAGCTTCCAGTCGGTGTTGTAGGTCCATTCTCCGTGATATTCTTTGAGGAGGCTTTCGGCATAGGCTGTTGACATGCCTTGTGAGATGGGGAAGTCGGGAAACAGTCTGCCGAGCAGCCCTACGGCGGGGATGAGCCGTTCTTTCCATCCCTGGTTCCAGTCGAGGAAGGGGCTGTTGAGAATGAGTGCTTTGATGATTTCAGGGTGGCAGCGGCTTTCGAAATAGGCGGTGGTCAGGCCGCCGGTGGAATGGCCCATGAGTATGACTTCGCTGATGCCGTTGCGCTGCATTTCGACGAGCGCGGAGTCTATGTCGGGGAAATAGTCGGCCATGTCTCGCACATCAAACGGTTTCTGCCCGGCGGTCAGCGAGCGGCCGTAGCGGCGCAGGTCCACGGCGTAGAAGTCATAGCCGTGGTCAACAAAACGGTCGCCCATTTCCTGCTGGAAGAAGTAGTCGTTGAAGCCGTGGACATACAGCACTCCGTGGCGCACGTCAGAAGCCGTCGCGGCCGAATCACTGTGGCAGACTTTGCGTATGATGGTTGAGATCACGGGACCGGTGTAGTCTGAGCCCTGGTCTACATGGCGCATCTCATAACCGTCGCCAAGTATGTCGGGCTGCCATTTCTCCGGTGTCTGTGCGTGGCTGCCTGCGCTGAAAATTGCAAGAGTCAGCAGTAGCAGCGTTGAAAATAATGTGCGTTTTTTCATCGTTGTCATGGTCCGGGAGGTTGAAAATTCACCGGACCGGCGCCGTTATGGACTGTTGGCATCGGTCCGGTGATATGGATGGTGGCGAATCCGTTTTCTCAGACGGAAATCGGATCAGTTCGAGCTTTCGAGTTCCGGGGCGATGAGCTTGTAGCCTTTGCCGTGGATGTTGATGATCTCGATCGAGGGATCGTCTTTAAGATGCTTGCGCAGCTTGGTGATGTAGACGTCCATAGAGCGGGCGTTGAAATAGTTGTCGTCGATCCAGATGGTCTTGAGCGCGAAGTTACGTTCGAGGATCTCGTTGACATGTGCGCAGAGGAGGCTGAGGAGTTCCGACTCCTTGGTGGTGAGCTTGGTCACTTTGTCGTCGATCAGCAGCACCTGTTTCTGGGTGTCGAAAGTGAATTTGCCGATCTTGTACATTGTGATCTCCTTGCCCTTCTTGCCTTTGACGCGGCGCAGGATGGCTTCGATGCGGAAGACGAGCTCTTCCATCGAGAACGGTTTGGTGATATAGTCATCGGCCCCGATCTTGAAGCCTTCGAGGATATCTTCCTTGATTGATTTTGCGGTCAGGAAGATGATGGGGACTTCAGAGTTTACGGTACGTATTTCCTGAGCGAGTGCGAAACCGTCTTTCTTGGGCATCATCACGTCAAGGACGCAAAGGTCATATTTACCTTTGAGGAATGCTTTGTAGCCGCTTTCCCCGTCGGCGAAGAGATCGGCGTTGAAGCCTTTGGCCTGCAGATACTCGCGGAGCAGCATGCCGAGGTTCTCGTCGTCTTCGCAAAGTAGTATGCGCAAACGTTCTTCCATAGTTCTTTAATTTTTAGTTATTGGTAATGTTATTGTAAATTTTGTTCCTACATTGAGTTCGCTCTCCACGCTGATTTCGCCGCCGAGCTCGCCGACCATCTTCTTGACATAGGCGAGGCCGAGGCCGAAGCCTTTGACGTCGTGGCGGTTGCCGGTGGAGACGCGATAAAATTTCTCGAAGATCTTTTTGAGGTCTTCGCGCTTCATGCCTATGCCGTTGTCGCGGATGGTGACCGCTATGCGCTCGTCGCCGTGCTGGCTTACATTGCGGGTGCTGACGGTGAGTCGCAGCGGTTCTTCCTCACGGCGATATTTGACGGCATTGTCGAGAAGGTTGAAAATCACGTTGGTGAAGTGCATTTCATCGACATTGACGGTCGACTCTTCGGCATCGAGCACGGCTTCGATCTTGCCGCCGTATTTCTCGACCTTGAGTTTGAAAGTGCTCGTGATGTTGGCTATGAGCACGTTGGCATCGACGTTCTGAAGACGCAGAGTGGCTTTCTGGCGCTCGAACATCGACATCTGCAACACTTTCTCTACCTGGAAGCGCAGACGCTTGGTCTCATCGTTGATCACGGTGGAGATATGGCTGAGCATGGCCGGCGATTTCAGCACGGCTCCGTCGTTGAGCATCTGCGCGGCGAGCGAGATGGTCGAGATCGGAGTCTTGAACTCGTGGGTCATGTTGTTGATGAAGTCGTTTTTCATTTCGGTCAGTTTCTTCTGGCGGAATGCAAGGATGATTGTGCAGAGGAAGGTGACAAGCAGAATGAATGTGAAGATAAACGATGGGATCATGAAGCGGATCGAGCCGAAAATGTAGTCGCTCTTGGTCGGGAAATAGACTTTGAGGTAATACATTTTGTTTTTCGGATCGTTGGGGAAGAGTGTCTGAATGAACATCGAGTTCTCGTCGCCCGGTGTCGGATGGTAGTTGGCCGAACGGTAGACGATTCCGCCGACGCGGTTGACCACGGCAAATTCAAAGGGCAGTGTCAGTCCGTTGTTGTCAAGTTCTGACCTCAGATATGATCTGACTTCCGCCGAGTCGGCCCGCTCGCTGATGGGGCGGTTGCTCGACCGGGTGATGATGTTGAATATCACCTCGTCAAGCAGACCTTTTTGATAGAGATATTTTCCGCGCATGATCTCGCGCATCGAGGCGGTGGTGTTGCGCTGGTCTATGTTCCCTTTGAGGGTGAGATCATAGTTGATGCCTTCGGGCGTGGTGAAGTTGTAGTTGATTCCCACCGAGCCGTCAGCATTGGTGCGTGGATAGAACTGCGTCTCCATCGTGGCGAGGTCTTCTTCAAGGAAATGCTTGGTCTCGTCCTGTTCGAGGCGGGTGCTGACGGCATAGAGAGAGCGCTTGACCCCCTCGGCAAACTGGTCGTCACGCATTTTCTTCATGTTGTTCATGTACATGATCTGTACATAAAGCAGCCCGATGAAGGTCAGCGCCATTATGATGGTCAGAAACCATATAGTCGATTTTTTCATTCCTTGGTACTCTCTATTATATTTAAGGTGGTCTTTGACAACCAGCCTTGTTTAGTGGATACGCTTACAATGTTAACAACCGTAATGTATAATTGTTGTAAAAATTTTCAAATAAGACAAAAGTCAATTAACATTTTGCGTCAAAATTAACATAAAAATGTGAATTCCGCAATAAATATTTCCGGATTAATTTTGAGATTTATGATTTTTTAGCCTGAAACAGACGTGGTTATTGAGTGCCGGTGAACATTCGGCCTGCCGTGATGTTATAAAATAGGTGTCTTGTGGAGGCTTGTATTGCCGATTCCATCAGGTCACCGCCAGACTTGAATCTACTATAAAGACAAACCGAATATATCTACTAAAAAACTATGCAGACAATCATCAATCAGCAGATACCCGAATTTTCAGTCGATGCGTTTGTCGACGGCGATTTCAAAACCATAACGTCAGACGATCTGAAGGGCAAATGGGCCATTCTGTTCTTCTATCCGGCCGACTTTACATTTGTGTGTCCTACCGAACTTGTCGACATGGCTGAGTCCTACGATAAATTCAAGGAACTCGGTGCCGAAGTCTACAGTGTCAGCACCGACAGCAAGTTTACCCACAAGGCCTGGCATGATTCAAGCGATTCGATCAAGAAGGTCAAGTTCCCGATGCTTTCCGACAAGACCGGAGTGCTCAGCGAGTATTTCGGCGTGATGAATCCTGCCGATTTCATGGCCTACCGAGGCACATTCGTGATCAATCCCGAAGGTAAGATCAAGATTGCAGAGATTCAGGACAACGGCATAGGCCGTAATGCCGAGGAACTTCTCCGCAAGCTCGAAGCCGCGCAGTTTGTGGCCGAACACGGCGATCAGGTCTGTCCGGCCCGCTGGCGTCCGGGTCAGCAGACCCTCAAGCCCGGCATCGACCTTGTCGGTAAGATCTGAGCTGATGTGGTTTAGTCCACCGGCTAAAAGTATTCTTAAAAATGAAAGGGCCACGCAGCTGTCATCGTCTTTTATGGGCGGTGTCAGTTGCGTGGCTCTTCCGTTTTGTCCGGAGTGTGAGACTTCGGATGTGTGTGTTAAGTCGCTGTTGATGGAAAGACGTAAGGTTTAAGAGTTTGAGTATGAGAATTTGATTTAATATTTATGACGTAGCATTTAGCTTTTGCAGGAATTCATCGCGGTCGATAGCCTCTGATGCGCTGATTCGAGTTATCAGTCGTGTCCGTTTGGTGTAAAACGATTTCAACTTCATTCCGGTGAACATACACACCGCTCTCGGAGAAAAACCCGCATAGATCAGGACTATGAACCGGATGTCATCTTCTTTGAGCAGGGTGGCGCATTGGCTGCGCAGGCGGCTGGCTATTGAGTCCATGCACTCGTCGACCGAGGCCTCGATCTGACGTAGTTTGAGAGGCGTTTTAAGCCGTTCTATCTCTTTTTCGACCTCCTTTATGATGAAGGCGCGGGTCTTTTCCGAATCGCCTTTCTCGAAAAATTCGTTGCAGAGGAAATTGATGGTCTGCCAGCGCTCGCGGAAGAGGTTTTCGATGCGCGTGTTCATGGCGGATGACGATGCATGTCCGCGAGCTATCTTGTTGCTAAGATTGGCGAGCGATTCCATCTGCGCTTCGATTTCGGCGTTTTTTACTTTCATGCGCAGGCGGTAGTAAGCATAGCCCGCGGCCACAATGACGATAAACAGCAGTGTGACACAGATGAGGATTGTCCGCAGGCTTGAAGCCCGCGAGTGTTGTTCGGAGGCCCGGTCCGACTGGAAATCGCGTTGAGCACCTACAACGGTCTCGGATGCTGTGGGCTGTCGGCCATAGAGCCGTCGTTCGCGTAGGCTGTCGGTGTAGTTTTTCCAAAGTTCCGGCTCTCCGGCATTTCTGTAACATTCGGCTGTGGCCCAGTCGATCAGCTTGTATTCCGATTCGGTTTTCGCTATCGCGCGAGCACTGTCGAGATAGAGGCCGTAGTCTGCCGCCTCTGTCTCGATCTCGGCAGCTATTTCGGGCAGTACATGGCGATAGTCTTCGGCCTTGGCTTTCATCGTGCTTCTGCTGATGGCGAGATAGGCATAGTCTGCGGCTGTCGGAGTGAAGAAACGGCGGTATTGTTTCAGTTTGCGGCTGTCGAATTCCCGGAGACCGTCGAGCCTTGCCGTGATGCGCATTGATGCCCGCAGGCAGTTGGCTGTCAGAGCCGAATCGCAGCCGGCTATTGACCGGATGCTGTCCAGCAGAAACATTCCGAGGCGCAGGCTGTCGTTGTTGGCGTGGGCTATAGCCACATCCAACATGGCATAGCGGTGTGCCCTGACACTGTCGGCTTGAAGGTATTGCGTTGCTGCATTGAGTCGATGCTCCACCACTTCATGTCCGCCGTAAGTCGCGGCTATTATGTCGGCAAGCAGGTCTTCGGCCTGCCCGCAAAGATAGTGGTCGCCATCTTCGCGGGCAAGTTCCAGAAGCTGCATCGCAGGCGTGACCGCCGCGCTGTATTCCCCTGTGCGGTAGAGCGAGTCGGCATCGTTAAGCAAGGTTGCTTTGAAGTGCCTATTTTCAACTCTGCAGCAGTTTATAAGAGTTAAGCAGCTGCCTAAGACCCATATTATTTTATGTATGGTAAGCACTGGCTAAATATTACTTTTCAAAGTTTTATTTACGCTTCCTAATAGTCGGATGGTATTGTTTTTTGATTTTCAATTCAGATCCGACAATGTAAAATAAAATCAGAAATATGTTATATTGTATCTTCGTAAAATAGGAAGTCAACAAGTTGAAGAGTTGAATAAGCGGTTAACATGTAATAATGATTTTCTTTATATGGCTTTATTCCAAGATAAAGTTTTAAAAAGCAGTCTTCTCCATAAGTGATAAAATGATCATCAACCTTATTCAATGGTGTTTCGGCCGTTGCAATTATTAAATTTTGTTTAATTTCAGGCTTAAGACGACAAGCATAGACTTCACACAGAGCTGTTAATGTTACGAAAGGAGCGGAATTGGCATGTACAACATGGATTGTGTCTCTTTGGCCTCTTTGAACTGTACAGCCATCAATAAAAGGCCAAAATTCACAAGTGCTAAATCTTGCCCGCGATATAGAGGAAGTAGTTTTATTTGTTAATCGAACATCTTTATATTTTTTTATGCGGTTCACCGTTTCTTTGATTCCGGTCGTCAGATTCAAAGTTTTTCCTGCTGATATAATTTGAGCAATCTGATCATTTATAGAATCTTGATATTTTAATCGCTCATGATAATATGCAGATGAGACACCTAACTTGTTAGCTTCTTCTTCAGATATAGTGATATGGAATTTGTTGTCTGTGAAGTCTGTATGCTCGGAAATAATCAAACTTGATTTCCAACGCTGTTTTGCTTCTTCACTCAATTCTTTTATAATAGATATAGGTAAATACAGAGAATCTGCTTCAGCTTGCAATTTATTGGCGTCTATAATAGAGGATTGTAAAGACAATTCTGGTTCAGCATTGAAGTCATCGCCTTGATTACAAGCACAAAAGCAAAGTATAGAAATTATAAATGAGGATAATGATATGGTTAGAGATTTCATTTTTATTGATTTTGCGGTTTCTAATATGTCTAATTTCTATCTCGTATTGCGGGTGCATCGGGACGTTCGAAATGATCTTTATTCAGATATTTGTAATATTCATGTGTGCCGTTGCGTGCACTTTCAAATGCTTCTTCCATTAGACTATGATTGATTCTATAAATGGATGATTCAGTTCTTAATGCAATAATGCTGTCAATGTGATTATTGGTCTGCTGAAAGGAATCTAATGTCCTATCGTAGCTTTCTGCTGAGATGCCGAGATGCAGGGCTTCTGCTTTGCTTAATTTCAGGATATAATGTTCGTTTTCAACATAGCAATGTTTAAATATGAGCATTCTTTCTTTCATTTGTGCACGGCCTTCCGGTGTTGACGCCAGCTCTTCAAGAGCAGCTTCAGCTCTTTCCTTCGTTCTTGCTTTGCGTAGTTCGATTTCAGCCTTGCATTTTTCAATACGCTGTGAGATTTCGTTCGCTTCGATTGATTCCCGGATTTCGTTGGCCTGATCGTTTTCTTCCGATTGTGTGCAGGATGCCATTCCCGCCGAGAGCAGCAGGGAGAGGATGAGGGGGGTGAGTGTCGCTTTCATGTGATAATGTTTTTGGAGAGGTTAGACATGTGGCGGAATTCGGTCTGCAGCCTCGATCCCGACAATGCAAAGATACGACACGAATAGTGGTTTATGCAAATTTCGAGGGGGTCTGAATATTCTTCAGTCTGTTTTGTCGGGCGTTGAAAATCAATGTGTTAGTCTGCGGTTTGTTGATGCAATTTTCTTCACCTCTCCGAAAGGGCTTTTTCCGCCCCGGAATCTGGGCGAAAAAAGCAGTCGGTCGGGCCTATTTCCTTTTTGATTTTTGATAGGGATAGGTGGCCTGGCGAGGGAATAGGCGCTGGAGAAGATCGGGACGCCGCAGTCGCTGAAGAGAGCTGATGAGGTCTGCCCGGTAGGCGCGGTCATACCAGAAAAAATATTTTCGCTGTGCCTGCTTTTGCTCAGGGCTGACGGCTGTGAAGACTTTCTCGCCTGTGTAAGGATGGTAGCCGGTATAATAGATCTCGGTCGAGAGGGTCATCGGGGTAGGGGTGAAATCCTGGATCTGTTCGAGGTGCAGATTGAGCTCTTTGGTCTCGGCGGCAAGCTCGGCCATGTCGACTTCGCGGCATCCGGGATGGGAGGAAATGAAGTAGGGGATCAGCTGCTGTCGGAGCCCGTGGTGCGAGTTGACGCGGTCAAAGAAGCGGCTGAATTCATGGTAGAGCCGGAAAGATGGTTTGCGCATCAGGTTGAGCACAGTGTCGGAGGTGTGTTCCGGCGCCACTTTCAGGCGTCCGGAGACGTGGCGGGTGATCAGCTCTTCATTATATGTGCGGTTTGTCTCGTCTATGCGGCGGTCGCCTGTGTGGTGCATGGAAAGATCATAGCGCACACCGCTGCCGATGAATGATTTCTTTATGCCCGGCAAGCTGTCTATGGCATGGTAGAGGTCGAGCAGCGGCCCGTGGTCGGTGTTGAGATTCGGGCAGACTTTGGGGTGCAGACACGAGGGTTTCAGACACTTGGCGCAGATGCTTTTGTCTTTGCCTCCGAGGCCATACATGTTGGCGCTCGGACCGCCGATGTCGCTCAGATAGCCTTTGAAGTCGGGCATACGGGTGACTTCGCGGGCTTCGCGGAGCACAGACTCCTTGCTTCGTGAGGCTATGAACTTGCCCTGATGGGCTGAGATGGTGCAGAACGAACATCCGCCGAAACATCCGCGGTGGATGTTGACCGAATGGCGTATCATCTCATAGGCCGGAATGCGCTTGTCCTTATAGCGCGGGTGGGGCAGGCGGGTGTAGGGGAGATCAAACGATGCGTCGATCTCTCCGGTGGTCATGGGCGGATACATCGGATTGACTTTCACCCAGAAGCCGCCGTCGTGGCGCTGCCAGAGCACACGTCCGTTCATCGAATTGCTCTGCTGCTCGATGTGGCGGAAGTTTTCGGCCTGCAGGCGCTTGTCGCGTAGGCAGTCGGCAAAGGAGTGGAGTATTATGTCATCATCGCCTGCCCGGAAATCGGCGTCGGGGATGCGGACCACGGTCTGCGGCAGATCGCGGAGCGAGTTCACGCTCTCTCCGGCTTCCAGGCGGCGGGCTATCTCTATGACTGACTTTTCGCCCATGCCATAGTTTATGAGATCTGCCTTGCAGTCGGCAAGCAGCGACGGGCGCAGGCGGTCTTCCCAGTAGTCATAGTGTGAAAGCCGGCGCATCGACGCCTCGATGCCTCCGGCTATTATAGGAGTGTCGGGGAAGAGGTCGCGGAGGATTGCCGAGTAGACTATGGTCGGATAGTCGGGGCGCGCTCCGTGGCGTCCGCCGGGAGTATATGCGTCGTCGCTGCGCCTGCGGCGAGCTGCGGTGTAGTGGTTGACCATCGAGTCCATTGCTCCGGCTGATACACCGAAGAATAGACGCGGGGCGCCGAATTTGCGGAAATCGCGCAGATCGTCCTGCCAGTTGGGCTGGGGGACAAGCGCCACATTGTAGCCGGCGGCCTGGAGTGTGCGGCCTATGACTGCGGCTCCGAAAGAAGGGTGGTCTACATAGGCATCGCCTGAGAAGATGACCACATCGACGTGGTCCCAGCCGAGAGCCTTCATTTCCTTGACCGAGGTGGGCAGATAGCGGTCGGCGGAGGGATATATCATTCGCTGCTGTGAAGCAGCTGCGGTTTTTATGTTTTTTTTCTGTTCGTTCATTTTGATTCTTCCTTCTGCGGTTCAGCTGACATTTTTGCAAGGCGCTCCTCCATAGCGAGGACCTCGTCGCGCAGGCGGGCGGCGTCGATAAAGTCCATGCGCTTGGCGGCCTCGACCATTTCGAGACGCTTGGTGGTGATGAGCTTCTGCAGCGCATCGGCGTTGAGGTAGGGGATGACCGGATCGGCAGCGAGATTGACCTTTGTGCTGTATTCCTCGGCATAGGGTATGGATTTTGCCCGTCCGGTCTTTGATGTGCTGTCCCGGCGTGACGGCTGCTTGCCGCGGCTGCTGTCAGCGATTTCATCGGCATCGGCTTCAAGACCGATGATCGAGTTGCGGGCTTTGATGATGGCCTGCGGGGTTATGCCGTGCTCTTCATTGTAGGCAAGCTGCATGGCGCGGCGGCGCGAGGTCTCGTCGATGGTCTGCTGCATGGAGTCGGTAATCTTGTCGGCATACATTATGACGGTGCCGTTGAGGTTTCGGGCCGCACGTCCGACAGTCTGCGTCAGAGATCTGTGGCTGCGCAGGAAGCCTTCCTTGTCGGCATCGAGTATGGCCACAAGCGATACTTCCGGCAGGTCGAGGCCTTCGCGGAGGAGGTTCACGCCGACAAGCACATCGAATTCGCCGGCCCGCAGTCCGTCGAGAATCCTGATGCGGTCAAGGGTGTCGACATCGCTGTGGATGTAGGCAGTCTTTATGCGGATCTTTGTCAGATAGTCGTTCAGCTCCTCGGCCATGCGCTTGGTCAGGGTGGTGACCAGCACTCGTTCGTTACGCTCGATGCGCAGATTTATCTCATGAAGAAGATCGTCGATCTGGTTGAGTGACGGGCGCACTTCTATCACGGGGTCGAGCAGACCGGTGGGGCGGATGATCTGCTCCACTACCACGCCTTCGCATTTTTCCAGCTCGTAGTCGGCCGGAGTTGCGCTGACGTAGAGCACCTGAGGAGTCAGGCGTTCGAATTCCTCGAATTTCAGCGGTCGGTTGTCAAGCGCCGCAGGCAGACGGAAGCCATATTCCACAAGATTCATCTTGCGCGAGAGGTCGCCGCCATACATCGCGCGGCATTGCGGCAGAGTGACGTGGCTCTCGTCAATGATGGTCAGGAAGTCCTGGGGGAAATAGTCGAGGAGACAGAAGGGGCGCATGCCCGGCTGACGACCGTCGAAGTAGCGGCTGTAGTTTTCGATTCCCGAACAGTGGCCCACCTCGCGCAGCATCTCGACGTCGTAGGTGACACGTTCCATCAGGCGTTTGGCTTCGAGTTCCTTGGCCTCGCGCATGAAGTAGTTGTATTGCTCGCCGAGGTCAAGTTCGATCTGGCCTATTGCCGAGCCCATGCGTTCGGGCGATGTGACAAAGAGATTGGCGGGATAGATCTGGAATATGTCGTGGGTGCCGAGCGAGACATTGTCAGACGGGTGGAGGGCCTTGATCGACTCGATCTCGTCGCCCCAGAAAGTGACTCGGACAATGATTTCCTCATAAGCGAGCCGGATGTCAACTGTGTCGCCTTTGACACGGAATGTGCCGCGCGACAGTTCCAGCTCGTTGCGCGAGTAGAGCGAATTGACGAGCGACCGCAGGAATTTGTTGCGTGTGATTTTCTGTCCGACTTTCACAGTCACCACATTGCTGTCGAAGTCTTCGGGGTTGCCCATGCCGTAGAGGCATGACACTGAAGAGACCACAACCACGTCCTTGCGCCCTGACAGGAGTGCCGAGACGGTTGACAGTCGCAGTTTTTCGATCTCGTCGTTGATCATGAGATCTTTTTCTATGTATTTGTCGACAGTGGGTATATAGGCCTCCGGCTGATAGTAGTCGTAGTAGGAGACGAAATACTGCACCGAGTTGTTCGGGAAGAATCCCTTGAACTCGCTGTAGAGCTGTGCGGCAAGAGTCTTGTTGTGGCTGAGGATGAGGGTCGGCTTTCCAACCTGCTCGATGACGTTGGCCATCGTGAATGTTTTGCCTGAGCCTGTGACGCCGAGAAGCGTCTGGGCTTTCTCACCCGCCCTGATGCCTGCCACGAGCTGTTCGATTGCCTGCGGCTGGTCGCCCGTGGGCTGATATTGTGATGTAAGCTGGAAATCCATGATAAAGGGAATTTTTCGTAACTTACAAAATTACGAAAAATTCCCTTTATATGCAATAAGCTATCTGTTTTCGGCCCGGATCAGATTACTCCGTAGGTCGAGAGCAGGATTGTCATGTGGTCACGGAGCTTGCGGGCCTCGGCGGCGGCGGCGTCAGCGAAATCGGTGCCGGAAGAGGCATAGATGATGCCGCGCGATGAGTTGACGAGCAGTCCGCATTCTGGGGTCATGCCCCATTTGGCCACTTCTTCGAGGCTGCCGCCCTGGGCGCCTACGCCGGGAACGAGCAGGAAGCTCCGGGGGGCTACACGGCGCACTTCGGCAAACATTGCGCCCTGAGTTGCGCCGACAACGAACATGAGGTTTTCTGTTGTGCCCCACTTCTGGGCTGTTTCCAGCACGTGCTCGAAGAGGCGGGTGCCTGTCATGTCGGTCAGGAACTGGAAGTCGCGGCTGCCGGGATTGGAGGTCAGGGCAAGGAGGATCACCCACTTGCCTTCGTAGTCCATGAACGGCTTCACGCTGTCAAATCCCATGTAGGGAGCCACGGTGATGGCATCTACACCCATGTTCTCGAAAAATGCGCGGGCATAGAGCGAGGAAGTGTTGCCGATGTCACCGCGCTTTGCGTCGGCGATGATGAAGTGGTCAGGATAATTGGTGCGCAGGTAGCTGACGGTGCGTTCCAGAGTCTGCCAGCCTTCTGTGCCCCGGCTTTCATAGAAAGCTGTATTGGGCTTATAGGCTACGCAGTAGGGAGCGGTGGCGTCAATGATAGCCTTGTTGAAGGCGAACATCGGATCTTCCTCCGTCAGAAGATGCTCCGGGATCTTCTTGATGTCAGTGTCGAGTCCAACGCAGAGAAAGGTGCCCTTCTTGCGGATTTGGTCGATGATTTGCTGTCTGTTCATATCTTGTTGAATAGCTTGTTTTTGCGGTTAAAGTTCTGCGGCTTTGAGCTTTTCGGCGTTTTCAGCGATTGTCAGCTGGTCGATGACATCCTGGATCTCGCCGTCCATGAAAGCCTGCAGGTTATAGATTGTGTAGTTGATACGGTGGTCGGTGATGCGCCCCTGCGGGTAGTTGTAGGTGCGGATTTTGGCCGATCGGTCGCCGGTCGAGACGAGGGTTTTGCGCCGTGAGGCTATGTCGTCGATGTATTTCTGGTGTTCCTTGTCATAGATGAATGTGCGCAGGCGGCTGAGTGCGCGCTCCTTGTTTTTGGGCTGGTCGCGGGTTTCTGTACATTCTATCAGAATCTCTTCGCTCTCGCCGGTATTGGGGTTGCGCCACATGTAGCGCAGGCGCACACCTGATTCAACCTTGTTGACGTTCTGACCGCCTGCTCCGCCCGAACGGAAGGTGTCCCATTTGATCTCGCCCTCGTTGATCTCCACGTCGAAGGCCTCCGCTTCGGGTAGCACAGCTACTGTGGCGGCCGATGTGTGGACGCGGCCCTGGGTTTCGGTTGCCGGAACTCGCTGCACGCGGTGCACACCGCTCTCGTATTTCAGCGTGCCGTAGACGTTGTCGCCTGTGACAGCAACCACAATCTCCTTGAATCCTCCGGCAGCGCCCTCGCTGAAACTGGTGACAGCCACATTCCAGCCTTTTGACTCGCAGTATTTGACATACATCTTGTAAAGGTCGCCGGCAAAGATGGCGGCTTCGTCGCCTCCGGTGCCGCCGCGGATTTCGAGAATGGCATTCTTGCCGTCTTCCGGATCGGCCGGAATCAGCAGCAGTTTTATTTCTTCCTCAATGGCCGGTATGGCCTCGGTGGCTTCGTCGAGCTCCTCTTTAGCCATTTCGCGGAGTTCAGGGTCATTTTCAGACGCAAGCACCTCGCGGGCTTCGTCGATGTTGCCTAAAAGCTCGCGGTAACGGCGTGTCACAGCCGTGAGTTTTTCAAGATCCTTATACTCTTTGGTCAGGCGGACATAGCGTTTCATGTCCTGGATCACAGAGGGATCTGTGATCAAAGTTCCCACTTCCTCGAAGCGGGCCTCAATGCCGTCCAACCGGGTCAAAAGGGAATTTTCAGCCATAGATCAGATTCATTTGCCTGCAAAGTTACGAAAAAATTTTCACCCTCTCCGCATTATCGCACTAAATCAGGCTTCGCGCGCGCTATCTTTGTCGCGTAGAAACAACTCAAAACATCAGACTATGAAAAAACATGCGCCCCAAAGACAGCTCCCCGTATCAAAAAATTTCTATGCCTCAGTCATCGACCGTGTCCGTGGGTCGCTGAATTTGATTGGCCGCAGTGATGCAGTGGCTGAAACAATGGCCTGCATAGACCGCTATATGGCCGACGGCACTGTGCCGCCGACCGATACCGATCCGGCTGTCGCGCTGACTTTCGCCCTTTTGCGCGCCGAATTGGACAAGGCCGTCGAGCGCTCACGCCGTGCCCGCAGCCGTGGCGCCCGTAAATCGTCAGCCGCCTCCTCGGCCACCGCTGAAACCGGGGCCAAAACCAAAACAGCGTCAGAATCCGCTTCCATAGCCGAGGCTGAAACCGATTCTGACGCAGAGTCCGGGGCTGATCCGGAGCCCTTTGTCCCGCGCAACCGCCGCGAACGCCGCCTTTATGAGCAGGAGGTGCGCCGTGCGGCCCGACGGCTAACCCGCCGTCTTGCCGCCTCGCGGACCGAAGTCTGAACCATGAAAGAGAGACACCGCAGGGTCGGCCCGATGCCTCCGCCTGCGGCGCCTGATGTGTGCTGAATTTATTTTATTGTAAAACTTTGGTGGAGAATTGGAAATTTGATTATCTTTGTCATTTGAATAAAAACTAATCCTAATATTAAGCAAAGCCGATGGCTGACGATCCGTTTGTCTGGATGTGGCCACCGGCGGAAACCATTCAACCACACATTATTAAATGAAAGTATTAAAATTCGGCGGGACGTCCGTAGGTTCCGCGAACAGTATTCTCAATCTGAAGAATATTGTTGAAAGTCAGGATTTTCCGGTTGTTGTAGTAGTGAGCGCTCTTGGCGGAGTTACAGATCTCCTTATCAAGACGGCAAGAACAGCGTCAGAAGGCAATGAGGCCTATAAGGATATGCTTCAGACCATAGTACGCCGTCATCATGACATGATAAATGACGTGATAACTGACGGTCGGGAGGATCTGATTCTTGAAACAGATGCGTTGCTTGCAGAACTGTCATCGATATACCACGGTGTATATCTTATCCGTGATCTCAGCCCAAAGACACAGGCTACCATAGTAAGCTATGGCGAGCGTCTGAGCAGCCGTATTGTGGCACGTCTGATCACAGGCGCGGAGCTGCACGATTCACGGACTTTTATAAAGACAGAGCGCAAACATGGCCGTTCGCTGCTTGACAGCGAACTGACACGCAGACTTGTGGTTGAGGAGTTCGGACCGAAAACCCTTTGCGGGAAAATACACATAGTGCCGGGTTTCATCAGTTCGGACCGCGATTCGGGCGAGGTGACAAATCTCGGCCGCGGCGGCAGCGATTACACGGCTTCGATCATCGCGGCGGCGCTTGGAGCGGAAGCTCTGGAGATATGGACCGATGTTGACGGATTCATGACCGCTGACCCGCGAGTCATCCCTACGGCCTATACAATCAACGCGCTCAGTTATGTAGAGGCTATGGAGCTTTGCAACTTCGGAGCCAAGGTGATCTATCCGCCGACCATATATCCGGTTTGTGTCAGCAACATTCCGATCTATGTTAAAAATACGTTCAATCCGCAGCTTCCGGGCACCGTTATCCGCAATGAGATAGAGGATGACCGCAAGCCTATCAAGGGTATATCAAGCATCAGCGGCACTTCGCTCATCACCGTGACCGGTCTGTCGATGGTCGGTGTGATCGGTGTGAACCGCCGCATCTTCACCGCCTTGGCCGACAATGGCATTTCAGTCTTCATGGTCAGCCAGGCTTCATCTGAAAACTCGACTTCGATCGGTGTGCGCGACGAGGATGCCGCAGCAGCCATTGAGGTCCTTGACAATGAGTTTGCCAAGGAGATCGAAGAGGGGGCCATGTTCCCGATGCACGTTGAAAGCGGCCTGGCCACAGTGGCGATTGTGGGTGAGAACATGAAGCATACTCCCGGTATAGCCGGCAAACTGTTCGGTACTCTGGGGCGCAGCGGTATCAGCGTCATTGCCTGCGCGCAGGGCGCCAGCGAGACAAACATCTCGTTTGTGGTTCATGGTGACTATCTGCGCAAGTCGCTCAATGTGATCCATGACTCATTCTTCCTGAGTGAATACAAGGAACTCAACCTCTTTATATGCGGAGTCGGCACTGTCGGCGGAATGCTGATAGAACAGATCCGCAGCCAGCAGGAAAAACTGATGCAGACCCACCGTCTGAAACTCAATGTGGTCGGAATCGCCTCAAGCCACAAGGCTGTGTTCAGCCGCGCAGGCATTGATCTGGCAACCTACAGAGAGCAGCTTGAGGCGAGTCCCGAAAGTTCGCCCGAACGTCTGCGCGACGGAGTTGTGGGCATGAATATATTCAACAGTGTCTTTGTGGACTGCACCGCAAGCAAGGAGGTGGCAGAACTTTATCAGACATTCCTTGACAACAACATCTCGGTTGTCGCGGCCAACAAGGTTGCGGCGTCGAGCAGCTATGAGACTTACCGCCGGCTGAAATCCACGGCTCTTAAGCGCGGTGTGAAATATCTTTTCGAGACGAACGTGGGTGCGGGCCTGCCCATTATCGGCACCATCAACGACCTCGTTTCGTCAGGCGACCGCATTCTGAAGATCGAAGCCGTGCTGAGCGGAACTCTCAACTTCATCTTCAATGCCATTTCAGAAAAGGTTCCTTTCTCCGAAACAGTGCGTCTGGCCAAAGAACTCGGCTACAGCGAGCCTGATCCGCGCATAGACCTCAGCGGTCAGGACGTGGTGCGCAAGCTGGTGATCCTTACCCGTGAAGCCGGCTACAAGGCCGAGCAGGACGAAGTGGAAAAGCACCTTTTTGTGCCTGACGAGATGTTCAGCGGCTCGCTTGAAGACTTCTGGAAGAAACTGCCTGAGCTCGATGCCGATTTCGAGGCGCGCCGTCAGGTGCTCGCGGCCGAAGGCAAGCGCTGGAGGTTTGTGGCGAAGATGGAAAACGGAGAGATGAGCGTAGGCCTGCAGGCCGTTGACAGCCGTCATCCGTTCTATGGCCTTGAAGGCTCCAACAATATCGTGCTGCTCACCACCGAGCGCTACCATGAGTATCCGATGCTCATCCAGGGCTACGGAGCAGGAGCCGAGGTGACAGCGGCAGGAGTATTTGCCAACATAATGTCAACCGCCAACAACTGATCTCCTCTACCTCTATGAAGCATCTTATCATACTCGGCGACGGGATGTCAGACCATCCCATCGCCCGGTTTGGTGGCAAAACACCTCTCCAACAGGCTTCGACCCCCAATCTTGACCGTCTGGCCCGTGAAGGCCGCTGCGGGCGGCTTGTGACCATTCCTGACGGCTTTGCTCCCGGCAGCGAAGTGGCAAACACCGCCATCCTCGGCTATGACCTTAATGAAGTCTATGAAGGGCGCGGGCCTCTCGAAGCCGCGAGCATAGGCTATGAAATGGAACCCGGCGACATGGCTATGCGGTGCAATATCGTCAGTCTCGGCCGGGGCGGAGAAATAAGCGCCCATCATGGCGGACATCTGACCACCGAAGAGGGCGCCGAACTCATCAGCTATCTTGACCGGCATCTCGGCAGTGAACGGGTGAAGTTCATCCCCGGCATACAGTATCGTCACCTCCTTATTATAAAAGGTGGCAACAAGAACATCGAATGTGCGCCTCCTCATGATCATCCGGGAGAACAGTGGCGCGAGCTGCTGGTCAGTCCGGTGGCTGAAAGCGGTGAAACCAATGTCGAGTCCGGCCGGATGACAGCCGGGGAGACTGCCGCTCTTCTCAACGATCTGATACTGCGGTCGCAGGAACTCCTTGCAGACCATCCGCTCAATCAGCGCCACCGCGAGCAGGGCCGGCTGGAAGCCAATTCCATATGGCCCTGGAGTCCGGGCTACAGGCCGAATATGCTGACTCTTCAGCAGATGTATCCTCAGATCCGGACAGGAGCTGTCATCACGGCGGTCGACCTTATCCGTGGTATCGGGCATTATGCCGGACTCAGAAGCATAGTGGTCGAGGGAGCCACAGGTCTTGCCGACACCAATTATGAAGGGAAGACCGCGGCAGCCCTTGAGGCCCTGCGCAGCGATGATTTTGTGTTTCTTCACCTCGAAGCTACCGATGAGGCAGGCCATGACGGCGATGTGGACCTTAAAGTGAAAGCGATAGAATATCTTGACAGCCGGGTTGTCGGCCCGATCATGCAGGAACTCGCATCATGGAATGAACCGGTCTGCATAGCCTTGCTGCCTGATCATGCTACGCCTGTCGAAAGGCGCATTCATATGGCCGAGCCTGTGCCCTTTGTAATCCATACGCCGGGAGCCAAGCCTGACAGCGTGGACCGTTATGATGAAGAAAGCTGTGCCTCAGGCAGCTATGGTCTTTTGCGGCTCAGTGAATTTATGGATCGATTCATGAACTCATAAACTCAGAAAATCAATAATTGCAAATGAAATACTATAGTACTAACCGGGCTACGCCCGAAGTGGATCTGGAAGAAGCTGTGGTCAAGGGACTGGCTGCAGACCGCGGACTTTTCATGCCTGAGACCATCAGGCCCCTTCCAAAAGAATTTTTTGACACGATTGACCGGCTCTCGTTTCATGAGATTGCCTGCCGTGTGGCCGAAGCGTTTTTCGGCGAAGACATCCCCAAGGAGGATCTCGACCGCATTGTCTGTGACACTCTGGCTTTTGACTGCCCGGTCGCTGAGGTGGAGGACCGCATCTACAGTCTCGAACTTTTCCACGGCCCCACACTCGCATTCAAAGATGTCGGCGCCCGTTTCATGGCGCGTCTGCTCAGATATTTTATAGGCAAGCGTGGAGCCGGGCGCACGGTCAACGTGCTTGTGGCCACAAGCGGTGACACCGGATCGGCCGTGGCAAACGGATTCCTCGGCGTAGACGGCATTCATGTCTATGTGCTTTACCCAAAAGGGAAAGTAAGCCCGATTCAGGAATGTCAGTTCACAACTCTCGGCCACAATGTGACGGCTGTCGAGGTCGACGGAGTGTTTGACGACTGCCAGCGTCTTGTCAAAAGCGCCTTCATGGACAGTGAACTTTGTGAGAAAATGACGCTGACGTCAGCCAACTCAATCAATGTGGCCCGATTCCTGCCGCAGGCATTCTATTATTTCAATGCCTATGCCCGGATGAAGGCTCTCGGCAAGGCATCGGAACTCGTGATCAGTGTGCCGAGCGGTAATTTCGGCAATATAACCGCCGGACTTTTCGCTCACCGGATGGGGCTTCCGGTCAAACGCTTCATTGCCGCAAACAATTCCAACGACATATTTTATAACTATCTGCTCACCGGCACATATTCGCCGAAGGCAAGTGTGCAGACCATTGCGAACGCGATGGACGTAGGCGATCCGAGCAACTTCGCCCGCATCCTGGATCTGTATGGCAACTCTCATGAGCGGATTTCATCGCTGATCAGCGGATTCGCATATCCTGACATCCGTATCCGCCGGACCATGCACGACTGCTATGCCGCTACCGGCTATCTGCTTGATCCGCATGGAGCCTGCGGCTATCAGGCGCTGAAAGACGGCCTGCAGCCCGGCGAGACAGGCGTATTCCTCGAAACAGCCCATCCGGCCAAATTCAAGGAGACTGTAGAAGCTGCCGTCGAAGCTCCCGTAGCCATTCCTGACCGTCTTGCCGCATTCATGAACGGCGAAAAACAGTCCGTAGCCATGAGCGCAGACTTCTCTGACTTCAAGGGCTTTCTGATGCAACGGTAAAGAAAACGGGTGTCGCGTTAAGTAACAAAACGAAGGTTTGCTAACTTTTGTTTGAGCATGGCCGTATATATTCAGACAAACAAAAACAACAAAAACAACAAAAACATGGCTGCTGGATAATTTAAGAAAAGTATGTTTGGCAGATATGCTATAAAATCTTAAATTTGCAGATGATAGGAAAACAGAAAACAAACCACAATAACAATATCAATCATTATGGCATCCTGGTACGTTTATCAGAATAATGTCCAGACAGGCCCTGTGAGCGAAGATCAGCTTTCAGGCATGGGACTGACGCCGGCCACTCTGGTATGGCGCGAAGGTATGGAACAATGGCAGCCGGCAGGGCAGGTGTCCGAACTGGCATTCCTGTTCGAAGTACATGCCGAAGAAGCATCATCGTTCACAACCACGCCCCCTCCCTCGCCCGGAGCAGAGGCTTATGCCGGAAGCCGGCAGTATCAGAACGCCCACGGCGGAGCGCAATATCAGGGCGCGCAAGGCGGTCAGCAATATCAGAATGCCCCCGGCGCAGCCTATCCACCCGCAGGCGCCTACATCCCCACCTCAGGCAAGGACAAGACCACAGCCGGAATTCTGGCCATACTCCTTGGTTTCTTCGGTGCGCAGTATTTCTATCTCGGCAAAATCGGAGCCGCGATACTGACTATCGTGCTCTCATTCGTCACCTGCGGCATCTGGAATCTGCTGACATTCGCACAGGGCATTGTCATGCTCACTATGTCTCAGGAACAGTTTGACCGGAAATACGTCTACACCAACAGCACCTTCCCCTTGTTCTGAAAGCGGCCTGCGGTCCGCTATTCGGGCTGCAGATATGTTTAAAAACATAAAATTGTCAAAAACAGACATATGGCATTGCAAATAGCGCCTCCACGGGCGCTATTTCTGCTTATTTTTCTTTCTATTTTCTTTGCTTTTAGGAAGTTTCCAATTAACTTTGCACGAAGATTGTTAACCTCTCAGGTTGCTTTCTAAACCCTGAACAGTATATTTAATACCATAATCATGGCAGAAAAGAAAGAAAAATTGTTTGAACAGTTTCCTCCCGTGAGCACCGCAGAGTGGAAAGCCAAGGTGGAAGCTGACCTTAAGGGCGCACCGTTTGACAAGAAACTCGTGTGGCGCACCAACGAAGGCTTCAATGTTCAGCCGATGTATCGTCTGGAGGACATCGAAGATCTCAAGACCACCAATTCGCTTCCCGGTGAATTTCCCTATGTGCGAGGAACACGCACTGACAATGACTGGCTCACCCGCCAGGAAATCATCGCCGAAACTCCCGCCGAAGCAAATGAAAAAGCACTTGATGTTCTGACAAAAGGTGTCACTTCACTCGGTTTCCATGTTGACGAACCGACTGCCGAAACACTTCAGATCCTTCTCAAGGGCATTGATCTCGGCAAGGTTGAGGTAAACTTCACCTGCTGCATCAAGAAGGCCCTTCCTCTGGCAAAGGCTCTTGTCGAATATATCAAAGCCAACGGCTGTGCCGAAACTTTCAAAGGCTCGATTGATTTCAATCCTTTCCGCAAACCCCTGCGCAAGGGTGTGGCGTTCGAGGCTTCGGTTCTCGCTTCAATGTCATGTGAACTGCTTGACGCAGTCAAGGAAGTTGCCGGTCTCCGTGTCCTTTCAGTTGACAGCGACATGCTTTCAAATGCCGGAGCTTACATTTTCCAGGAACTCGGCTATGCTCTTTCATGGGGCGCACAGTGGCTGACACTCCTGACCGAGGCTGGCCGCAGCGCCGACGAGGTAGCTGCCCGCATCAAGTTCAACATGGGCATCTCGTCGAACTTCTTCATGGAACTCGCAAAGTTCCGCGCCGCCCGTATGCTCTGGGCCCAGATTGTAAAGCAATATGGTGCGTCAGACGAAGCCGCCAAGATGATGGCCCACGCTTCTACCTCACGCTTCAATCAGACTCTTTACGACGCACACGTCAACCTGCTCCGTTCTCAGACCGAGGCCATGTCAGCAGCTCTTGCCGGTGTCGACTCAATCACTTCGCTTCCCTTCGATCTTCCCTATAAGACTCCCGATGAATTCTCTGAGCGAATTGCCCGCAACCAGCAGTTCCTTCTGAAAGAAGAGAGCCATCTTGACAAGGTGATCGACCCCGCCGGCGGCAGCTACTATGTGGAGACCCTCACCGTCTCTATTGCAAAAGAAGCCTGGAAACTCTTCCTCGAAGTAGAGGACAAGGGCGGCTTCCTTGCCTGCTGCAACAATGACGAGGTTCAGAAAGTGATCCGTGAAAGCGCCGAAAAGCGTCACACCGACGTGGCCCGCCGCAAAGAGATCCTCCTCGGAACCAACCAGTATCCCAATATCAATGAAATGGCTGCTGACAAGATCGTGGATCTCAAAGGCTCGCTTGCCTGCGCCTGTGGCGGTCAGGGCGACGGATGCGAAACTCCCGCCGGACTTCCCACCAAGCGTGCCGCAAGTGACTTTGAAGCACTCCGTCTTGCCACAGAAGCCGCTTCAAACCGTCCGAAAGTGTTCATGCTGACCATCGGAAATCTTGCCATGCGTCTTGCCCGCGCACAGTTCTCCACCAACTTCTTCGGCTGTGCAGGTTATGAGATCATTGACAACCTCGGCTTTGACACTGTAGAACAGGGCGTTGACGCAGCTCTTGAAAATGGTGCCGACATAGTGGTGCTCTGCTCAAGCGACGACGAATATGCCGAATTCGCACCCGCCGCATTCAAGTATCTCGACGGACGCGCTGAATTCGTTGTTGCCGGCGCACCTGCCTGCACCGACGATCTCAAGGCAATCGGAATCAACGACTTCGTTCATGTGCGTTGCAATGTGCTCGACACTCTCCGCGCTTTCAACGACAAACTCCTCAAGAAGTAATACGTCAACCCCCATCAACATTCAGACATGAAACCCAATTTCAAAGAAATAGACATCGTTAACGACGCTTTCGGCGATCTCCGTGTCCCCGAAACTCAGGGGGAAGACTGGATCACCCCGGAACTTATCCCCGTCAAGCCCATCTATACCAAGCAGGATCTTGAAGGACTCGAACACCTCAACTACGTGTCAGGTATTCCTCCCTTCCTCCGTGGCCCGTACAGCGCCATGTATCCTCTGCGCCCCTGGACCATCCGCCAGTATGCAGGCTTCTCGACCGCAGCTGAGTCAAACGCCTTCTACCGCCGCAACCTCGCAGCCGGTCAGAAGGGTCTGTCAGTGGCCTTTGACCTTGCCACACACCGCGGCTATGACGCAGACCACGAACGCGTGGTAGGCGACGTGGGAAAAGCCGGCGTTTCGATCTGCTCGCTTGAAGACATGAAAGTTCTTTTCGAGGGAATTCCCTTGAACAAGATGTCAGTCTCCATGACAATGAACGGAGCCGTTCTCCCCGTGCTCGCATTCTATATCAACGCAGGTCTCGAACAGGGTGCCAAACTCGAAGAAATGGCCGGTACAATCCAGAACGACATCCTCAAGGAGTTCATGGTGCGTAACACCTATATATATCCGCCGGAATTCTCGATGCGAATCATCGCCGACATCTTCGAATACACTTCGCAGAACATGCCCAAGTTCAACTCGATCTCCATCTCAGGCTACCACATGCAGGAAGCCGGTGCGACATGCGACATCGAGCTTGCCTACACTCTCGCCGACGGTCTCGAATATCTCCGTGCCGGTATCAATGCAGGCATCGATATCGACGCCTTCGCTCCGCGTCTGTCATTCTTCTGGGCTATCGGCATGAACTACTTCATGGAAGTGGCCAAGATGCGCGCAGCCCGTCTTCTCTGGGCCAAGATCGTCAAGCAGTTCAACCCGAAGAACCCCAAATCGCTTGCACTGCGCACCCACTCTCAGACTTCAGGCTGGTCGCTCACCGAGCAGGACCCCTTCAACAACGTGGGCCGTACATGTATCGAGGCAATGGGTGCCGCTCTCGGCCACACCCAGTCGCTCCACACCAACGCGCTTGACGAAGCGATCGCCCTCCCGACCGACTTCTCCGCTCGTATCGCCCGCAACACCCAGATCTACATCCAGGAAGAGACTATGGTCACCAAGCAGGTCGATCCCTGGGGCGGCAGCTACTATGTGGAAGCCCTCACAAACGAGATCGCTCACCGTGCCTGGGAACACATCCAGGAAATCGAGAAACTCGGCGGTATGGCCAAGGCCATCGAATCAGGTCTGCCCAAAATGCGTATCGAAGAAGCTTCGGCCCGCACTCAGGCCCGCATCGACTCAGGCCGTCAGACAATCGTTGGTATCAACAAATACCGTCTCGACCACGAAGATCCCATCGACATCCTTGAAATCGACAACACCGAAGTGCGCAAAGACCAGGTGGCCCGTCTCGTCGACCTCAAGGCCCATCGTGACGAAGAGGCTGTCAAGAAAGCCCTCGCCGCCATCACCGAGTGTGTCCGCACCAAGGAAGGCAACCTCCTCGACCTCGCTGTCAAGGCTGCCGGTCTGCGCGCCACACTGGGCGAAATCTCCGATGCCTGCGAAGACGTCGTAGGCCGTTACAAAGCAGTAATCAGAACCATTTCAGGCGTGTACTCATCAGAAACCAAGGCTGATCCTGACTTCGTGAAGGCTCAGCAGATGTGCGAAGAATTCGCCAAGCGCGAAGGTCGTCAACCCCGTATCATGATCGCCAAGATGGGCCAGGACGGTCACGACCGCGGTGCCAAGGTAGTAGCCACCGGCTATGCTGACTGCGGTTTCGACGTTGACATGGGCCCGCTGTTCCAGACTCCCGCCGAAGCAGCCCGTCAGGCGGTTGAGAACGACGTCCACATTCTCGGTGTCTCTTCACTTGCCGCAGGTCACAAGACTCTCATTCCGCAGGTGATCGAGGAGCTCAAGAAACTTGGCCGTGAGGATATCATGGTGACTGCCGGCGGTGTGATCCCCGCTCAGGACTATGACTTCCTTTACAAGGCAGGTGTCGCCGCCATCTTCGGCCCCGGTACCCGCATCCCGGTTTCGGCAATCAAGATGCTTGAACTCCTTGAAGGAGAAGAATAATAGAATTTCCCTGATGTTTTCCCTGATTGTTTGAATCAATGGAAAACATATCGGCAGGGGGACGCATTTCAGAGCGCCCGCAGCAGGCTGCCGCTTACCGACAGTCTGCTGTGACGACGCTTTGAATTGCGTCCCTCTGCCGCGTTTATTATAATAATGTATGACCAATGGATAATTTCACCTTTTGCACCCCTACGCGCTATCTGTTTGGCCGAGGGGTTGAGAATGAAGTAGGCCGTCTTTGCAAAAACGCGGAGTGGAAAAATGTCATGATCGTCTATGGCGGCGGCTCGGCTGTGAAGAGCGGATTGCTTGATCGCGTCACAGCCTCACTCGGCGCTGAAGGCATCTCTTTTGTCACCCTCGGAGGTGTCAAGCCAAATCCGACCGACGATCTGGTCTATGAAGGCATAGACCGGTGCCGGCAGAGTGGGGTAGATGCCTTGCTCGCAGTGGGTGGCGGCTCTGTGATCGACACTGCCAAGGCCATAGCCTGCGGAGTGCCTTATGACGGAGACTTCTGGGACTTCTTTGCCGGAAAAGCCGTTGTGGGATCGGCCTTGCCTCTCGGAGTGGTGCTGACAATTCCAGCCGCAGGCAGCGAGGGCAGCGGAAACTCAGTGATAACCCGTATTGACGGACTGCTGAAACTCTCGCTCAGGACCGACACAGCTTTGCGGCCGAAATTCGCCTGCCTGAACCCGGAACTGACATTCACTCTTCCGCCTTATCAGACTGCAAGCGGCATCGCCGACATGATGGTCCACATCATGGAGCGCTATTTCTCACCCACAGAAGATGTCGAGGTGACCGACCGTCTGGCCGAAGGGCTGCTGAAAGCCATAATAGCGGAAGCCCCCAAAGTAATGGCCTGTCCTGACGATTACCAGGCCCGCGCCAATATAATGTGGAGCGGAACCCTCGCCCACAACGGCATCTGCGGATGCGGACGGCGTGAAGACTGGGCCTCCCACTTCATGGAGCATGAGCTGAGCGCCATCTACGGAGTGACCCACGGAGCCGGACTCGCCGTAATAGTGCCTGCATGGCTCGAATACGTGTCACGCGTCAAGCCTGCCAAAGTGGCGCAGTTCGGCCGCAGAGTCTTTGACGTGAACGAGCATGATGACACAGCAGCGGCCACCGAGACCGTCTGCTGCCTGCGCGGATTCTTCAGCTCGATCGGTCTGCCAGTCACCATGAAAGCACTCGGCATTGAAGCGCCTGATTTTGACTTGCTCGTCAGCAAGCTTCATGAAAACAAAGGCCCGCAGATAGGCGGCTATATCACTCTTGGCAAAGAAGACACCGAGGCTATCTACCGTCTCGCCGCGGAATGAGAGGTCTTGCAATATCCTCCGGACTCTTCTGAAAGCAATTGCCTCTCTCTAATTAATCCCGAAGCAAAACCGAACATAAGGTTTCGCTTCGGGATTCATCATAGGACGGCAATTCTTAATAATCATCAAAACTGCGGATTTTGATGCGAAAAATACGGGAAATGGTAGATTTTATTTGATTGTGGCCGAAAAATCATCTATCTTTGCATACTGAGAAAGAATGCCTTAAATTAAAATTCTATACCTTAATACATCAAATTTACCCCTTATCTACACAACATGAAAAGATTTGCAATATTCACCTTGGTGGCATTGCTCTGCTCTATGTTCGGATTTGCCGAGACCACAGGACGTCTTGAAGCATTTCCGGGAGCCGAGGGCTATGGCCGCTACACGTCAGGTGGTCGCGGTGGAGCTGTTTATCATGTAACAACTCTTGAAGACAACAACAATCCCGGTTCTTTCCGTTATGCCTGCAATCAGTCAGGTCCGAGAACTATTGTCTTTGATGTTTCAGGAACAATACATCTGACTTCTGAACTCAAACTAACAAACGGCAACCTCACCATAGCCGGACAGACCGCTCCCGGCGATGGTATCTGCATTGCCGACTATCCTTTCTCGATCAGTGCAAACAATGTCATCATCCGTTTCATGCGTTTCCGTCTCGGCAATAAGAATGCCACTGCCGGTGGTGCCGACGGCTGGGATGCTCTCGGATGTCTTGACCACAAGCACATCATCATTGACCACTGTTCTGTCAGCTGGAGCCTTGACGAATGTCTGTCATTCAGCGGAACCAGCTACACAACCGTGCAGTGGTGCATCGTGTCTCATTCCCTCGTTCACTCAGGCCACTCAAAGGGCAATCACGGCTACGGTGGCAACTGGGGCGGTGAGTATGCTTCATATCATCATAATCTGATGGCTCACCACACTTCACGTGCTCCCCGCCTTGGCCCGCGTCCGTCGACCCAGCTCAAAGAGTACATGGACATGCGTAACAATGTCATCTACAACTATTCCGGTGAAGGTTGCTACGGTGGTGAAGGCATGAATGTCAACATTGTCAATAACTACTACATTCCCGGTCCCGGTAATAAATATGTCACAGCTACAGGCTCTACCGCCTATAAGGCTTCGCGTGTTGCCGGTATCGGTGTGCGTACAGTCGATTATGTCACAAATGCCCCGGCCTATGCGGATGCACTCCATAAAATCGGCACATATTATGTAGACGGCAATGAAAATAAGAGTGTCTCTGCCGTCAAGGATGACAACTGGGCAAATGGTATCTACAATCAGATTTCCTGGTCTGACTGGGATGATCTTGCCACTACAAACACACAGAGGGAAGCAATCAAAAAGCAGATGAAACTCGACAAGCCTATCGAGTTTGAATATACCACTACGCATACAAGCCAGAATGCATATGCTCAGGTTGTCAATTTTGCCGGAGCATGTCGGATGCCAGGTTTTGCTCCCATCCGTGATGCCTATGACGCTTCGATTCTTGCGAATGCCAGGGCTGCTACAACAGTGATGGGTACCGGTAATGAGTATGATAACAGCGGTAATCTTACAGGCAACAAGATGGGAACAGGCTTTATCAATACCGTAGACGATATCGAATACCCGTCTACATATAAGGCCGGTGTTGATTATGATGCCACTACCAAACTCCCTATTCTTAAATCAGAAGCAGCTCTCAAGGACACTGACGGTGACGGTATGCCCGATGAATATGAGACTAAGAACGGTCTCAACCCCAATGATCCTTCAGACGGCGCCCAGCGTTCAAAATCAGGATTTACAAATCTTGAAGTCTATCTGAATTCTCTGGTACAAACTCTGATGGACAGATGTGTGTCCGGAGGCAAGCTTCTTAACGGACAGCTTACCTACAATGATGCCGCAGTTACCCTCCCGGTATTTGACATAAACCTTTACAATGCCGCTGAAGATCCTGTGAATGACAATAGTGTCAACAGCTATAATCCTTCAGGCGGTGGCGATGACGAAGATGACGCTCCGGGTAAAATTTCGGTTAACCCTGAAAAACTCACATCGTTCGGCGCAAATGAGACCCTTTATGAAGATGACAACATCAAGATCGCCACATATTACGCCACTACCGGCGGTGGTGACGGAAAGGCTTATGTCTATCCCGACGGACAGTCATTCTTCGGCTGGATCGAAATGCGTGGTAAAGCTCCTTCTGCAGCTAATCCTGCAGGCGAACAGGATTCCAAATCTCCTCTGATTGTGACTGTCAAAAATGCTCTTACGCTGACGGCATATCTTCGCACAGGCGGCAACAAGGAGAATGCCGTAAATATGTATGATCAGGCTAACCCCACGGTTGCATTGACAAAGGTAGCTGACAGCGAAGAAGATCCGACAAGCAGCTCAAACAGCTTCTGGCAGTTTACCTGGACTCTTCCTGCCGGCACATATACTTTGACCGAAGTTTCAGGAACCGGTCGTGTCTCCGGCTTCTGCTATGAGCTTGGCGACCAGTCCGGCATCGAGGATATCGTCATTGATCCCGCCAAGCCTCAGGGCAACGGCAAGATCTACAACATCATGGGTGTCGAAGTCAAGGAGCCGCTGCTCCCCGGCATCTATATCCGTGACGGAAAGAAGTTCCTTGTGAAATAATAAGGGGTGATAATCCCTTGGATATGAAATATTAACTCTCTCGGCAGGGGCGCTTGAAAAGGCGTTCCTGCCGTGAATTTTATGAAAGTGTATATGATGAAACGGATTAATTTGCTGACAGTCGCCATGCTGCTGGCTTCAAGTGGCTATGCCTTGCCTCCTGACGGTTTCCCGCGTTCGATGCGACCTGACCGTCAGCGTAAGGTGATGCAAAAAGAAACGGTACCCTCCGTATGGATCAGGCCTTCGGTAGCCGCTTTCCCAGGCGCAGAGGGCTTCGGCATGTGGACCACCGGCGGCCGTGGCGGCCGGGTGTATCATGTCACGACTCTTGATGACAATGACAGTCCCGGTTCATTCCGCTATGCCTGCAATCAGTCCGGCCCGCGAACAATCGTTTTTGATGTCGACGGCACTATTTTCCTGAAATCGCCCCTGCGGCTTGAAAATCCGGATGTGACGATAGCCGGACAGACCGCTCCCGGCGATGGAGTCTGCATTGCCGACTATCCGTTTCTCATCCAGGCCGACAATGTGATAGTCCGTTTCATGCGTTTTCGTCTCGGCGACCGTGAAGTGGCCCATCACGAAGGCGACGGTCTCGGCGGCAGCGGTCATCGCAATGTGATGGTTGACCATTGCTCCGTGAGCTGGAGCATTGACGAGTGCATCTCGGTCTACGGTATGACTGACTTCACCGTGCAGTGGTGCATCGCATCCCACAGTCTCCATAACAGCGGCCATCAGAAAGGTGCTCACGGCTACGGCGGAAACTGGGGCGGCAGCGGCGCAAGCTATCATCACAACCTTGTGGCAAACCATACGTCGCGCACACCGCGTCTCGGACCGAGCCCGCACACCCAGACTGACGAGCGCATGGATCTGCGTAACAACGTGATCTATAACTACGGCTCAAACGGATGCTATGGAGGCGAGGGCATGACTGTGAACATAGTCAACAATTATTTTAAACCCGGCAAGACCACAAACACCATGCCTGAGCGCATAGCGGGTCCCGGAATACGCACCGTGCAGTACTGTCTCAACGGCCGCGGGCTTGCTGAAGACTATAACCGCCTGTTCGGCACAAGCCTGAGCCGCGACGATGTCAAAGGCTTGCGTGAGGGCAAGGGGCGCAAGGGTGTGAACCGCGTTAGTGTAGGCAGGCGCATTTTTGAGATCGACATGGCCGACAACAGTATCGAAGTTGACGGACATAAACTGAAAATAGACTGGAACGTATGGCGCCCGATGCTTCACAAATGGGGCCGCTTTTATGTGAGCGGCAACGAGAACCATGACATCGCAGCAGTCGGAGCCGACAACTGGGGCGTAGGCGTCAAGCGCCAGATAAAACCTGCCGGCTGTGACGGTTATTGGGATAAATCCATTGCGGATGAAATCCGTCTCGATGAGCCTATGGACTTTGAGACGGTGACTACCCATACAGCCCGCGAAGCCTATGAACGGGTGCTCGACTGCGCCGGAGCCTCGCTTTGCCGTGATGCCTATGACAGTCTTGTCATCAGTGACGTGCGTGAGGGCAATGCGTCATTCGGCAAAAACGGCATCATTGACACTCAGGATGAGGTTGTCTATGCCGACGGATCGCGCGGCTGGCCTGCTCTGAACAGCGGTGTGGCTCCGGCCGACACTGACGGCGACGGGATTCCCGATGACTGGGAAAGGTCCAACGGTCTTGATCCGGATGATGCTTCTGACGGCAGTCTCATAGGTAAATCAGGTTACAGCAATCTGGAGCTCTATATGAATTCTCTGGTCGCCGATGTGATGGAGGCCGGGCTGAAAGGCGGGACACAGTCTGCTCAGATACGCGAGACATCCTCTTCTGATTTCGGCCGGAAGTTTGAAGACCGCACCCTGCGTGTCGACTATCTCTTCACAGCCACTCCCGCCGGCGGCAGAGCGGTATCTCTTGCCGGTCAGTCGGGAATCGACGGATGGGCCGGCCGGCGCCATAGAATGTCGGAACTGCCTTTGCTTGGAAACGGCACGGTCACAATGGTTTCAGAGGCCGACGGTGACACGCTCTACCGCACATCGTTCTCTTCTCTCTATCATGAGTGGCTTACCACCGAGGAGGCTTCAGAAGTAGCAAAGGCTTTCGAGCACACGGTGCTTCTGCCTTATCCGGTCTCTCCGGCCCGCATAAGCGTCGAGCTGCTTGACAACCGCCATAAGCCTATAGCCTCGATGACCCACCGGTTTGATCCGAAAGATATTCTGATCACGAGGAAAGGCCACGGCCGGGTGGCGGAGCACCGCTACATCCACCGTGGCGGTGATCCGAAGGATGCCATAGATGTGGCTATTCTTGCCGAGGGCTATACAAGAGCGGAGATGGACAGTTTCTATCGTCATGCCCGTACGGCAGTCGATGCAATACTTTCCTACGAGCCGTTCAAGTCGCGGGCCGACAAGTTCAATTTTGTCGCCGTGGCCACACCTTCGGCCGATTCCGGCGTGAGTGTGCCCCGTCTGGGCGAATGGAAATCCACGGCATTCTCTTCGCATTTCAGCACATTTTATTCTAACCGCTATCTGACGAGCCTGCATGTCAGGGATATTCATGACGCCTTGGCCGGAATACCTTATGAACATATCATAATTCTGGCAAACACTCCGGAGTATGGCGGCGGTGGCATATATAACAGCTATACGCTGACCACTTCGCGTCACGCGAATTTCCGGCCTGTGGTGGTCCATGAATTCGGCCACAGTTTCGGCGGCCTGGCTGATGAATATTTCTATGAGACCGAGACCAATGACGAGGCCTATCCCGCAGATGTGGAGCCTTGGGAACCGAACATCACCACGCTGGTCGATTTTGAGAGCAAGTGGAAAGATCTGATTCCCAAAGGCGCACCGCAGCCCACGCCGGTTTCTGAAGCATCCAAATGGCCCGTAGGACTTTATGAGGGTGGCGGTTACTCTTTTCATGGAGTGTATCGGCCCGCCGATGACTGCCGTATGCGCACCAACACAGCTCCTGACTTCTGCCCGGCCTGCCGCAGAGCCATGACCCGCCTGATCGACTTCTACACAGAATAGTCAGCCGCCGGTCGAGACCCCATTACGCTGTTACATGCAAATTCTTGCACAATAATAATTTCTCAATTCATAATGATGGCTGAAAAGTTTTGATAAATAAATTAAAATCCTTACCTTTGCACCGCCATTACGAATCTACGCGTCCTACCAGCGCAACGATAACTTCTGACAACAAAAAAATCACGAAATAAAATGAAAGCAGATCTCCATCCTTCCAACTACCGCGAAGTAGTATTCAAGGACATGTCGAACGATGAAATCTTCATCACTCGCTCCACTGTAGCCTCAAAGGAAACAATCGAAGTTGACGGCGTGACCTATCCCCTGGTTAAGCTTGAAATCACCAGCTCGTCACACCCCTTCTTCACCGGTAAGCAGAAGCTTGTCGATACCGCCGGTCGCGTGGACAAGTTCATGAGCCGTTACGGCAACCGCAAGAAGAAATAATCCATTCTTCACGGAACAAAGAATCAGCCGGCGTCCTGCAGCATTTGTCTGCGGGACGCCGGTTTCTTTATATGTGATGTTTTGAATCGGTTTTGCGTAGCCATCCGGGGCGGTAAATCGGTGTCCTCGACCGGACACCACAATTTATTGAATGTCTTTCCCCCCCGACACCTACGCGCTGTGCGCTGCGGTGTCGGGGGCTACGAGTAAATCAGTGTCCTCCGGACACCCGCTGGCTGCGGATTTTAACACCCCATTTTTTACATTGACTCCAAAAAAATCCGTATAATCGGTGTTAAAAGTAAACATACTCAAAGAATTTGATGTATCTTTGTGGAAGTTTTTAGTCATAAGCACATGAAATTTCGTAGACTGACCATATCTGCCCTCTGTTCTCTCGCATTGGCAGCCGGCATCACGGCTGACGCCGCAGTGAAAGACCTGCCTGTCAAAGTGATAAACGGACGTTCATATCATTATTATACCGTAGAGAACAAGGAGACCATTTATTCTCTCTGCCATAAGTTCGGCATCAGCAAAGACGAGCTTGTGAAGTTTAACCCCTCAGTGGCCGACGGACTGAAGTCAGGCTCGATGCTGTTCTTCCCGGTTGAAGAAAGCGAGGTGCTGACTCCGGACAATGCCAACCGTCACGGAGTGCGTATGCTGAGCCACACCGTGGCAAAAGGGGAGACTATCTATGGAATCGCTAAAAAATACGGAATAAGCACCGATGCGCTGATTGAGCAGAACCCCGTAGTCCGCGAAGGGCTGAAGGCCGGTCAGACTCTTCATCTGACCGCTCCGGTTGTCGGCGAAGATAATTCAGCGGCCAGTGCAGCGGCTCCCGGAGCAGCCTCGCAGGGCACCACGGTAATCCGCACAGCTCCTGAAGGCTATATAGTAAAAAAGAAAGAGACGTTTTATTCCATAGCCAATGCCCACGGAATCACCGTGGAGCAGCTTGAAGCCGCCAATCCGGGTATTACGATCCTGAAAGAAGGCCAAGTGCTGAGCATTCCGGCTCCGCAGGGAGCAGTAGCGGCAGAGCAGCAGGCTTCTCCGTCAGGCCTGATTCCGGTCGGAACTGACGGCACGGTCTCAGTCGATGACCTTGCCCGTGCATCCGGTGTGACTCCGGAGGCTAAAGAGGAACTTTCGGTAGCGGTGGTATTGCCGTTTATGCTCAAGGAAGAAACACCGTCAAAGAGTGCGCAGCGCTACACTGAATTCTATAAAGGATTTCTGATTGCCGTAGACAGTATGCGCCACAATGGAGTCCCGGTAAAAGTGACTGCCTATGACACTGAAGGCTCCACTGCGAAAGTCCGTCAGCTGACTTCTGACAGCACCTTGAAAGCCCATCGCATGATAATAGCCCCCGATTCGTCAGACCAGCTGGCTATTCTCGGCGAATTCGGGCGTGACAACGGCATAAAAGTGCTCAACGCCTTTATAGTCCGCGATGAATGCTATCAGACCAATCCGGCCGTGATGCAAGGCAATATTCCCTCGCAGCGTATGATCGACAAGGCCGCTGAAGCAATTGCCGGACGACTGGCGTATTCGACTCCCGTCTTTGTATCTCTGGCAGACGGCGCGAATACGGATAAGTCAGACTTCATCTCGGCGCTTAAATCGCGTCTTGAGTCAAAAGGGATTGAGTGGAAGACCATCTCGGCCGAGGCAAAACTGACTCCGGCCGATCTAAAAAGCCTTAAGTCTGACGGGAACTACACATTTATACCGCTGTCTGCCCGTCAGAGCGATCTCAACCGCATAATGCCCGCTATCATAGAGTGGCGCGACAACGCCGGACTCCCGATGGTCAAGCTTGTAGGTTATCCTGAGTGGGTGACATTCCGCGGCGAGACTCTGCAGAACATGCACAATCTCAATACCACGGTGTATTCGCGTTTCTTTGTCGACGATGACAACGTGCGCACCCGTCGCATGGAAGACCGCTTCAAAGGCTGGTATGGAGCCGGAATGGAAAATGCCATACCGCGTCAGGGACTGCTCGGTTTCGACACCGGAATGTTCGTGCTGGATTATCTGAAGAACCCGGTTGCGCGTTATGACGGCGTGCAGAACGGCTATTCGTTCACGACTCCGGAAGGTGCCGAGGGGCAGTGCAACAATGTGCTTTATCTCATCAACTTCCGCACCGGCGGCCTAATTGAAAAAATCAATCTCTGATGGCTGGAAAGGTATTTCGTATGATTGCCGGACGGGTCGGGCTGCTTGTTGCGCTGGCACTCCTGCTGCCTGTCACTGTGATGGCCCAGAGAGAATACTCGCCAAACTTCTCGATCGGAGGAAAGGCGGGGGCTACATTGTCGCGCATGTCATTCAGCCCTGAGGTGCATCAGAAATTCACCCAGGGACTCACTATGGGTCTTTCCTGCCGCTACACGGAGGAGAAGATCTTCGGTCTGATCGGAGAGATCAACGTGACGCAGCGCGGATGGGCCGAGGATTTTGCTAAGGACGAAGCGCCGGAATTCAGATATTCACGCACTCTGACCTATGTCTCGATCCCGGTGATGACACATATCTATTTCGGGTCACAGAAAGTCCGTGGTTTTTTCAATCTCGGACCTGAGGTGGGATTTTTGCTCGGCAGCTCGATTGATGCCAATTTCGATTATAACAATTATCAAGACGTACCAAATTTTCCAAAACCGGAAACTTTCCGAACGAATGAGCAGCTGGCAATGGCAGTAGACCGCAAGTTTGACTACGGTATTGTCGGTGGGGCCGGTATGGAGCTTGTGATAAAGCGCCGCCACTCCATAATGCTCGAAGGCCGCTACTATTTCGGCCTTGGAAATATCTTCAAGGATTCAAAGCGTGATTTCTTTGCGGCCTCACGTAACAACTCGATAGAGATTTCTCTGAAGTATATGATACGTGTGAAATAAGCAACGTCCGGACTTAGAGATTGTTTTTTAACAAGATCTTAATATACAACACGACATCCCCCGCACATTCAACCGTGATCTGACTCAGGTGATGTGCGGGGGATGACCGTTATGATGCCTTATGCTGTTACGCTTTTCGGGACTTTGACTTCTGCCGGAGGTTCGGGCCGGGCGAGAGTCTTTTCGACGGATTCGTCGGTTTTCTCCTGGGCCGGAGTGGCAGGGGCGGAGACATTGACCGGAATGCGTTCCCAGATGCGGTCGGGGATGAGACTCCAGAGTCTTACTGCCAGATTCCATCGCCAGTCGACTATGCACAGTCTCCGGCGCTTTATGATGGCGCGGACAATGCTTGCCACTGCGTGGTCAAGGCTCATTGTCATCGGGTAGACTCTGTCGGGGTTGAGCAGCGGAGTGCGTATCCAGCCGGGGCGGATGTCTGTGAATGAAATGTCGAGATTCTGCATCCCGGCGAGCTGGTCGAGAGCGGTCAGATAGGTCTGCTGATATTTCTTGGATGAAGAATAGGATGCGAGTTGTCCGATTCCCTTTGTGCCGGCTACGGATGTCACGGCAGCGATGCGCCCTCGGCCTCCGTGTTCACGGAAATATCTGAAAGCCGTGTCGATCATGCGGGTGAAGCCGACCACGTTTGTCTGTGCGGTGGCCGCATCATGGTCTGTCACAAGAGCCTCGTTTTCATATCCGATGCCTGCTACGTGGAAATATATGTCCATTCCGCCGAGCCTTCCGATGAGATCACGGAGGTGGGCTGGAGATGCTGCGTCGTCAATATTGATCCGCGCATAGCGGATGCGGTCAGGAAAGTCTGACTGAAGTTTGCGCATGACTTTCTCATTGCGCCCTGCGGCTCCTACGAGCCAGCCGGCTTTTGCGAAGATTTCTGCCACACGGAGTCCGATTCCGGATGTGGCGCCCATGATTACGATTCTCTTCATTTTTTCTGATGTGCTCAAAAGCGGATGATAGTTTGACAAGTGACTTGTCTGTCTAACGCCCGGAGCTGTCAGTTGGTTTAAGAGGTTGTTATTAAACACCCTCTTAAGCAAGCTTTTAAAGCGGATCCGGCCCGCAGTCAGGATGAATTTTAGTTAACTTAGGTTAAAAGGTCGGGTGGGGTGTAACTTTGGGCATGGTTCTTTCGTCTTATAAACAGCACAACGAGAAATCGCGATGGTTTGAATCGCGTAAAAGATAGTACGAATGCAATATTAGTTAAAGCTTCTATTTTGTAATTAGTCCGTCTTTTTAGCTTTGGACGGAGAAGGTATAAAGCAATGCAGGGTTGGTCGAGATGACCGGCCCTGCATTGTGTATGGGGTTAGCCGTTGATATTGCGCCGTGATGGCGCAGAGGTGTGTGGAGGTCAGCCTAAAGTGCGCCTGGCAATGAATTCGGCGAAAGTGTCTTTGTAGCTTTCAGAGACCGGTATCTGTGTGCGTCCGAAGATGATGCGGTTGCGCTCGATGACTTTTATCTTTGACAGATTGACGATATATGATCTGTGGACGCGCATGAAGGTGTCGGAAGGCAGGGTCTGTTCGAGTGCTTTCATGCTCAGCAGCGTCATTATGGATTTTTCTGATCCTTCCACATAGATTTTGACGTAGTCCTTGAGGCCTTCGATATAGAGAATGTCGGCTATGCGGACCTGGACCAGCTTGTATTCGCTTTTGACGATTATATATTCGTCCGCTTTCTCAGTGGGAGAGACCTGCGACTGTAATTTTGACGAATCGGACTGGTGTTTCATCTCGTACCAGGCAAGAGCTCGCCTTGCGGCTGCAAGAAATTCCTCGTAGCTGATAGGTTTGAGCAGATAGTCAAGGGCGTTGACCCGGAAACCTTCAACCGCGTAGTCGGAATAAGCCGTAGTAAATATAATGCGGGTGTCGGCAGGGATGATGCGGGCAAATTCGATGCCGTTCAGCTGGGGCATCTGTATGTCAAGGAATACGATGTCTATATCGTTGTTGAGAATGGTGGAGACAGCATCACGAGGCGATGAAAATTCGCCTGCGATTTCAAGAAACGGTGTCTTTTCAATATATGAACGGATGAGGCCCGAAGCCAAGGGCTCGTCGTCGATCACGCAACAGCGAAGGGTCTGCATAGGTCAGTTGGTTATAGAGGTTGGAGACTGGTTTTTGACGGTTGTTTGACATTCTCTTATTTGAGAGTTGACGGAATGCTCAGCCAGACCTGATAGAGGCCATCGGCAGTAGAGACTTTCAGTTCGGCTGCCGGACCGTAGATCAGATGCAGGCGCCTGCGGAGATTGACCATGCCGATTCCACCTGAGGGGGAGAGTGCATTGTGCTCAGGGCTTTTGTCTGAGGGTATGTAGCCGTTTGATGTATGACATTCGATCCGGTTGCCGGCTGCCAGAATGTGGATGGTCAGAGGCACTTCCGGGGTATGGATGCCATGCTTGAAGACGTTTTCAATGAGTGTTATGAACAGCAGGGGGGCGACTCGTATGTCCTGTCCGCCATCACTGTCGATGTCAAGTCTGATGTCGAGTTTAATGCCTGAGTTCAGTCGAAGCCGCATGAGGCTGATATAGTTTGTGATGAAGTCAAATTCCTGCTTTATAGAGACTGAGGTGGGATTGTCATAAAGCACGAAACGCAGCAGCCGGCTCAGTTCATGCACTGCTTCCTGGGCTTTTTCCGGTGAGATGGCTATGAGTGCGTAGATTGAGTTGAGCGTGTTGAAGAGGAAATGTGGATTGAGCTGGCTTTTCAGATTTTTCAGTTCCTCTTCATGCTGTGCGCTGATCAGGTCTTTCTGTTTGCGGTCGAGCATCAGCCATTTGTCGCCGAGGCGCAAGGCTGTGGCGAGGCCGATGACAAGGATTACCATAACCAGGTCGCGCGACATGATGCTGACCCATTTTGCGATGTAGATGCCTTCTGACAGGTGAAGATGTTTGGTCTTAGGCGCTTTCCCTCCAAGAAATTCACGGAACCGCCACACCAGATAGATGAGGATCATGGCTACAATTATGAGCAGTAGGTTTGATGCCACGAACCTGACAACCCGATGAGGCTTGTCAAGCGACTTTTCGATGATCCAGTAATAGTTTATATAGAAGACAGCGATATACACAAGGGCCTTGGCATAGACCCACAGGCGCAATGGATGGGCCGGAGAGGAGAGTGAGGTCAGCACCTCCGGAAGTATGAACAGTATGGTTATGCAGAGCAGGTGAGTCAGAAATGTGGTGATGCGCTGCCGGGTAAGAATTTCACTCATAGATCACAAAAATAATTATTTTCGGTCAAAGTGGCAAAATAATTGGACGTCACAGGATTTTCAATCGACAAAAGTGGCTTTGCGGTAAGCTGCGGATGTTACTGCCGATCAGCAGGTCAGGGGGGACGGTGATGCGGCCCGGATTCTGAGAAAAATGAACGGGTGCTGACATTTATTCAGCACCCGTTCACGGAGTATTGCGTTGTTATGACTTTCTTGGCCGGGAGGATTAGTCCTGGTTGAGGTTTACGCGCTTGAACGCAACAGCGACAAGGCCTTTGCGGGTCTGTTCGAGGAACTGACCGACAGAAAGCTTGCTGTCCTGAACATATTCCTGTTCCATGAGGCAGCTTTCTTTGAAGAACTTGTTGAGACGGCCGTTGGCGATGTTCTGGATCATGGCCTCAGGGAGGTTGGCAGCTTTTGCTTCAGCTGTTTCTTTCATGATCTGACGAGCCTTGGTTGCATCTTCTTCAGTGATCCAGCCTTTGGTGATGTTAGACTCAATGTGGTCTTCAGAATCGAAGTGGTTGGGGTTGAGACCGGCTTTCTTGAGAGCGGCTTCAACGGCCTTCTTGATCTGCTCCTGTTTGGTCTTTTCAACAGCGACTGCGATTTCCTGGTCGATAGTGGCCTGGGGAACGTCTTCGCGGCTGCAGGCAACGGGGTTCATAGATGCGATCTGCATGCAGATTTCGCGGCCTACCTGAGCGTCAACGTCAGGAAGGTTGAAGCCTACGATAGCGGCGAGCTTGTTGTTGAAGTGGTTGTAAGCAGCGGTAGTGGGAGCTTCAACTACTTCATAAGCGCCGATTTCGGTCTTTTCGCCGGTCTTGCCTGACTCTTCGGTCACGAGGTCGGCGACAGTGATGCCGTCAACGGTGATGGCCTTGAGTTCGTCGACAGTCTTGCAGCGGTTTTCAACTGCGATGTCGAGGAGCTTTTTGGCGAGAGAAACGAAGCCTTCGTTCTTGGCAACGAAGTCAGTCTCGCAGTTGAGGGCGAGGATAGCAGCGAAGTTGCCTTCGTTCTTTGAGAGAACGCAGCCTTCAGCGGCGTTGCGGTCTTCACGCTTTGCTGCTACAGCCTGACCTTTCTTGCGGAGGATCTCAACGGCTGCTTCGATGTCGCCGTCAGTTTCGGCGAGGGCTTTTTTGCAGTCCATCAAACCGGCGCTTGTGAGGTGGCGCAGTTTGGTGATTTCTGCCATTGTAACTGCCATAGTATAGTGGGAGTTTAGAATGTTTGTGAAAAGAGTGGATTGATTATTCAGCTGCTTCAGCAACTTCGGTTTCAGCTACTTCAGCTTCGCCTTCGCCCTTGCGGCTCACGCGGCGACGTTCGCGGCGGGGAGCTGCGTCAGAATTTTCGGCAGATGCTTTTTCGTCAGCCTTCTCTACCTTGCGTTCCTCAAGACCTTCGCTGATTGATTCGCATACGGTTGAGAGGATGAGGTCGATAGACTTTGATGCGTCATCGTTTGCGGGGATAACGAAGTCTACGTTAGAAGGATCAGAGTTGGTGTCGACGATAGCGAAAACGGGAATACCGAGACGGTTTGCTTCAGCAACGGCGATGTGCTCCTTGCAAACGTCAACTACGAACAGAGCCGAGGGAAGACGGTTGAGGTCAGCGATTGAGCCAAGGTTCTTTTCGAGTTTGGCGCGCTGACGGGTGATCTGGAGTTTTTCGCGCTTCGAGAGGTTGTCGAAAGTGCCGTCTTTTGTCATCTTGTCGATGGCGGTCATCTTCTTCACAGCCTTGCGGATGGTCGGGAAGTTGGTGAGCATACCGCCGGGCCAGCGTTCGATAACGTAGGGCATGTTGACGCTCTGAGCCTTTTCAGCGAGGATTTCCTTAGCCTGCTTCTTTGTAGCTACGAAGAGAATCTTCTTGCCGCCCTTTGCGATGTTGCGGAGAGCTGCAGCAGCTTCTTCGAGCTTGGCCTGAGTCTTATAGAGGTCGATGATGTGGATACCGTTGCGCTCCATGAAGATGTAAGGAGCCATTGCAGGATTCCATTTTCTTTTCATGTGGCCAAAATGGCAACCTGCTTCGAGGAGTTGGTCAAAATTGGGAGTTGACATGATTTGTTGTTGGGTTGTTTACGTTCTTTTGACAAATTACAACCGAAGAGTAGGGAACGTGTCCATCTCAGCGGTTTAGATACTAAACACTTGAGGAGAGTCAGAAATTGAATATTAACGCTTGGAGAACTGGAAGCGCTTGCGAGCTTTGGGACGACCGGGCTTCTTACGTTCAACGACGCGCGGGTCGCGGGTCATGAAGCCTTCTACGCGGAGTGCGTGCTTGTCTTCCGGGTTGATCTTGACGAGAGCGCGGGCGATAGCGAGGCGGAGAGCTTCAGCCTGGCCTTTGTAACCGCCGCCGTTGAGGTTGACCTTGATGTCATACTTTTCAACAACGTCAAGTGTTGACAGGGGCTGTTTAACGATGTACTGAAGGATGGAAGAGGGGAAGTACACATCGAGGGCGCGTTTGTTGATGGTGATTTGACCGTTTCCTTCTTTAACGATCACGCGAGCTACGGCTGCTTTACGGCGGCCAACTGCATTAACTGATTCCATTCTTCAATTATTTAATTTTGTTGATGTCGATAACTACGGGATTCTGTGCTTCGTGGGGGTGGTTGGGACCATTGTAAACGTGCATGTTTTCAATGATGGCACGGCCCATGCGGTTTTTGGGGAGCATACCTTTCATCACTTTGGTGAAGAGGGGATGGTAGCCGGGTTTGATGTGCTTGTTCAGAGACTTCTTCATCATGATTTCGGGAGTAGCCGTGCGCTGTCCGCCGGGATAGCCGGTGTAAGAGAGGTATTCACGGTCTGTCCATTTCTTGCCGGTGAGGCGAACCTTGTCGGCGTTGATGATGATGACATTGTCGCCACACTCGATGTTGGGAGAGTAGCTGGGTTTGTTTTTGCCACGGAGAATGAGGGCAACTTTTGCACAAAGACGGCCGAGCACCTGGTCGGTAGCGTCAACAACGACCCAGTTGCGTTCAACGTTTGCTGCGTTGGGGGTAAGGGTCTTATAACTTAAAGTATCCACGTTAAATGTTTAATTAATAGATAATTACTTTTTGACTGCATCAGGGCTCCGCTTGGCCAAAAGCTCGGTCCTGAAACCGTCTGGTTTATTAATTGGACATAATCGGTGTGCAAAGGTAGTGATTTTGTGCGGATTGACAATTGTGGTTTATGTTTTTTTAACAAATTGTTTCCGGTGTGTGGCGCTGATTCTACATTGTGGGGTGTGTCTGACGGGCAATGATAATCTTGCATAAATCGGATTGATTTTGTTTCATATTATTATAATGTGGTATCCCGATGTTTTGTCAGGCCGGGAATTTGCCTGCGAAATGGTTTGGAGGGAATTATAATTTAAGTTAAATTTGCGCTGTTATAATTCTATCGACAATGACTTTTTCAAAAACGAAACTCTGGATGTCGAGCCGTGATTATATCATGATCACGCTTGCCGCTTTGATTTATGGTTTTGGTTTCTCGGCTTTTATTCTTCCGGAGAAGGTCGTGATAGGTGGTGTGACCGGTCTTGGCACGATTGTGTATTTCCTTACCGGTAATCCCTATCTGATCGGTATTACGCAGTATGCCATAAATATAGTGCTACTTGTGATTGCCTGGAAGGTTGTCGGCCGGGCTTTTGTCTATAAGACTCTTTACGGTGCCACGGCGATTTCGCTCGTGGTCACTCTTATGCCTCCGCTCTTTCCGGGAGCACTGGTGCCGGGCCAGCCGTTTATGAATGTGTGTATCGGTTCGGTTTTGTCAGGTATAGCTCTTGGTATTGTTTTCACGCATAACGGCAGTACGGGCGGAACGGATATCGTGGCGGCTATTGTGGCGAAGAAAACTAATATGACTGTGGGCCGCACTATGCTTTATGTCGATTTTGCTATCATATCCTCAAGCTATCTGTTTTTCCATGACATAACCAGGGTGGTCTACGGTTTCATAGTGCTGTTTATTCTGACCTATATGCTGGATCTGATCATAAACTCAAACCGTCAGGCGGTTCAGTTTATTATTGTTTCCAAGCACTGGGAGCGGATTGCGAATGCTATAAACAAGTATCCGCGACGCGGTGTGACTGTGCTTGACGGCATGGGCTGGTATTCAAAGCAGCCGGTCAAGCTCTTGCTGGTTGTGTGTCGCAAGATGGAGGCTGTGACTGTGTTCCGTGTGGTCAAGGATCTTGATCCGAATGCCTTTATTACGCAGGCTAATGTAAACGGTGCTTATGGCGAGGGTTTTGATCAGCTGAAGTTCAGGCCTGACCATGAGCTGAGCCGTAAGCTTGAGGCTGACAAAAGTTGTGGTGTATCGGAATAGAATGGCGCTGTGCGAGGATGTCGCATCATCGCCGTTCAGCAGTAAAGTAACAGATGTTAGTATAACTTTATCTTGGTCTGATTATATTTGTTTATGGATATTTGGATTGTCTATGATTCACTTATTTTTTAGGATATTCTCTATGCCGGAAACGGTTATGATGATATAAAAAACAGCAGCGGCGTAATCTCTGATGAAGATTACGCCGCTGCCGGTTTATGGGATTGTGGCCTGTCTCGCCGGTTTTTTTACGGAAGCAGGTCGTATTTGCGGAATACTTTTGTGATTGTTTCAAGCGCGCGGTCCACCTGCTCCATTGTGTGGGTGGCCATCAGCGAGAAGCGGATGAGGGTGTCGGTGGGCGCTACGGCGGGCGAAACGACCGGATTGACGAAGATTCCTTCTTCGAGGAGGTCGCGTGTGATGGCGAATGTCTTGAAGTCGTCGCGGATGAAGAGCGGAATGATGGGGGTCGATGTGTTGCCGATCTCGAATCCCATGCTGCGGAATCCGTCGAGTGCATGGTTTGTGAGTTTCCAGAGATTTTCCTGACGTTCGGGCTCGGCTTTCATTATCTCCAGGGCTTTGAGGGCTGCGGCGGTAGAGGCCGGAGTGATGCTGGCGGTGAAGATGTAGGAACGTGAGTGGTGGCGCAGGAAGTTGGTGATCTCCTTGTTTGTGGCTATGAATCCGCCGAGTGAGGCGAATGATTTGGAGAATGTGCCCATGATGAGGTCTACGTCATCGGCCACGCCGTAGTGGTGACACACTCCGCGTCCGCCTTCGCCGAACACGCCGATGCCGTGGGCTTCGTCCATCATGACGCTGGCGTTGTATTTCTTGGCAAGCTTTACGATCTCACGCACGTTTGCCACATCGCCTTCCATTGAGAAGACGCTGTCGCTGACAATGAGTTTTACTTTGTCGGGGTCGCATCGCTGGAGCTGCTTTTCGAGCGACTCCATGTCGTTGTGCTTATATTTGAACTGCTGGCTGAATGAGAGTCGGCGTCCTTCGATGATCGAGGCATGGTCCTGCTCATCCCAGAGGATATAGTCTTCGCGTCCGGTAAGGGCTGAGACAACTCCGAGATTCACTTCGAATCCGGTTGAATAGACCATTACGTCTTCTTTGCCTATATATTCAGCAAGTGCGGCTTCGAGCTGCTTGTGGAGATCCAGGGTTCCGTTGAGAAACGGAGATCCGGCGCATCCGGTGCCGTATTTGCGGGTGGCTTCGATGGCTGCTTCTTTGATGCGTGGGTCATTGACGAGGCCTGTGTAGCAGTTCGATCCGAACATCAATACTTTCTTGCCGTCAATGATTACCTCAGGGTCCTGTTCGCTCGAAATGGCGCGGAAGTAGGGGTAAACCCCGGCGGCTTTTGCTTCCTGAGGAGCTGTGTATCTGGATAGTTTTTGTTGTAGTAAGTTCATAAAATAGTAAGAAAACGCTTATGCCGCGATTGTGAATATTTTCTTGGTCTTTTTGCAGTGTGCAAAGGTAGAAAAATTTTCACACTTTTATACAATTGGCAGTTGCTTTTGGGTGTTAATTTTGCTAAACGGGGCTTGGTAATGGCTATTTTTATTGTGTTTTTAGTGCTTATGGGTAACAATATATCGGGTTTTACCTATATTTTTCTTAATTTTGCACTTGCTCTTAACTTGAATTACAATGGAACAAACTCAAAATAAGGAAGTCAAACGTACTGTTCTTGACTATGATGACATTGTCGGTATGGCTCCTTTCCTGAAGGGAAAGAAGCGTCTGGTAGGTTGGCTGATGAAGCTCCTCTCAGTCGATAAGGTCAACTGGATACATAGTCATAACTTCGACACTCCGGGGCCGCAGTTTTGCCGCGGTCTGCTTGAAGATCTTAATATAAAGCTGCGGATCGACAATGAAAAGGTGCTCGACAATCTGCCTGAGGGTGCTTTTATCACCATTAGCAACCATCCGTTCGGTGCGCTTGACGGAATCACGCTGATTGATATAATAGGTCGTCGTCGCCCGAAGTTCAAGGTGATGGTGAACATGATCCTGAATTATATAGTGGCGATGCGCCCCAATTTCATTGCGGTAGATCAGACTGCAAGCGATGATCCGGCCAAGAAAGCGGTGTCGATGAAAGGTATAAAAGAGGCGATCATGCAGGTGCGCAGGGGCGAGCCCATAGGCTTTTTCCCGGCGGGAGCGGTGGGCAATTACAACAAGCATCTTAAGTTTGAGGACCGCGAGTGGCGCGAGTCGATCATCCGTCTTATCCAGCAGCTGAAGGTGCCGGTGATTCCGATTTTCTTCCACGGCTACAACAGCTGGTGGTTTCGTTTCCTGGGTATAGTTTCATGGCAGATCCGCACTCTGAGATTGCCGGCCGAGGTGTTCCGCAGGAAAAACAGCACGATCCATATCTCGGTCGGTGACCCGATATCTCCCGAAGAGATCGAAGCTCACTCAGGCTCGATAAAGGAGCTCGGAGATTTCTTGCGTGAGAAAACCTATTGCCTGCAGTCTATCAAATAATGACCGGCTTTGCCTCTGATCGGATTGTTTAATTTTTGAAGAGTTACTTATGCAGATTAATCTTCAGGAACTGCCTGATGAAATCGTTCAGGCCAAACAGCGCTATGGGATTGTCGGCAATGCACCCGGCCTTTTGGCTGCGGTATCGCGTGCAATCCAGGTTGCGCCGATTGATCTATCGGTTCTTGTGACCGGCGAGAGCGGTACCGGAAAGGAATTTTTTCCGAAGATAATCCACGGTTTCTCGCCGCGGAAACATAACAAATACATAGCTGTCAACTGCGGGGCCATTCCGGAGGGTACGATTGATTCTGAACTTTTCGGACATGAGAAGGGTTCGTTTACGGGCGCAGTATCTTCGAGAAAAGGATATTTCGAGGAGGCCGACGGCGGTACTATATTTCTTGACGAAGTGGCGGAACTGCCGCTCACCACTCAGGCGCGACTGCTGAGAGTGCTTGAAAGCGGTGAGTTTCTGAAAGTGGGGTCCTCTACGGTTCAGAAGTCAAACGTGCGCATCGTGGCGGCTACGAATGTTGACATGGCAAAAGCCGTTGCCGATGGCCGTTTCAGAGAAGATCTGTATTATCGACTGTCAACGGTTTCGATCCACATACCGCCGCTCCGCGACCGTGGGTCGGATATCGCACTTCTGGCGCGTAAGTTTGCCTCTGACTTTTCAGAGCGCTATGCGATGCCGGCGGTGACGCTTGATGAAAGCGCGCGTGGGGTGCTGATGAGATATCGCTGGCCCGGTAATGTGAGGCAGCTGAAAAATGTGGTCGAACAGATCGCATTGTTTGAGTCAGGCCGTGAAGTCGGAGCTGACGATGTCATGTCGTTCCTTCCAGCCGGAAGTCTCAATTATGTCCCTGTGGCCTCTTCTTCCGATTCGCATCATGACTATGCTTCCGAGCGCGAAGCTCTCTTCGGAATGATATTGCGTCTTCAGCAGCAGATCGAGGCTCTTAATTCGCGGATCGAGGCTTTGGATAATGGCGAGCCTCTTTCTCGCGGCGCATCATATCAGTCGATCGAAGAGGTTGAACCTTCTGAAAGTCCGGTAAGGTCGATTGTGAAGTTTCAGCCCTTTGTCTCGCCATTGCGTCGTGAGGTCATAGTCGCTGACTCTGTGCCGTCATTCCGCTCCGGTGGGGTAGGTGACGTTGTGCCTGCCACTCTTGAAGAAACCGAGCGCGATACTATCCGCCGGGCTCTTGAACGTAATGGCGGAAAACGCAAGGATGCTGCCAGGGAGCTGAAAATATCGGAGCGTACTCTCTATCGCAAAATCAAGGAATACGGTATTGAATAGAGATTTGGATGGTATTTGAAAGAAAAGCAGGGGTCGAAATTTCACTGATGAAATTTCGACCCCTGCTTTTCTATATATTATGGTGTTGGTTACTGCGCCTGCAGACGCAGCACTCTGATGCCGGTCAGCTGGTGGGCTTTGCGCATGTATTCTGTCAGCGGGAGTTTGTCAATGACTACTTTTCCTTCTTTAGATGATGCGTGTAGCAGATGGGGGCCGTCTTTTTCTATTACGAGTATTCCGACATGGCTCACGTCAAGGCCGTTCGTCTTTGTGGTGAGAGCCACGATGTCGCCTCCTTTGAGAGCGTTGATGATCGGCTTGCTCGAAAGACGGGCCGATTTGATGTAGGGGAAGCGGTGAGATCTGTAGCCCACCTCCATATTCTTGATTCCTTCAAACGTGGCGGAGTCGCTGAGGGCCGGGTATTTTGAGCGGTTGCGCGACATGAAGTCGAGAGTCTTGATCTGAACGTCTGATTGCGGTATTCTGTCTGTCACATCTTTTATATAGCCCCGGTGGGTGTTTGTTATCACCCAGTCGCTGATATAGTGCAGGCGCGAGGCATATCCGTCGGCATATCCGTTGCGATATCGGATTGTTTCAAGCATGTCCAGAAAGTCAATCCATGAGCAGCGGTGGTTTTCTACCGTCAGGGCCAGGGCTACTACAGTTTCCATGAAAGTGGTGCAATCCATTTCTTCCAGGTTTACCGTGAGTGTTTCGGGGGATCCTTCGAGTGTTCCGGCTTTATATGGAGTGCCTATAAATTCGCGGCCGATGAATTCGACTAACTGATTCGGGTTGCTGGCGCAGAGATCTGTGGCTTTGATCAGGATTCTGGTTATTGTTGTGGTGTCGGCCGCTTCATTGTGCCATCTCACTTCGCTCGGATTTGCTGCGTGGACATTGGCGGGTAATATAATAAGTAATAATATATATATAATATAGGTATAGACTTTGTTCATGGTTGCACTTGGGGCTTTCTTGATTCTTTTAATTTTATTGCTGATTTTGAATGCAGAATTGTGTAGCCCAAAATTACTCAAAAGTTCCGTCTTTGCCAAATTGAGATGCTAATTTGACGGGTATTTGTTAAAATGGAGTGGTATAAAGCCTCAAAACCGCCATTAAATGTTAAAATTGCGTTAAAATACCGTGAAATATTTGGAGGGAATTGGGGAAATGCCTACCTTTGCACTCGCTTTTGAGAAGCAAGGCCTGCAGCGGCAGACTGATAGAAG
>CAMXAZ010000017.1 GCA_947179295.1 uncultured Muribaculaceae bacterium
TGCAACAATTTATCTAAAAGATACACCACTCAGATTTTAACTATTGTTTTTAAACGACCTCTTACTATGAATCTGAACAAAAAACAATCTTAAAAAATCTTTCGAGACGCCACAAAAGTAACACTTTGTTTGTGTATTAGCAAATATATTGACAAATTTCTTTTGATGATGGATGGAAAATGGCAAATTTCTAAATTGGCGTAATGCTTGTGTTTGCCTGCTTCGAATAGCCAAAATATTGGAATAACTGCATTTACATGCAACTAATGAGGACTCGTCTGTTAGAAGCTAAAAAAATCTTAATAAGGCGCCGTCTTAATCAATAAATTTTAAAATCGTTTGCATGTGACACTAAAATCATCTACCTTTGAGCCAAGTATTGTTTCATCTATTTTTTGGTTTATAAACTTAAAATAAACCCCATCTATAGCGCAATGGACGCAAATAATTTCGATTTCTCAGAGATAGCCCCTTATGATGAAAAGCAGTTTCGGACAGCTATCGCCAAGATGGTATCTGAGCCGGGATTTGAACATGCTATCCGCTGGGTTCTTCCTGACATTGATTATGATCAATTCATAGGCCTGCTGAGTGCCTGCAATAACAAGCAGGAATTCCAGTCACGAATAATGGCTAATTTCCTTGATGAGCTTGAACGGAAAACCACAGCCGGTGTTACGGCCTCAGGCGTGGAAAAAATTGATCCCTCAAAACGTTATACATTCATCACCAATCACAGAGATATTGTTCTGGATGCCTCGTTTATCAATCTGATCTTCCTGCGTCGTGATATGCCGACATCAGAAGTGGCGATTGGTGACAACCTGCTTATTTACGAATGGATCACTCATCTCGTGAAACTCAACGGCAGTTTTATTGTCAAACGTAATCTTCCGACCCGTCAGGCACTCGATGCGGCGCGTCAGCTTTCATCCTATATACATCATGCTATAACCCAAAAGCATGAAAGCGTCTGGATTGCACAGAGGCAGGGCAGGGCAAAGGATTCGAGCGACCACACTCAGGAAAGTGTGCTGAAAATGCTCGGACTTGCAGGCGGAGGCACGCTGACTGAAAATCTGGCGGAGATCAACATCTGCCCGGCAGCCATATCATATGAATATGATCCGAATGACTATCTGAAAGCCCGCGAGTATCTGCTCCGTCATCGAGATCCGGAATTCAAGAAAAGCAAGCGTGACGATCTTTTCTCGATGGAAACAGGCTTGATGCAATACAAGGGCCGTGTGCACATATCTTTTGCAAACTGCATTTCTCCGATGATTGAAGCCATCCCTGCGGATGCTGACAAGCAGGAGTCTCTGAGCCGTATCTGCCATCAGATAGACAGTTCGATCCACAGCGGCTATAAAATCTATCCGATCAACTATGTGGCTTATGACCATGCGTTTGATTCAGATATGTATCGTGACCGCTATACGGAAGAAGATATTGCGAAAGTCACCGAATATGTCGAAGGTCAGCTTGACAAGGTCGATATCACTGATGTGACCCCCCAGGAACGGAATTTCATGCGCACATATATGTATATGATGTATGCAAATCCGCTTCGCAACAAACTTCTTGCGTCCGGTAGCTGTTGATAGATAAGAAAAACATTCAGCAGTCAATCAAAAGTAGACATTAAAATCCATGCGTCTTCCACTTATCCCGCTTCTGATAGCAATTGTAGTCAATGTTCTTGTCGATATTTATATCTACAGGGCTTTGAAGTATAGGCTGAAGAGTCGGATTCCGGCACAGATCCAGAAGTGGAGCGCAGTGGCTTTGTTTGTGCTGATCGTCACGGCATTGCTGATGCCTCGAACATCATCGGAGAGCGCTCTGCTGGCTGTGATGTGGATGATCTATCTATATATATCTGTCTATTTCGCAAAATACGCCTTTGTTATCATAGATCTGATAGCCCGAATTCCGCAGTTGTTCAGACGAAAAAGGCTCAGATGGCTTTCGGCAATCGCTTCGGTGGCCGGTGTCGGTGTGTTCGGAGTGTTGCTGTGGGCTTCTATGATAAATAGGTTCCAGATTGATGTAAATGAAGTCGAGATAGGGATTGACGGGTTGCCTGACGAATTTGACGGCTATCGTATTGCCCAGATCTCAGATCTGCACGTCGGGACATTCGGCTCAGACACATCGTTCGTTTCGACTCTTGCTGACAGGGTCAATGCACTGGATGCGGACATGATTGTGTTTACAGGTGATATAGTCAATTCGCGCAGTACGGAACTGATCCCTCATGCAGCTCCTCTTTCAAGACTTTCAGCGCCTGACGGAGTATTGTCGATTCTTGGGAATCATGACTATGGCGACTATGCTTCCTGGCCTGATAAGGCTGCGAAGCAGGGCAATATGGATCTTATGAAGTCGCTGCAGAAGGATATGGGCTGGCGGCTTCTGCTTAATGAAAGTGTTATGTTGCACCGTGGAGGTGATTCAATAGCGGTTATCGGAGTCGAAAATATAGGTGATCCGCCATTTCCGGTCTATGGATCGCTCTCTGATGCCTATCCGCAGTATTCAGACAGCGTTGTCAAGATATTGCTGACCCACAATCCTGCTCATTGGGTCGACTCGATCGCATCAAGGCCGGATATAAATATACCGCTTTCTCTTTCCGGTCACACTCATGCGATGCAGATTGAAATATTCGGCTGGTCGCCGGCAAAATACCGCTATCCGACATGGGGCGGACTCTATGCCGATGACAATGGCAGCCACCAGTTATATGTTAATATAGGAACAGGCACCGTCGGATTTCCGGCGCGTGTCGGAGCCACACCTGAGATTACTCTATTCACACTTAAAAAAGCAAAAAACCTACATTAATGGCCAACGTACACGCCAATGTAATCACTGCCGAACTCGGCACTCATCTGCGTAAGCATGTGGCGGCATGTCTTCGCCTGCTGGATGAAGGAGCTACCATTCCTTTCATTGCCCGTTATAGAAAAGAAGCAACCGGAGGGATGGACGAAGTGACAGTCCATACCGTTCAGAAGCGCCATCAGGAACTTTCCGAACTTGACAAGCGTAAGGAATATATTCTTGATGTGATCCGCGAGCGCGGCGCGCTGACGGCTGAACTTGAAGAGCGCATAAACGAGACACTCGATCCGGTGGCTCTGGAGGATATATATCTTCCGTATAAACCTAAACGCAACACCCGCGCGCAAGCTGCGCGAGCTCTTGGGCTTGAGCCTTTGGCTAAAATAATCATGGCTCAGAACTCGACTGATGTGGAGAAGCAGGCCAAAAAATTTGCAAAGGAAGCCGGAAGCATAAGCGCGGCTCTGGCCGGTGCATCGGATATAATTGCCGAGTGGGTAAGCGAGAGCGAGAAGGCAAGAAATCTTGTCAGGTCACGTTACCAGCGCTCGGCGGTCATCAATTCCAAAGTGGTTGCCGGCAAGGAAGATGAGGGAAAGAACTACCAGAATTATTTCAACTTCTCCGAGCCTTTGAGAACCTGCAACTCTCACCGCTATCTCGCCATGCGCCGCGGAGAAGAGGAGGAAATTCTCAAGGTGTCGATTACGATTGATGACGATGAGATGATTGACCGTCTTTCGCGTATGTTTGTCCGTTCGGGTGCTTCGGAAGAGTGTGCGTCTCTGGTGCGAGGTGCTGTCAAGGACGGTTACCGCCGTCTGATGAGGCCCTCTATAGAAAATGAAGTGGCGGCTGCCACTAAAGAGAAGAGCGATGATGCGGCCATACAGATGTTTGCCGACAATGTGCGCCAGCTCCTGATGGCGGCTCCGCTCGGTCGCAAGCGGGTGCTTGCGATAGATCCAGGTTTCCGCACGGGCTGCAAACTCGTGGTGCTTGACGAACAGGGTAATCTGCTTCAGCATGATGTCATATATCCCACGCCTCCGGCCAATGACTTTGTCGGAGCTGCCGACGCTCTTTGCTTCTATGTGGACCGCTATCGGATTGACGCCATAGCTATCGGAAACGGAACTGCCGGCCGTGAGACGGAACGCTTTATCCGCGATGTGATGCTGCCACGCAAGGTGCAGCTGTTTATGGTGAATGAAAACGGAGCATCGGTCTATTCGGCCTCTGAAGTCGCTCGTGAGGAATTCCCGAATGAAGATGTCACTGTGCGTGGAGCTGTATCTATCGGTCGCCGTCTGATTGACCCACTGGCCGAACTTGTGAAGATTGATCCGAAGTCGATCGGCGTAGGGCAGTATCAGCACGCAGTCAATCAGGCAAAACTCAAGGATTCGCTGGACTATGTGGTTGAAAGTTGTGTGAATACAGTCGGTGTGAATGTCAACACCGCTTCCAGGCAGTTGCTGTCATATGTCTCAGGTATTGGCCCGTCGCTGGCTGCCAACATAGTTAAATATCGTGCCGAAAATGGCGATTTTACCTCTCGTGACCAGTTGCTTCAGGTACCGCGTATGGGCGAGAAGGCTTTTCAGCAGTGTGCAGGCTTCCTGCGCATTCCGGGAGCGGCTAATCCGCTTGACAACACAGGCGTCCACCCCGAACGCTATGAACTGGTAGAGCAGATAGCTGTTGATGCCAAGGCCGATGTGGCCCGTCTTGCACGTGACCGCAACCTGCTCCACAGCATCGAACTTGACCGTTATGTCACAAAGGAAGTCGGTCTTCCGACACTCACTGATATCATTCTGGAACTTGAGAAGCCTGGCCGTGACCCGCGTGAGACCGTGGAAGAAACTCCCTATGATGATTCGGTCCGTAAGATAGATGATCTGCATATCGGTCAGGAGCTTACAGGAAAGGTCAATAATATAACTGCCTTCGGCGTGTTTGTCGATCTCGGTATGAAGGAAAACGGCCTGATACATATCTCTCAACTCAGCGAACGCTTCATTTCTTCTCCTTCTGAAGTAGTCAGCATCGGGCAGAACGTCAGAGTGAGAGTGATGGACATAGATACATCACGTGGCCGCATAGCCCTGACCATGAAAGGAGTGGCGCAATGATCGAGAATGTTAATTCCTGTACGGTCGGGCTCGGAAGCAATACCGCTGACCGCAGCTATCAGATCGAACAGGCCATAGAGCATCTGCTCGGCTATTTTCAGAACGCTTCGGCGTCATCGGTTTATGAGTCGGAGGCTTTCAACGGCAAGGATGAACCGTATTTCAATGCCGTTGTCCACGGCTATACATCTCATGACCGTGAGACAATAGTGAAATTTCTGAAAGAGTGGGAGGCCGAGCGCGGACGGACAATGGAAGATACATTGAAAGGCATGATCAAAATAGATCTTGATCTTGTGATCTGGAACGAGCATATTCTGAGGCCCAAGGACTTTGAACGTCACTATTTCAACCGCGGATATCGTGAGCTTCTTGCCAAAGGGGCATACGAGACATTATGACAGATATTTGCGGACCGGGTGATTCCGGATATGCACGTAAGACATAAAAACAACAGCGGCTGTCGGTTATATGCCCGATAGCCGCTGTCGCTTTTGCTGATTGCGAACGTCTTACCGATATTGGATTTTCAAAGACCCATACATGGTGGCTGCGAGCGCCACGAAAAGCAGCAGGCTTCCGAACAGAAGTGCGTAGGTCGAGATGCACAGCATCACATAGCAGAAACCGTACATTATAGAAAGCACACCGCAGATGGCAAGGCCAACCCCTTTTGAGTCGAGCATCCTCCACATGTAGCACGTGATCAGGGCTATGGTCATGACTGCGGCTATCAGGTAGCTTGCTCCGAATGACATGTGTTCTGACAAGCCCAGCAACAGGGAGTAGAACAGGATCAGAGCCACACCGATGAGGAAGTAATTGAACATCGGTATTGGGCGGTGCATGGTGGTCTCTGTGAAAAATACGCTGAAAAAAGTCAGAATGATGATTATGAACGCATATTTTATGGCGCGGCATACTTTCTGATAGCGGTCGACACCGATGAGAAAATCTGCCCCGACGTATTCACACACGCTGTAGCCGCCGACGGTATGCCGTATGTCCCATTTGGCTGAAAATCCGTCCTTGCCTACTGTGCGGCTGACCGGCAATTGCTCTCTGCTGAATGATGGATTGGTGGCATTTCCGATGATGGTTATAGTGTTTGTGTCAGCTGACGCCATAATAAAAAATCCGCCTGAGCCGCGCGCTTTTATCGAGGTGCTGAACGGGACATCATCGGTTTTATCAACATCGGCTATAGGGATATATGTATAAAGGCTCGAATCCGAACGGCTCCAGACATATGTGGTGTCGCCGATCTTAAGTGGGCTTGTTTCGGTTACGTTCTGTGGATCAATGTCGATTTTGACCATTATTGAATCGGACTCAAAACATTTGAAGTCTGACGATCTGAAGTGACCTTTCATGCTGATGGCAGCCGTGAAGACTTCCGCTTCATAGATGCCACGGTGAAGCGACAGGGTCTCTACGTTGGCGTTTACATTAAGAGCTACCGGGACAATACCGGCCGGCTTAAGGCTGTCGGTGTCCGGCTCGATTGCCAGAAAGGGGCCGTCGATATATGTCTTTTCGCCCCATTGGCCCACAATATCCTGTGAGACATCCGCGCTGGTTGTGTTGCGGTCATATGCCATCAGCCATATTGCAAGCGCGCCGATCATGAGCACACAGCAGAGCAGCCCCATAAGGACTATCTTAAGCCCTACAGACATATCAGATCCGGGAGGGCGGTTGGGCCTGACCGGCGGGACCTGTGGCGGGAATCCCGGCAACGGCGGAGGTGTAATGCGTGGCGGCAGATTGCTCATTGCTTTATCTCTGTATTGTTAGTTCGCTGTTTATTACTTTGAGCTTGAGCGTGAAATACATAGCTATGGCCAGAATCACGAACAGTGACAGACTCCCTATGAGCAGGGCCATTGAACCCATGTAGAGGAGAAGAAGTATAATGCCGTATTCCACAATCAGAATGCCGGCGGTCAGGGCTACTGCTTTAGCGCGGGTCATAATTCCTTTGACAAATGTGCCTATAAGGCCGACTGTCATGGCTGTCACAATTGCGTAAGCGATGTAGAACGGCATTTTTTCGGCCATAGCGAGCAGCAGGAGGAAGAACAGGCAGAGCGCGCAGCCGATGAGTCCGTATTGCAGATAGTTGACAGGCTTGCGGAATCCGATTTCAATAAGTGTCAGTGACAGCAGCGAGATTGCCGTTATGGCGAAGCAGTAGCCTGTCGAGTTGCTGACAAGTGTGCTTGCCGCTTCACTCAGAAGAGTAAGCTCGGCGCGTGATTCTGCGAGACTGTCTATTCCGGATGCGATCATGGTGAATATGATCGAGATTCCGAGCACAAAAATTGTCTGTAGCCCAAGCCAGCGCATGGTATATTTAGGTTGTGGGATGGTTGGAAGCTTCGGCGCCTGGGCCATTTGCTGGTTCATGTTCTGGGTGGCTTGTGATTCCATAAATTCAAAATGTGATTTATTGGCAGAAATAAATGTTTGCATTGTCGGTATATCTGATAACTGCATGTCAGACCGATAAATGCAAAATTATTAAAAACGAGATTAAAAACAAAAATCCTGATTAAAAAACGAGCTTTGCAGGCAAGGTTATAAAAATAAAAAAAGCGATGCTTTTTACTTTTCGCAGTCAAAGCAGTCTCTATTATAGATGCCTGATGACAGGCTCGATAATCAATAATAGTAATGTTATGTCTCGATCACGTTTCATCATGTTTGCAGCCATTGTGATGGCGCTGTCTGTTAATTCATTCTCCCAGACCGCGGTCTGTAACGACAATATCTGTATAGCTGAAGCAAGCGGAGGAATAGTTCCTGAGGGAGAAATATTTTCAGTTGTCAGTCCGGTGGGGACAGCCTCTGTGAAGCTTTTGGAGCAGGCTCCGCGTCTGGCTACTCTTAAAGGAAAGACCATTGCGATAGTCGGAGGGAGTTTCATGGCGTCTGTGACTCATCCGGAACTCAAGAGGCTGATACTTTCGGAGTATCCTGATGCTAAAGTCTATGTGTTGAGTGAGATTGGTTCGGCCGGTGTCTATCCCGGCCCCGGCATCAGACGGCGTTCGGTAGAAGATTTTCAGGCGCGACTCCGGGAACTTGGTGTCGATGCAGTGATTTCAGGCAACGGCGGTTGTGGATTGTGCACTCCAAAAGAAGCCGGCTCAAGCATTGCAGCCGAATACATCGGAATTCCGTCGGTGACCATTGCCGGACCGGGATTTGCTGATCAGGTGCGGATCACGGCCGCCAACAATGGGGTGGGGATAGCGCGCGTGGCTTTATATCCCGGTGCGTTTGCCTCTCATTCAGAGAAGGAGTTGCTTGAAAATACCAGGAACAGATTGTGGCCGCAGATAAAGAAGGCATTGACCGAGCCGCTTTCAGAGTCGGAAAAAGTAGTACAAGGCAGTCTCGCCGTAGACCCCGGAGCTACAGTTTTTGCAGGCAATCTTGATGATGTGAACCGCTATTTTGATGAAATGAACTGGGGTGACGGATTGCCTGTCGTGCCTCCGACAATGGACCGCATAAATGAATTTTTGAAATATGGGGGGCTTGCCGCCGATACTCCTGTCGCAACACTTCCCATAGCCCATCGCAATACATTGGCCCTGCATGTGGCGGCATGTGGTGTCATGGCCGGATGCCCTCCGGAGTACATGCCTGTGCTTGTGGCTCTCACCAAGGCTCTTGGCGGTGCTGAATTCCGGCGGACGCTGAGCAGCACTCATGCCTGGAATCCATATTGCTGGCTTAACGGTCCTCTGGCGCGACAGCTTGGGATTGACAGCGGACAAGGAGAAATATCCGAATCGGCAAACATGCGTATAGGCCGATTCATAAATCTTGCTCTCAAAAATCTGTCGGGCTATTATATAAAGCAAGATCGGATGGGTACTTTCGGTTATCTGATGCCCTGGTGTCTTGTGGAGGATGAAGCAGCCTGTTCCCGTATAGGCTGGTCGCCGTATCATGTCCAGCAGGGCTATGGGATGAATGACAATACAGTGACGATGGCTTCGGCTTTGATGTGGGGCAACAATATGGCCCCTTCCACGGAAGACCCGAAGAAAATTTCAGAGCTGATAGCATGGGATGTCACCCAACGCTGCCAGTTTGCACTTGGGAGCGGCAAGCAATACACTTACCGGACGATATTGCTGACTGAACCGGTGGCCGGAATTCTCAGCTGTGAGTTTGGTGACAAGTCTGCGCTTGAAGACGATCTGATAAAAAACGCAAGGCGCCCGTTGCACGAAAGAACTTTTGCCAGTTATTATGCGAATCCGGGTAGTCGAAAGGATGGTGGCGGTTTTTCTTTTTCACGCTATGAAAAGCGGATAGCCCGTACTGAGAATGCGTCACTGACTCAACTTCCGGAATGGTATGCGCTTCCTGAAGGCTGCGCCGGAGGGGATATAATGACCATACCGGTGGTTGAGCCCGGTATGACAGCGATGCTTGTTACCGGCGATAAGGCTCGGAATAAGGTTCAGACAATGCCGGGAGGAGGATATTCCACTATAAAGATCGAGCTTCCTGAAAATTGGGATGAACTGATGAGGGAAGCCGGTTACAGGCCGCTGTCGGAGTTCTACGTGCTATAATGGTCAGTGGACCGGATTAAGGATTATTGAAAATGGAGTGTTGCGCAGCGATCGGTGGGGTATTTCGGCATCGGTCAGTTCCTGACGGTAGCGGTCATGTCGCCTGCGGTTCAGATCGGCGCTAAGGAGTATTGTGTCAGGCCGGATCTCTGATGCGATGTCTCTGATGTCGCCGCGGAAACCGTTGCACACGAGTGCATAGCTGATGTGTCGGCCATAGTCACAGACATGTGATTTGTCGTAAACCATTAGAATTGTCAGTAGACTATCGGCGGAGCCGTCAGTAAGTCTGCCGGATGGTGTCCGGAATGTAAGCAGATTGTCGTGTCTGGCGAACAGTCCGGAGTGGCAATGAGCCGGGAGCGGGCGTATTGAGTCAATGCCACGTTTGAGCATGAAAAGGCGGTATTTTTGGGTATAGCTGTCAATAAGCTCTCCGGACTCATGGTTTCGGGCTGTTGTGGCGAAAGCCAAAGTGTTGTCATGGCGTATAATGACTGATGTATGTCGGCCTGTGCGTGGAATATAGAGTTCCGCGCCGGGGTCGGCATTGCATCGGAATGAAGCCGTGATGAAGACCGTGAAGATTGAGAGCATGATTGTCGCTGCGAGTCCGGCCGGTCTGCGCCTGTAGAGCCAGAAGGCAAAAGCGGCAAGCGTGACAAACCATGCGGCTATAGTGAACGGATGGATTAGAATGCCGTCAGCAATAGCTCCTGGAAGCGAACCCGCAAAGGTTGAAATCGAATGGATTGTGCTGTAAAGCGAATCAACGCAGTCTGCGAGCCAGGTCCATTTAAGCCCGGCCGCATTGGCTGAAAGCAGAATGATGCCGCCACCGAGAATGAACGGCAGCAGCAAGGCGCTGATGAAATTGACCGGAAGGGTATAGACAGGGAGGATGTTGAAATAGTAAGCGCTGACTATTCCGGTTCCGAGCAGGGCGGCCAGAGTTACAGCCGGATATGCGGCCAGAGAGTATGCTATGGTGTTGCGGCGGCTGAACGGGTTGATTTTTTCTGCAAACAGCAGTATGGATATAACGGCAAGAAAAGATAGCTGGAAGCCTATCGAATAGATGGCTTGAGGAGTGAAAAGTAATATCAGCAGTGCGGCGAGGCATAGTGAGTTGAACGGAGCGCGGATGCGCTGGAGCATGGCGGAGACCAGAAGGACTGATGCCATTATCACAGCGCGCACCACAGACGGACTCAGTCCTGTCATTATAGCAAACACCCACAGAAGGATTATGGTGAGCATTGTGCGTAGATTGTTCAGTCCGGCAAGGCGGAGAGGCAGAAGCGTAAGTGAAATTATAAGAGCGATTATGCCTACATGCAGCCCGCTCAGAGCCAGAATGTGAGAGAGCCCGGTGATGGAAAAGACCTGGCGAGTCTCTGCTGTCAGCATTGAGCGGTCACCGGTGAGGGCGGCGTTTAGAAATCCCTGGGTCTTGTCAGTCAGCTGGGAGACGGCTATCAGGAGTGTGACCTTTTCACGCTGTCTGCGTATGGTGTTTAAAAGTCCGGGTTCCGGCTGAATGATTCTGAGGCTGTCAGGCGAAACCAATGCCTGGCCGATGACTCCGTTATGCCGTAGAGATGAATTGTAGTCGATTTCATCTGGAAGATCTGGGGCATATTCAATGTTATCCAGTTTTGCCGGAAAATTTATGCGCCATCTTTCATCGACAGTCGGTATTGATGACGGCACCGAAATTTTGATGCTGAAAGGCCGGATCGCGTTGCCGTTGCAGGAATCGATCTTTACAATCAGAGCCTGCGTGGGCTCGAAACGGCGTACTTCAGTGGTGACACCTGAAAAGCAGTATGATTGCTGGCTGAACTCCGCCGGCAGCTGTGGTGGCGCATGAAGTTCGCTGATCAAGCCGCCAAGAGCCATAGCGATCAGGAGTATCGAGATGCTGTAACGGCGCAGAATAGCTGTGGCGAAGGCTCCGGCTGTAAGTAGGGACATAAAAAATCCGCCCATACCACACCCATGCAAAATGATACCGATAATAAATGCAACGGTAAATGGCAGAAGTGGAATGAGCGGGAGAGGCAAAACTGTGGAGAGTGAGAAGGTGTCCTGTTTACATATTCCAGATGTTCCATGATTCGAATGCCTGGAGAAGGAGCATTTCAAGCCCGTTTTTGACTTCGGCTCCGTAGGCACGCGATTTTTTCATGAATGTAGTGACGTCCGGATTATAGATGAGATCGTAACAGAGATGGTCAGGTGTCAGCAGATCATAAGGAATGTCAGGGCAGCGGTCTACATTGGGATACATTCCCAGTGGGGTGCAGTTGACGATGATTCTGTGGCTTTCCATTACTTCAGGTGTGAGCTGGGAATAAGAAAGCTGGCCTTCAGCAGGTGTGCGTGACACGAAGACAGGTTCGACACCGAGGTTGATCAGGGCGCGGTTGATGGCCTTTGATGCGCCTCCGGTGCCAAGAATCAGCGCCCGGTTGCGCTTGGGATTGATAAGTGGTGCGATAGAATTCTGAAATCCCACGGCATCACTGTTATAGCCTTTGAGCCGGATGTCTCCGTTTTTGTCGCGTATGATCTTGATGACATTCACGGCGCCGATCTGTGCGGCTTCCGAGTCCATCTCGCTCATATAGGGGATGACTTGTTCTTTGTAAGGGATGGTCACGTTGAGACCTGAAAGATTCGGATTTTCAGAAATTACCTCCATGAGGTCACCTATCTCCGGTATTTCAAAATTGACATATTCGGCGTCGATGTTTTCCGATTCGAACATGTTGTTGAAATAGTTCATTGAGAAGGAGTGGGTGAGGGGAAAGCCTATAAGCCCATAGACTTTGTGGCGTGGCAGTGACATATTGTTATGGTATTATACGGGTGGATATATCATATGAATTTATTTTCCCTGCTGGATGTCAGTCGGAGCCGGAAGTAGCGCTTGCAGCCCGTAACGCATCCCAGGGGATAAGCAGGAATGTGAGTCTGCGCCCTTTCAGTATGTAGACTCTGAAGCGGGATGTGGATTTGACTGACAGTATCTCGGTCCATTGGATTGTTTCAGGGTCCGGAACAGGCAGAGGCGGAAGAGGAGCGCGTTCTTCTTCAGATGCTATGGGCAGAAGAGTGCGTTGAGCGGCTGTTTTTCCGGATTCTGTATTTCCTGCTTTTTCATCCGGGAGATAGATGAGGCGGATGAATTTGTTTTCATCAATCTCTACCTGCTTTCTGATGACAGCGCGCCGTGCTTCAGGGGTGAGCATGTAGTAGGTATAGAGAAACGACATGAGCATCGGCACCACGATGAAAAGCAACATCAGGGCTATGAGCAGGAAGCGCGGGTCGCAGACAAAGCCTACTGCGGCGCAGATGGCTATAGGTAGTATGATTGTCCAGCCGTAACGGGGAATCCACAGGCTGAGCAATACCGACAGGTAGTCACCGGAAGAGGTTGTGAATGGTTGTGTTGTGGTCACTTTCCAGATGTTGAGTCCTGACCGTGGATCACTGTCAGTCGATGAAACGTTTTGTGAGATCTCCGTATGCTTCAATTCTGCGGTCGCGGAGGAATGGCCACCAGCGGCGCACCTGCTCTGAGCGCTTCATGTCAATCTCTACCACAGTCTCAGCTTCTGCATTGTCAGGCGCGAGATAGAGCAGCTCGCCCTGAGGGCCGGCCACAAAACTTGAGCCCCAGAACGAGATCCCGTTTGTGGCTCCGGACGGATCAGGCTCGTGCCCCACACGATTGACTGTTACAACCGGCAGACCATTAGCCACTGCGTGGCCGCGCTGCACTGTCATCCAGGCTTCACGCTGGCGTTTTTTCTCGTCAGGCGTGTCACTGCTTTCCCAGCCGATCGCAGTTGGATAAATCAGCATTTCGGCTCCGTTCATGGCCATCAGCCGTGCGGCTTCAGGATACCATTGGTCCCAGCAGACGAGAACTCCGAGGCGGCCTACGGAAGTTGTGATCGGTTTGAAGCCGAGGTCACCTGGGGTAAAATAGAACTTCTCATAATATGCAGGATCATCGGGAATGTGCATTTTGCGGTATTTTCCGGCCAGAGAGCCGTCGCTGTCAAAAACAAGAGAGGTGTTGTGATAGAGTCCGGCTGCACGGCGTTCAAACAGAGAAGTGACAAGTACCACTCCGGATTCACGGGCCACTGAAGAATAGAAACTGGCCACAGGTGATTCAAGATCAAGGCTGACCGCGAGATCAAAATTGTCGACAGTCTCTACCTGGCAGAAGTAGAGAGAGTCATGGAGTTCCTGAAGGACCACAAGCTGTGCTCCCTGAGAGGCAAGTTGTCTGACTTTTTCGGCAAGGCGCAGACGGTTGGAATCGATGTCGGGGGTGTTGTGCTGTTGTATAAGGCCTACGAGCATAATGCTGTGTATATCTTATGGGGATTGATGATTATTGGATTCGGTTCTCTGAGGGAAGGAGAGTGTGTCAGATCCAGCGGTTGTCGCTGATTCCATTGACGGTTCCGGCGGGTATCTGCATGGTCACGCAGTGGAGCGAGCCGTGCTGACGGATCAGAGGTATGCAGTCGATTCCGCAGATTTCATGTTCAGGGAATGCTATTTTGAGCACCTGTGCGGCGAGCAGATCTTTTTGAGCCTGTTCGTAGGTCGGCATCAGAATCCGCGTCGGTGTAATGAGGAAGTTCGCATAGGTAGCCGGCAGAATCTCGCCGTCCATCTCTATGACATCGGGCAGCGGGAGCTCTATCAGATTGTATGGCTGGCCTGCCGGGGTGCGCAGAGTTGAAAGCTCCTCTTTCATCTTTGCCAGTTCTTGATGGTTCGGATTGTCAGCATCGCCTGGACCGCAGTAGATTATGGTGTCATCCGGTGCGAGTCGTGCGAGGGTGTCGATGTGGCTGTCAGTGTCATCTCCGATCAGGGCTCCGTGATTGAGATAGAGAATGTGGTTCAGTCCGAATGCACCGCGGAGGTATTCGGATATCTCTTCGCGGCTCCACTGTCCGTTGCGGTTGGGCGACAGAAGGCATTCGGATGTGGTCAGCAGCGTGTCTTCGCCGTCAGATTCAATAGAACCGCCTTCAAGCACGAAGTTCAGCCGGTTTTCGACTTTGTGGGCAAACATGCCGAGGGCGTTGAGCCTGGAGGTGATCAGATTGTCTTTGTCAGCGGCAAATTTCAGCCCCCAGCCATTGAATTTGAAATCAAGCAGGAGTTTTGATCCGTCAGATTCAACTGTGATCGGGCCGAAGTCGCGCGCCCAGGTGTCGTTTGTCGGGATGTCAAAAAATCTGACACGTGAAGAGTCGAAATTCTGTTCGCGGATGGAGTCGAGACAGAATTCCGCCGGGCCGACAAGCGCCACACACTCGCCGGCATCGGCGATTGCGCGCACTATCTCCGCAATACATCTGCGGGCTTCGGGCAGAATATATGCCCAGTCGGTATTTTCATGAGGCCACGCTAAGAGCACGCAGTCCTGGTTCTCCCATTCCGCCGGGAGTCGGCGTGAGACCGTGGTTGTAGCCACGGATGGATTATTCGTCATATTCATCTTTGAGGTTATCCCAAATAGAATCCTGAGATTCGAAATACTCCTCGCAATAGTCGAGGAAGCCCCTCTTTTCGGAGCTACCTACTTCGTCACACCACTGGCGGTAACTTGCTCGAAGTTCCGGATCTTCGTGGATCATTTTTTTAAATTCGGCTTCGGCGATATCGGTGCTCCCGTAGTGTTTGAGCATGTTATCGAAGATGCCGGTAATATCGTCCATTGTATTATTAGGTTTAGGGTAAGAAAAAAGATCGCTTGACGTTTATTATTACTTGTATAAACAATTTAACGCTACGGAGTCAATAATGTTCAAAATTAACGCTTAGTTATGACATTAGCAAATTTTAAATTATAAAAAGCTTAAAAAGAAAACGGCTTTTGCTCAGAGAACTAAAAAACATCATCCGTGTTTCTAATTATATAAGTGATTATGAATTTTTCAGAGTCGCTTGCCGGTTTTATAAAAGATAGTTTATCAAAATGTATATGATATGAAAAAATGGTTTGGTTTCATGGTGCTTGCCGTGATGGCGATACTGAGTTCGTGCAGCCCGTACAATCTGGTGACGAGCACCACGTATAATGACGCGGATCTGAGCAATTACTCGACTTTCCGCATTGTCACCCCCGACGAGGGTAAACTTCCTCCGGGAATGGCGATGGTCACATATTATAATATAGCGGCTGCTATCAGGGAGCAGATGGTCGACCGTGGCTTCAGAGAAGATCCGGCTTCTCCATTGCTGATCAATATAGGTCTCACCATCAAGCAGCAGATAGCTACCGAGCCGGCTATTCCTCCCGGCGGTTATCCGTATTACTGGGGACCATATCACGGTTATGCTCCTTGGTTTATGTATCCGAGAGGTTATTACTGGCCGGGGTATTATGCCAATGCGCAGGTCATAACGGGCGTGTATCGTGAAGGTGTGCTGACTATGGATATGGTCAATATTGCTCAGAAAGTGCCTTTGTTCTCTGCCTCAGTGGGTACTATTCTTGATAATGGCGACACTCAGTTCCGCAATCTGCAAGGCATAGCGGAGGCGGTGCAGACTCTGTTTTCAAAGTTCCCTGTGCCACTCTTGCCACAGTATCGATAATATATCAGAGCCGGGATAACTTCAGATTGTTGTCCCGGCTTTGAATTTATGTCTTCTTATGGCTGTTGCTTCGAAGTTTTCTAACTGTGGCGGCGCAGCAGCTCTCGCTCCATGTCAGTAAGTGAGAGCCCCATCTGTTCGATAAGTACGAGAAGATGGTAAATCAGATCGCAGGCTTCGTATGAAAACCGGTCTCGGTTTCCGTCGACAGCTTCAATGGTTGATTCTACGGCCTCTTCGCCTACTTTCTGGGCGATTTTCTTGACACCTTTTATGAAAAGGCGTGTGGTGTAGCTGTCTTCGGGCATTTCCGCATGGCGTCGGCTGATGAGTGCTGCGAGTGAGCGGATGAAACCTTCCTCGTCAGGAGTGTCAAAGCACGATGTGGTTCCGCGATGGCATGTAGGGCCGATCGGATTTGCCTTTATTAATAAGGTGTCATTGTCGCAGTCGCTGTACATGTCGACCACCTCAAGAAAGTGACCGCTCGTTTCGCCTTTGGTCCAGAGGCATGAACGGGTGCGGCTGTAAAATGTCACATGCCCGCTTGAGCAAGTGAGGTCAAAGGCTTCACGGTTCATATAGCCAAGCATGAGTACGCGGAGTGTGACGGCATCCTGAATTATGACAGGCAGAAGGCCGTCGGCGCATTTTTCGAGATTGAAATCGTTGAAATTCATAATCTGACAGGGATGTTGCAGGCAGCAAGTTCGCGTTTGAGGTCTTCAACGGAAATTTCGCCATAGTGGAATATTGAAGCGGCAAGAGCGGCGTCGGCTTTGCCGAGTGTTAGAACGTCGGCGATGTCGCTGACACTCCCTGCGCCGCCTGATGCAATGATCGGGATGCTGACGGTGGAGGCAAGGCGGCTGAACGTGTCGCAGGGATAGCCTCGGCGAGTGCCGTCGTGGTTCATGGATGTGAACATGATCTCTCCGGCTCCGCGTTTTTCTGCTTCTGCGGCCCATGTGAAAAGTTCTCGGTCAGAAAGGCGTGTGCCTCCGTGGGTGGTCACGTGCCAGATGCCGTCATCTGTCATTCTGGCGTCAATAGCTACGACTACAAACTGGCTGCCGTAGCGGGAGGCGATCTCGCTGATGAGTTCGGGGCGGCGGACTGCGGCTGAGTTGACGGTGATCTTGTCTGCGCCGGCGTCAAGTAGGCGCGATGCGTCATCAAGTGAGGCAATGCCTCCGCCAACGGTGAACGGGATGTTCAGGCGGTCGGAAATGCGTTCAACGAGTCGGGCAAAAGTGCTTCGCTCTTCGAGAGTGGCGCTGATGTCGAGAAAGACGAGTTCGTCAGCACCTTCGGCTGCATAGCGGGCGCCAAGTTCCACAGGGTCGCCCACATCTGTCAGGCCGGTGAAGTTTACGCCTTTTACAGTGCGTCCGTTTTTGACGTCAAGACATGGAATAATGCGTTTTGCAAGCATAAGTAGCTGTTAAAAGTTAAACACATTATATAAGTAACTCTTCAAAATTAAACGATATAATGTACATTAGTAACTCCTATGGATGATCTTTTATACTCTCTGCGGTTTTATTCCGGTCAGAATCAAGTTCTTCATCGGTCGTTTATGTCTATAAACTCCCTCTTCAGTCCTCGATTCTGCCTCTGAATAAATCCCGCATATAGTATAAATTAATTTTTTCAGAGTTACTTATAATAAATGTGTGCATGTTAATCTTTGGCAAAATTAAGCAAAAAAATCGTATTTGTAAAATAGGTGCCGGAAGGAAATCTGAGGTGATGTTTTATTGCGAAGTGTTAAAATGAGTGGATGGCAATGACAAATTTTAGAGTTTTTTTACTTTAAAACACCGAGGCAACAAAAAAACAATAAAAAAAGTTTGGTATGTAAATAAAATGTCTTACCTTTGCGGTGTTTTTGAAGCTTAAAATTGTTTTATAATTTAATCAAAAAGAAAATGAAAAAGTTAGTTTTATTACTCGCTGTAGTTTTCAGCGCATCTCTTTACTCTTGCGGTTCTTCTGACAAGAAGGCTGAAGCTGCTGACTCTGCAGTTGTAGAAGAAGTTGCTGTAGAAGAAGTTGTTGTTGCTGATTCTGTAGCTCCTGCTGACAGCGCTGCTGCTGTTGTTGATTCTGCTGCTGTTGTTGCTGAATAATTCAGGCGAACAGACACAGACGCAACTTTCAAACGAAAGAAATCAAGCTGATTGCTCCAAGAGCGACCAGCTTCTTTTTTTTATATGTCTGTGTCAATAGCCGGAGTGGCTGACGGCAACAGATTGCGCCCGGTGATTGGTGTTTAGGAAGAATATCTTATGCTTTTGGGTGCTTAGATTTTATATTTGTGAGAAAATTTGCTAATTTTGTTTTAGAATTAGCACTTATGCAGATATGTAACATAGATTTAGGCGAGCGTCCGGTGATGCTTGCCCCGATGGAAGATGTGACAGACCGCTCTTTCCGCCTGATGTGCAAGGAGCAAGGAGCCTCGATGGTCTATACCGAGTTTGTCAGCGCGGATGCTCTCATACGAGACATTCCGGCGACTACGCGCAAACTTGCTATAGATCCGGCCGAACGTCCTACAGCTATCCAGATATATGGTCGTGAAATCGAGCCGATGGTCGAGGCTGCAAAGATTGTCGAAGCGGCCGGCCCTGACATCATTGATATAAACTTCGGTTGTCCTGTTAAAAAGGTGGCCGGCAAGGGTGCGGGGGCAGGAATGCTGCGCGATATTCCGAAAATGCTCTCGATCACACGTGCTGTGGTTGATGCTGTCAAACTGCCTGTCACGGTCAAGACCCGTTTGGGCTGGGACCATAATTCCAAAATAATAGTCGAGCTGGCCGAGCAGCTTCAGGACTGTGGCATAAAGGCTCTGACAGTGCATGGACGGACTCGTTCTCAGATGTACACCGGATCGGCTGACTGGGAGATGATAGCGAAGGTGAAGGAAAACCCGCGCCTGACCATTCCGCTGATTGGCAATGGTGATATCACCACTCCGGAGCAAGCTCGTGATGCTTTTGACCGTTATGGAGTTGACGGGGTGATGGTGGGGCGCGCTTCAATCGGTGCTCCCTGGATTTTCCATGAGATCAGAAGCCTGATTGACGGAACCGGAGCAGAGCCTCTGAGTGTGGAGGAAAAATTCGCCCTGATACGCAGGCAGATCAGTGAGAGCGTCAGCCGGATAGATGAATACAGAGGCATACTGCATATACGGCGCCATCTTGCGGCATCGCCTTTATTTAAGGGAATATCGCATTTCCGCGACACTCGCATTGAAATGCTCAGGGCATCGACTGTCGATGATCTGTTCGGTATTCTTGACCGAGTAGAAGAAATTGTAAAAGAAAACCAATCAAAAGAAAAAGAGATATGAAAACACTGACCACCTTACTTATGTCGCTCTGCTTCCTTGGGGCATCGGCCTCCGGGCTTGTGAAATATGAATTGAAAGTCAACGAATTTCATGAGTTGAAAGTGGTTGATGCAATCAGAGTTGTCTATTCCAGTAGTACGGATTCGGCCGGCATGGCTGTTTTTACTTGCCCTTCTGAACAGGCTTCGGCCCTTATTTTCAATAACAAGGGTGGAAAGCTCTCCATGCAGATTTCTACTGAAAGTGTAGGGTCTAAGGATCTGCCGGTTGTGTATGTCTATTCTTCTTATCTTAATAAGATTGAAAACTCAGGAGATTCTCTTGTCAAGGCTGTGAGGATTACAGAGTGTCCGAAATTCACTGCGACTCTGATCGGCAACGGCCGCCTTTCTGTTCCTGACGTGAAGGCGACTGAGGTTAATGCCGCTATTCAGACCGGTAACGGCACTTTGGTTGTCGGTGGTGAATGCCAGCGGGCTAATATCAAATTTATGGGAACCGGCGTTATTCAGGCTGATGAACTGAAAGCTGTCGATGTCAATGTCAAGGCCGGAGGCACCGGGTCGATTGGAGTATGGCCCCAGGAGTCTCTTTCGGTTTCCGGGGTGGGCAGTACCAAGGTCTACTATAAAGGCAATCCCGAAATCAAGAACCGCACTGTCGGGGTCAAGACTCTTCCGATGCAGCAGTAAAAAGTTATTTTTGGAGATACAGAAATCCCGCGTTCCGATATGCCGGAGCCGCGGGATTTTTTTTCGTCGGTATTGTCAGACGGGTAGGATCAGTTTGCGATTTTGATTGATCCGGCTGATGATTTGTCAATTGTCGAGCGGTTGACCTTGAGGGCGGGGGCTTTTATTGAACCCGCGCTGGAGGCCTCGAAATCGCCTCTGTCTGCTTGTCCGGAAGTAATGGATATCGAGCCGGCAGATGAGGCCTCGCAGCTGATTCGCTCGGCTTTTACTGCAGCTGTTTTTACGCTGGCTCCGGATGATGCTTCGAGATCTATGTGAGAGGCGTTGAGATTGCCGGTGGAGACTGAGGCTCCGGAAGATGCTTCAATGTCAAGTTTGGCGGCGGTCAGTGACGAGAATACGATTTTTCCGGCAGAAGACGCTTCGAGGCTGATCTTCTTTCTGGACGATGAAATCGGATTTGTACACTTTACAGTGGCCCCTGAAGAGGCTTCTACAGAGCAGACAATCGGAGCAGATACGGTAACGGTGACTCCGTTAATTTTTTTATTGGTGCTTTTCCAATTGTGCTTTGGCTGGATTTCAAGTGTTTTGCCGCTGACTTTAACATCAATAAATTCAATCTGTTTGGCATCGCCGGATATAGTCACGCTGGTATTTCCCCCGGTTGTGGGTTTGTAGACCACGTTGACTCCGGCGCTTGCTTCGATTGCTTCGACCTGCTTGGTGATTTTCATAACTTTTGATTCGGCAAAAGCGATCAGGCTGACGGTTAGGCACAAAGTGCTTAGAATGGATTTTTTCAGTGTCATAATAATAATGATTGTTGAAACAGTTTTTATAATATGACGCGAGAAATTCGAAAAAGTTACATTCAGCCTTTTACAAATTTCTGTTGTTGTTTGCTCGCCTCCGGAGGAAAGATGCGGTTGATGATGGCTGCTATCGCGCCGTCGCCGGTTACGTTGCAGGCTGTGCCAAAGCTGTCCATCGCTATGTAAAGGGCTATCATGAGCGCTACCATCTGTTCGTCGAAGCCGAGTATTGACTGCAGTAGTCCGATGGATGCCATGATAGCGCCGCCGGGAATTCCCGGAGCTGCTATGATGGTGATGCCAAGCATACCGATGAAGTGACAGAACAGACCAAGGTCGTGTGGCTGATTGTGCATGATCATCAAAGCCAGGGCGCAGGCCACGATTTTCAGAGTACTGCCGCTCATGTGTATTGTGGCGCACAGTGGAATGACAAAGCCTGCGATGTCCTCGCGGATACCCATTTTGATAGCCTGGCGGAGTGTCACCGGAATTGTGGCGGCTGAGGATTGTGTGCCGAGGGCTGTAAAATAGGCAGGGAGCATGGTGCGTAGCATCCGAAACGGATTTTTGCGGGCAAACGGGGCGGCTATGCAGTACTGGAGAACCAGAATGAAGACATGAAGGATGAATATTATGACAATGATCTTCATGAAACATTTGAGGATCATGCCAACCTGTCCTTCGATGGTCATGTTGAGGAAGATACCGAAGATGTAGATGGGCAGGAGCGGCAGGATGGCTGCGTCGATAGTCTTGGAAACTATGTCGCGGAATTCTGAGAAGCCGTTTTTAAGTGACTTCCCGTTGAGAAACGCCATGCCGAGACCGAGCATGAATGCAAGGACAAGAGCTGTCATTACGGTCATAAGCGGAGGCATTTCGATTGTGAAATACGGCAATAGCTGGGAGGTGCTGTCGTTTAAGGCTACGCTTTCCTCGCCTCCGATCAGAGACGGGAAAGTCAGTGAGCCGGTAAAGTAGGAGAGGAGTCCGGCCATGAAGGTGGCGATATAGGCGATAGCGGCGGTTACAACAAGCAGTTTGCCGGCGCGGCCTCCGATGTCGGCTATGGCCGGAGCGACAAAGCCGACTATGATCATGGGGATCATGAATCCGAGGAACTGAGAGAAGATGGCGTTGAAAGTCGCCATGATTCTGCCGCACCATACAGGAGCTATTAGACCAAGCAGTATGCCGGTCATAATGGCGATGAGGATGCGTGGAAGGAGGCCTAATTTCATGAGATGGCAGATTTAAGATTTTGTGATGAATGGTTGGTATTGTATCAGAAATCCTGGCGCCAAAGTGTGGATGACGCATCAGATGGCATGCGCCAGTCTCCGCGTGGCGACAGGCAGACAGATCCGACTTTAGGTCCGTCAGGCAGGCATGACCGCTTGAACTGTTGGTTGAAGAATCTGCGCATAAATACCGAAAGCCAGTGAGTTATTGTCTCATCAGAGTATTCATCCTTTGTAAAGGCATTGCGGGCGAGGAGGTAGATTCTTTCGGGTGTGAAGCCGTAGCGCAACATGTAGTAGAGGAAGAAATCATGAAGTTCATAGGGGCCTACGAGATCTTCTGTCTTCTGCCGGATATTGCCGTCACTGTCGGCCGGGATGAGTTCGGGGCTGATGGGAGTGTCGATGATGTCGAGCAGGCATCTGCGGACTTCTGACTTTTCCGGAGCTTCTGATGCAAAATAATTGACGAGGTATTTGACCAGAGTCTTGGGGACACCGGCGTTTACTCCATACATAGACATGTGGTCTCCGTTGTATGTGGCCCAACCTAAAGCGAGTTCCGAGAGATCGCCTGTGCCAAGCACTATGCCTCCGGTCTGATTGGCGATGTCCATCAGCAGCATTGTGCGTTGGCGGGCCTGTGAATTTTCATAGGTAACATCGTGATTTTCCGGGTTGTGTCCGATATCTTTAAAGTGTTGCTTTACTGCAGCGCCGATGTTGATTTCACGGGATGTCACGCCCAGATGGCCCATCAGGTCAACTGCATTGGAGTGGGTTCTGTCGGTTGTGCCGAAGCCTGGCATCGTAACGCCGATTATTCCTTTGCGGTCAAGACCCAGACGGTCAAATGTTCTGACGGCGATCAGGAGCGCGAGAGTGGAATCAAGACCGCCTGAAATACCGACGGTAAGCGTATGGCAACAGATTGCATCGAGTCTTTTGGCCAGAGCTGCAACCTGGATATTTATGATTTCTTCGCAGCGTTCATGGATGGCTTCAGAGCCTGCGGGGACAAAGGGATGAGGATCTATGTTGCGGAGCAGTGTCCGGCTTGTGGAGTCCGATTCGATGTTTTGGCGGGTATTGTCGCATGTACTTGAATCAATACTTGAGCTTTCGATCGTAATTCCTTTGCATTCAGTTGACGCACAGTCTGCGAAGGTTGTCATGTGTATGCGGTCGCGCTCAAGTGCCTGAATATCGACATCGGCAATCGAGGTGTTGTCAGCCGGATTCCAGCGATGGTTGGCGCGAAGCACTGATCCGTTTTCGCAGATGATGGCTTTACCGTCAAAAGTAAGGTCGGTGGATGATTCTCCCCATCCGGCTCCGGCATAGGCATAGGCGCAGAGGCAGCGGGCAGACTGCTGTTGCAGCAGGGATGTGAGATATTTATATTTGCCGATAAGGTCGTCGGATGCAGACAGATTCAGAATGATCTGTGCACCGGCCATTGCAAGTCGGCATGAAGGTGGAATCGGCACCCAGAGGTCTTCGCATATCTCTATTCCAACCAAAGTTCCGTGGGAGCGGAAGATGCGGCCTGAGGTCATTTCAAAGGTCTCGCCGCAGATTTCCACAGCCTCACATGATCCGCTGGGCAGCGGGCGCCACCAGCGCCGTTCGTAAAACTCGTTGTAGTTCGGTATGTAGGATTTTGAGACGAGGTCAACTTTGCCGTTGCGTATGAAGGCCGCGCAGTTGTAGAGCGCGCCGGCATGACGCACCGGCAGTCCGACTGCAAAATGCACATTAAGGTTCTTTGAATAGTCCCGAAGGTCTATGAGGGCCTTTGCGGCCGCATCAAGAAGTGCGGAATTATGGAAAAGATCTCCGCAGGTGTAAGCCGTAAGGCTCATTTCCGGGAATACGGCCAGTTCGACCCGGCTTGATTCAAGTTCCATCAGTTTTGACTTTATGCCGTCGAGGTTGAACCCGACGTCGGCCACCTTTACGGTCGGGGCTGCGGCTGCTATGCGAATAAAACCGTTGTGCATGGGATGATATATGTGAAATACGTGATTTGGAGCACGAAATTAGAAATAAATCCGCTATTTTTATAGTATAAGTTGATAAATTTTAAAAATAGGTTTAACTTTGTGCTTGCTGACATTGGTATATTATGCAGTTTGACTATATCACTTTAGACTGGGAGAGCATCCGGTGGAGCCTGATGATGGCCTACGGGGTGTTGATCCTGTGTGTTATCGGGATTGTCATAAGCGAGAACCGCAACCCGCTCAAGGCATTGGGGTGGATCATGGCGCTGCTGCTGTTTCCGGTAGGAGGGATTATACTGTATTTCATATTCGGGCGCAGCATACGTAATGTGCGTATGATCTCGCGGCGTAACCGCAGGCGTTTGCTCAAGCTGGAAAATACCTTGCCGCTGCCTAAACTTGACAAGGGGCTTTCAGCGGAAAACCGTCAGCGCATACGCCTGGCATATAATATAGGAGGCGCTAACCTATACACTGGAAATCAGATAAAGATTTTCAATAATGGAGAACGTCATTTTGAAGAACTGTTTGATGATCTTCGACATGCAAGGTCTTATATCAACCTGCAGTTCTATATCATAGCCAACGATTCACTCGGCCGTCGGCTGCGCGACATTCTTGTCGAACGGGCACAGGCCGGAGTCAAGGTTCGTGTCATTTATGACTATATCGGTTCTTTTGATGCGAGGCGCCTGGATTTCTTCCGTCGCATGAAGGAGAACGGGGTGGAAGTTCATTCGTTTTTTCGCCTGTCGTTTCCGAGCCATGTCAACAGGGTGAACTGGCGAAATCACCGTAAGGTGGTTGTGATTGACGGTAATGTCGGTTATATCGGTGGCATGAATGTTGCTGACCGTTATGTCAGAGGTACCGGCAGGGGAAAATGGCGTGATACCGCGGCGAGGATATCGGGGCCGGGGGTGGCGGCTTTGCAATATAATTTTGCTGTCGATTGGAAATTCATGGGCCAGCCATTGCTGTGTGATCCGGTGTCAGGAATACCTGACGGGATCAAAGACTGTATGCGTGGAGTCACGTTGCAGGTGCTTGCTTCCGGTCCTAATGACCGTTGGGGCAATATGACCTTGCTGTTCTATAAGGCCATATCTACCGCCCGACGCAGAATATGGCTTCAAACGCCGTATTTCCTGCCGAGCGACGGGCTTCTTAAGGCTCTGGAATCGGTTTCCTTGGCCGGTGTGGATGTAAGGGTGATGATGCCGATGTCTGCGGACTCGAAGATTCTGACATACGCGTCTCACAGTTATATAGAAGAATGCCTGCTTGCAGGTGTGAAAATATATCTCTATGAGGCGGGGATGCTCCACTCGAAGGTCATGATTGTGGATGATGATTTTTCCACATTAGGCTCTACTAATTTTGATTTCAGAAGCATGGAGCATAATTTCGAGGAAAACGTGCTGCTTTATTCTGCTGAGGCGAACGAGGCGCTGACTCGCGGATTTGAAGCGGACGCATCGGAGTGCAAGCGTCTTAAACTTGCCGACTGGAATCGACGCAGCCGTGCCACTCGTGCGCTTGAATCGCTTTGCAGGTTGCTTAGCCCGATACTTTGACCGGATTTCGGCCAGGAGTATATATAAAAAACGAAGGCTGGCCTCACGGTCATCCTTCGCTGCTTACACATAGTACTTAACGTCAGTGGATTTATAAATGTCTAATAATGCAAATGTCTCTATTATAAGAAGTAGAGTTTGGGGGTAACGCCACGGATTCAAAATTGTTTTAAGAATGTTTTTGAGCATTGCTCCCGTGATGTTGTTGCAAAGTTATAGTATTATTTTGTTAATTCCTAATATTAATTTGCTCTGTTGTGTAGCGCTGAGGGGCGGGATTATCCGGAATTGCGCTTTAAAGTTTGAATTTATAAAAGTAGCGCTTGCTGATGTCTGAAATCTGTTTTTAGGAGTGGGGAGAAAGTAATAAAATGTAATTCAGTTAAAATGTGTTAAAGTGTAATTTTGGAAATCCTGCATAATATATAGGAGGTAATTGGGGATTTTTTTGTAACTTTGAGGCCTTGTTTTGCATTGTAGCGACTGACGTTGCAAAACCGGCTAATCATGGATAAGAGTATGAAAGAAGATACAACAAAGATAGTTTCAGTAGGACAGATAGATATAGGAGTCCCCTCCGAGCGGCCTCAGCCTGATTTTTCGGATCTCCCGATCATAGCCATGCGGGACCTCGTTCTGTTTCCGGGTGTTACTTTCCCGATAACATTGGGGCGAGAAGCCTCTGTCCGTACAGCATCGGCTGCTGCTGAACACAGCATTCCGGTGGGAATATTCTGTCAGAAAGTGGCATCAGTTGAAACTCCTGCGCTCGACGATCTGTATGACTATGGAGTAGTGGCCGACGTTCTGAAAACATTTGATTTGCCGGACGGCACACATACGGCCATAATCGCAGCCCGCGAAAAAATCAAGATAGAAGGTCCTTCTGCCGGAAGCCATATCCCCGGTGTTCTGTCTGCCCAGGTCAAGCCTGTGCATGACAGTGTGTCGCGGTCATCCGACAAAGAGTTTGTAGCTATTGTCGATGACATCCGGCAGACCACTCTCAATATACTCCAGAGTGGGAATGAAAAGATGAGCGATCTGGCTTTCAACATAGAAAATATTCCGGGGCCCCAGCTGCTGATCAATATGATCTGCACTCACTCGCCCTTTGCTCCTGAGGTCAAGATCGAATTGCTGAAGAAGCACCGTCTGAAAGATCGCGGACAGCTTCTCCTCAGCCATCTTGCCCATAGCGAGGAGATGGCCGAGATTCGTGCGGAAGTCCACCGCAAAGCTCGTCGGAACATTGATGAGCAGCAGCGTAACGCATTCCTCCAGCATCAGTTTGAGGTTTTGCGCGAAGAACTGTATGGCGATGATGACGACTGTGCCACACTTGAAGCGAAAGCCAAGGATATCGACTTGCCTCAGCCCGTGCGCCGCACATTCGCAAAAGAACTCGAAAAGCTCAGACGTCTGAACCCCCAGAGCCCCGACTACAGTGTGCAGTATTCCTATCTGCAGTTGCTGACAGATCTTCCTTGGGGAAAATCGACCCCTCTGAACGCTGATTTTGCTTCTGCTGAAAAAGTCCTTGATGAAGATCATTACGGACTGGAAAAAGTCAAGGAAAGAATCCTTGAGCAGCTTGCGGTGATGATGAACACTCCTGAAGGCCGTTCGCCAATCATTTGTCTTGTCGGTGCGCCTGGGGTCGGAAAGACTTCTTTGGGGCAGTCCATTGCCAAAGCGCTTGGGCGTAACTATCAGCGTGTCTCACTCGGCGGCCTGCATGACGAAGCGGAGATCCGCGGACACCGCCGCACATATATAGGAGCGATGCCCGGCCGTATAATTGATGCTGTCAAGAGAGCCGGATCTTCAAATCCGGTGCTTCTCCTTGATGAGATAGACAAGACCGGCAGTGACTTCAAGGGCGACCCGTCATCGGCTTTGCTTGAAGTGCTTGACCCTGAGCAGAACAGTCATTTTCATGACAACTACGTTGATGTGGACTATGATCTGTCACATGTGCTCTTCATAGCCACAGCCAATACACTTTCCACTATTCCCCGCCCATTGCTTGACCGAATGGAGGTGATCGACATCTCCGGTTATCTTCCTGAAGAAAAGATTGAAATCGCGCGCAAGCATCTGATTCCGCGCATTTCCGAGGAAAATGGATTTGGAAAAGAAGAAATCACGTTTACAACCGAAGCTCTTTCGAAAATTATAGAAAGCTACACCGGAGAAAGCGGTGTGCGAATGCTTGAAAAGGAGCTTGCCAAAGTGATCAGAAAGATCGTGCTTAACAAAATGCGCGGTAAGGACTATAAACTCACCGTTGAAGCCGGCGATCTGAGAGACTATCTCGGAGTCGAGGCTTACACGCCAGAACGTTACGAAGTTTCGGAGACCCCCGGTGTCGCCACCGGTCTGGCATGGACTGCGGTCGGAGGCGAGATCCTTTTCATCGAAACATCTGTCACCCAGGGGAAAGGCGAGAAGCTGACCATCACCGGAAATCTCGGCGATGTTATGAAAGAGTCGGCCGTCATAGCTACTCAGGTGGTAAAGGCGCGAGCTGCGGCAAATGGCATTGATCCTGACAGTTTCGAGAACCGACAGCTGCACATTCATGTGCCTGAAGGCGCCATCCCGAAGGACGGTCCTTCGGCCGGTATCACCATGTGTGTGTCTATCCTTTCAGCTTTGACCGGGCGCCCCGTGAAGCCGCGTCTTGCAATGACCGGAGAGATCACTCTGCGTGGCAAAGTGCTGCCGGTCGGCGGAATCAAGGAAAAGATGCTTGCGGCGAAGCGGGCTGGAATCACAGACATCATACTCTGTGCCGACAACCGTAAAAACATCGAAGACATCAAGCCTATCTATATCGCCGGACTGACATTCCATTATGTCAGGACAATCGACGAGGTATTTGCGGTAGCGTTTGGCGACTGAGTCATAAAAGAATCCTCTCTATCACTCAACTATATATTTTAAAAGACATGAAGAAAGTTTTTCTCCATATCGGGATCATGATAATAGTGGCTGTGGCTATCGGATGGCTGGCCATGCTTTGGCTCGACGTCTGGACACGCCATGACGATACGATAACAGTGCCTTCGGTCAAGACTCTTTCTTATGGCGAAGCTGCAGCCCGGCTTGATCAGGATGGACTGGTAGCCGTCTTGAGCGACTCTGTCTATGACAAGTCTACCCGTCCGGGCACTGTGATTGATCAGAATCCAAAGGTCGGAACCATTGTTAAGGAAGGGCGTGAAATATATTTGACAATCAACGCATTTTCTCCAAAAATGGTTTCGCTGCCTACTCTTACCGACATATCCTTGCGTCAGGCCAAATCAATTCTTGAAGGTCTGGAGATAAAGAAGGTGGTTGAAAAACGGGTTCCGAGTGACTTCAAAGATCTTGTGTTGGCTGTCCGTTATAAAGGCACACGGCTTTCACCTGGCGCGCGTGTCCCAGTCAATGCTACGATCGAACTTGAAGTGGGCGAGGGCAAAGCCGAGGAATTCATTGATACGGTCGGCGAAGATTCGGTTGAATCGACCGGCGAACAATTGAATCTGTTCTGATCATGGCAGCCGAGGATTTTGATGAAGAACTTGGCGGAGCGCTTGACTGTGAGATTTCAGTTCCGGGTGGCGAAGGCGAGCTCTATGAGCATTTCCGCTTTATAGTCGACAAGGGACAGCAGCTGCTGCGTGTAGACAAATATCTTGTAACAAAGCTTGAGAAGTCATCGCGCAACCGTATCCAGCAGGCTGCTGACGCAGGCTGTATTCTGGTCAACGGAAAGGCTGTCAAGTCAAACTACCGGGTCAAGCCGCTGGATGTCATTCAGATCGTGATGGACCGTCCGCGTTATGAACTTGAGATCATCGCAGAGGACATACCGCTTGAGATAGTTTATGAGGACGATCAGCTACTGGTGGTCAACAAGCGTGCCGGACTTGTAGTGCACCCCGGTCACGGAAACTACTCCGGGACTTTGGTCAACGCTTTGGCATGGCATTTCAGAGACAATCCTGATTACGATGTGAGCGATCCGCGGCTTGGACTTGTACATAGAATTGACAAAGATACCTCCGGGCTTCTTGTCGTAGCCAAGACGCCTGATGCCAAGACGCATCTTGGCCGTCAGTTCTTTAATAAGACAACCAAACGTGAATACAACGCTTTGGTGTGGGGTGTTCCATCGCCGGCAAGCGGGCGCATCGAGGGTAATATAGGCCGAAATCCGAAAGATCGTCTGCAGATGACAGTGCTTCCGCCGGATGATCCGACCGGAAAGCATGCAGTCACTCACTATGAGGTGCTTGAAGATTTCGGTCATGTAGCTTTGGTGAAATGTGTGCTTGAGACCGGACGCACCCATCAGATCAGAGTGCACATGCGCCATATCGGTCATCCGCTGTTTTCTGATGCCCGCTATGGTGGCGATGTGGTTCTGCGTGGCGAACGGAGCGGATCATATCAGAAATTTGTAGCCAACTGCTTTGAATTGTGTCCTCGTCAGGCGCTCCATGCCAGAACTTTGGGCTTTGTCCATCCGGTGACCGGTGAAGAAATGTTTTTCAGCGCTCCGATTCCGGCTGACATGCAGGCTCTGATCGAGAAATGGCGCTCTTACGCCACGCAGCGATAGGGAGTGGCATTGAATGAAGCCCGATATTGGCCTGATGTGTTAAAATTAGGTTAAATTACTTGACAAGGGCTTGATAAGATTGTATTTTTGTGTTCTATTATCTATTATGGCAAGAAGGCGTCCTCACATAATACCCTTGTTTACTACCCGTGCCACGGCGACAGTCTCGGTTGCTTTGGTTCTTTTCATTCTTGGAATGGCAGCTCTGATAGGGATTGCCACACGTGTTGTCACTGACAATATACGTGAGAATATGGGATTTGTTGTTTTGTTCAACGAAGATGTGACAGCTTCTGACATAGATGCTGTAAAGAAAATGTTTGATAAGGCATCGGGAGTCTCATCTACGGTTTATTCTTCTCCGGATGCGGTTCTGGAACGCTGGCAGTCTATGGTCGGAGAAGAAGAGGACATTGTAAAGCTTTCAGGCATAAATCCTTTTGTAGGCGAACTTGAAGTGCATGTTACTTCAGAATACGCATCGTCTGACAGTCTTGACCGTATGATCGCTCCGCTGATGCTCATGCCGCAGGTCAGCGAAGTCAAAGTCCACACAGAACTGGTTGATAAGGTGAATGCCACTCTCCGGAGCGTCGGATTGGGGCTTCTTATTGTTGCCGTAGCCCTTTTGATCGTGTCGTTCGTGTTGATTTTCAACACAGTCAGGCTTTCGGTCTATGCACGGCGTTTTACAATCTATACAATGAAACTTGTCGGTGCGACAGGCGGCTTTATACGCCGTCCGTTCTTGGTCGATAATATTGTCAACGGACTTGTGGCGGGGCTAATAGCCTCCATTGCCTTGGCTCTGGTTGTGCTTTACTGCCGTTCGCTTGACCTTTCGGTAGCGGAGATGTTTACTCTTCAGACGGTTCTCCCGGTTGTGGGCGCTTTGCTTGTGACAGGAGTGCTGATCTGCCTGATTGCGGCATTGTTTGCGACCAATAGATACTTGCGCCTGTCATATGACGAAATGTTTAAATAACCACATATATTAATATAATGGCATACAAACAGACTACAAAGCCGTCTGCCCCCCAAGGTTCTCAGCTTGATCCGGAGAGCCGCAGTCAGCTTCCTTTTTTGAAAATGAATTTTATACTCATGGCCATTGCCGGAGTCATGATAGTGCTTGGTTTCTGCCTCATGGCTGGTGGGGCTACCGATTGGGATGCCTTTAATGCTGATATTTTTTCAGTCCGCCGCGTGGTTGTAGGCCCGACTATAGCATTTCTCGGTTTTATCTTTATGGGATTTGCTATAATGTATAGCCCTAAACGGAAAGTGTGAATAAGAAAATCAACTAAAAGGAATTAAAAGAAATGGATTGTATTGATGCCCTTATCCTTGGCATAGTGCAGGGCTTGGCCGAATATCTCCCTATAAGCAGCAGCGGCCATCTTGAAATCTGCCGAGAGATTCTTGGCCTTAGGCTTGCAGGCGCTGACGCTCTTGAATTTGATATTGTACTGCATGTGGCTACTGTCTTGAGTACCATTGTTGTCCTTTGGAGCGAATTTGTGCCGCTGTGCAAGTCGTTTTTCACAATAGCGAGAGATGATAAGTTTTTCTATGTCTGCAAGATTCTTCTGTCTTGTATTCCTGTAGCGGTTGTCGGCTTGCTGTTTAAAGATTTTGTAGAACAGTTTTTCGGTGGCGGACTGCTTGTGGTCGGTATTTGCCTCCTTGTGACCGCATGTCTGCTGTCATTTGCTTTCTTTTTCCGTAATCCTGACCGGGAGAAGAGAGAGGGCATCAGGGGTCATGAGATTTCATGGACCGATGCTTTTGTCATCGGTTGTGCTCAGGCAGTGGCGGTGCTCCCCGGTTTGAGCCGTTCAGGTACTACGATTGCCACCGGTCTGCTTCTTGGTGACAAGCGTGACAAGATAGCCCAGTTCTCATTCTTCATGGTCATCATTCCTATCCTTGGTGAAGCATTGCTTAGTGCTAAAGATCTCATTGCCGGTGAAGGTGTAGGCGAGGCCATCGGCATGTGGCCGTTGCTTGTCGGCTTCATTGCTTCGTTTGTGGTAGGCTGTGCGGCTTGCAAGTGGATGATAAACATTGTCAAGAAGGGCAAACTGATATGGTTTGCAGTCTACTGTCTCATTGTCGGTGTGCTCTGCATCGTGTGGTAAATGCAATTTCCCTTTGAAGTATGGATTTCGTAACCGGAGAAATTTTATATATTGACAAGCCTCTTGAATGGACCTCGTTTGATGTGGTAAAGCGTCTGCGGGGTGTTATTCTCCACAAGATTCATAGAAAAAAATTCAAGGTGGGACATGCCGGAACGCTTGACCCCCTTGCTACGGGAGTGATGGTTGTGGTGACCGGCCGTGCGACCAAACTGATAGAATCGCTACAGGCCGGAGTGAAAGAGTATGTCGCTACCCTGCAGCTCGGAGCTACAACCCCTTCTTTTGATCTTGAAACGGAAGTAGATGACACCTATCCGACTGAGCATATCACCCGTGAGTCGATAGAGGAAGTGCTGCCTCGTTTCATCGGCCGCATAGAGCAGGTTCCCCCTGCGTTTTCTGCATGTAAGGTAGATGGCAAACGGGCTTATAAGATGGCTCGCAAAGGACACGATGTGGAGCTTAAGCCCAAAGTGCTGGTCATTGACACCATCGAGATCACAGACTTTGATCAGGCTTCGATGGTTTTGACTCTTAGGATTGTATGCAGCAAAGGAACCTATATCCGGGCCCTTGCGCGTGACATCGGTGAGGCTCTCGGCTCCGGAGCACATCTGATCGGCCTGCGTCGCACAAGAGTGGGCGAGGCTACCATAGAGCGCTGCCTCAGTGTCGACGATGCTGTCGAGATGATCAGAAATGCGGAAGTGACTTTCCCTGAAGGAGAGGAAGTTCAAAGTTGATCAACCAGGAGTCATTCACGTTTAATTATTCAGAAATCAGTTCTAAAAGTTTATCAGATATTTAAGGATGAAATTATCGCAATTTAAATTCCGCCTTCCGGAAGAGCTTATCGCCCAGCGTCCGGCTCCTGAACGAGACCAGTCAAGAATGATGGTTGTAAACCGTCGTACAGGAGAAATAGAACACAAAATTTTTAAGGATATCATTGACTATTTCGATGACGGAGACCTGTTTGTCTATAACGACACGATGGTCTTCCCGGCCCGCCTTTATGGCAACAAGGAGAAGACCGGCGCCCGTATCGAGGTTTTCCTGTTGCGTGAACTCAGTGCGGAAAATAAACTTTGGGACGTTCTTGTGGAACCGGCCCGCAAGATCCGCATCGGCAACAAGCTTTATTTCGGTGACGATGAGTCGATGGTGGCGGAAGTGATTGACAATACCACATCTCGCGGACGCACACTCCGTTTCCTCTATGACGGCCCGCACGAAGAATTCAAGAAGGAACTGTATAAACTCGGCACCACTCCTCTGCCTTACTACATAAACCGCGAGCCTGATGAAGAGGATGCCGAACGTTATCAGACTATCTTTGCCCGTAAGGAAGGAGCGGTGATTGTGCCCGGTGCCGCGCTTCATTTCTCGCGTGAACTTCTCAAACGTCTCGAAATCAAAGGTGTGAACCAAGGCTTTATTACAATCCACAGTGGCCTCGGTAACTACCGTGACATTGATGTCGAGGATCTGACAAAGCATCGCATGGATTCTGAGGAAATGGAGGCGGATGAAGAACTTGTAAAGCTTGTCAACGCCACTAAAGACGGCGGACATCGTGTCTGTGCGGTCGGCACATCCGTGCTCCGTGCGGTAGCAAGTTCTGTCAGCATGGGTGACCACATGAAAACTTATTCCGGATGGACCAACAAGTTCATATTCCCGCCCTATGATTTCTCGGTTACCGATGCGCTTGTGTCGAATTTCCACCTGCCGTATTCTACAATGCTCATGATGGTAGCCGCTTTCGGAGGCTATGATCTTGTCATGGATGCTTATAAGAAAGCAGTCAAGGAAGGCTACAAGTTCGGCGTCTATGGTGATGCCATGCTTATTGTATCATAACTTGTGTAATTTTGAGAGATCAATTGATCCTTTCTCTTATTGATATTCTCTATATAAATATATGGCCAACTATCTGACCATAGCGGATCAAAGTGAAGCGGCTTTTCGGGAAAAGATGAGCCGCTTCATCTCTTTTGCCATCCCGGTCACCACGGCTGCGGAGGCTAAAGAGTATGTGGCGCTATACACAAATGAGTATCACGATGCGCGCCATGTGTGCTGGGCCTATATGCTTGGATCAGACAGAAAGGAGTTTCTTTCGTCAGACAACGGGGAACCTTCCGGTACTGCCGGCAAGCCCATACTCGGTCAGATCAACTCATTCGGGCTGACCAATGTACTGATAATCGTTGTCAGATACTTCGGTGGTATCAAACTTGGCACTTCCGGTCTTATCGTGGCTTATCGTGAAGCGGCACGGCTGGCTATCGAGGCGGCCGAAATCATAGAAGGCCGCGATATGACAACTCTCAGCCTGACTTTCCCGTATCTGGCCATGAACGATGTCATGAAACTTGTGAAAGCTCAGAATCCCGCCAATGCACGTGAGTGTGTGAAAATAATCTCGCAGGATTTCGATAATACCTGCTCCATGACATTGTCTTTGCCTCTTGATCTTCTGCCGGAACTATCCGGCCGTCTTGAGGCGATATCCGGCACATCTGTCATCGCCCCTGAGGAGGCCAAGAGCTGAACAAGTCCGACCTTCTGAAAAATGAGGCATTGCAGTTCCTCGCTTCATGCTTTCGGGTACTTCCATTGAGGCGCTGGTCAGTATCCTTTGCGGTATTTGTCTTCTTCAGAATCTTCAAGTATCGACAGGTATGACGCATATCGAGACTCTGATATCCTGTGGTCTTCTACGGCTTCTCTGACGGCACATCCCGGTTCGTGGGTGTGTGTGCAGTCGCTGTAGCGGCATTCCGCTCCGATTTTGAATATTTCAGGGAAAAAGTGGCTTACTTCATGGCGGTCAAATTCGAGTGTCCCGAAACCCTTTACGCCAGGAGTGTCAATGATAGCAGACGGCTCGTCCATATCCGGCAGGTCAAACATTTCCGAAAATGTGGTGGTGTGCATCCCGGTGTCGTGGGTCGATGAGATCGAGGCGGTGGCAAGTTGCAGTCCTGGAATAAGATCGTTGATCAGAGTGGATTTGCCAACGCCTGAATTGCCGGAAAACAATGTTGTTTTCCCTCTGAGGTTTTCACGCAGAGCCTCCAGTCCTTCACCGGTTTTGGCTGATACCTTCACTACGGTGTAGCCGATGGATTCATAAAGATAGCTTACGGCGTTGAGATATTCCATTGCGTCAGGATCATCTTCAAGCAGGTCAATTTTGTTTATGACTATCACGGCCGGTACCCGGTAGGCTTCGGCTGTAGCCAGAAAGCGGTCAATGAATGTGGTGGAGGTTGTAGGGTGGAAGAGTGTCACCACAAGGCAGACCTGGTCAAGATTGGCTGCCAATATGTGGGCCTGCTTGGAAAGATTGCTTGCTTTGCGGATTATATAGTTGCGCCGTGGTGCAATCGCGGTGATATAACCGGTGTCGCCGTCAGGCAGACTTACGGTCACATGGTCTCCGACTGCCACTGGATTGGTGGTGCGTATCCCTTTCAGTCTGAAATTTCCTTTTATCTTGCAGTTGAGGCTTTCGCCGCTTTCAGTGCGTACGAGATAGCTGCTTCCGGTATTTTTGATTACAGTTCCGGTCATTTCGATTTACTGTTTGATTGTTTGTCTAAAAATTGCGCCGCTCTTTTCCTGTCCACGCCGAGTTCGATTGCCTTGAGGGCATCGGCCTTGGCATCATCGGGACGATAGCGCATTTTGTTTAACGCCGCACGGTAGAGATAAAGTTCACCATCGTCAGGTGTCATTGACAATGCTGCGTTGATGTCATCCGAAGCATCCTGTAGATTTCCGCAGAGCATGTGGCAATAGCCGCGGCCACTGTAGAATTCGGCATCTTTGTGCTCTTCAAGAACTTTGTTGTAGTAGGGGATGGCCGCTGCAAATTCTCCGGTCCCGCTCAGCACAGAGGCGCCGGCTATGTTGGTCTCGGTCTCGGAGGGGAAATTACGCTCCATGAATTCGAAATCATCTTTCGCGGTTTTGAATTTGTGAGCTCTCAAGGCGAGCAGGCAGTGATGAAAACGAGCGCTGATGACTGTCGAGTCAAGTTGCATTATAAGATCATAATCCTTGTAAGCCTCTTCTTCCATACCGAGTGCTGACAGAACGCGGGCGCGGTTGCTGAGTATGGTGACTGATGCCGGAGCCATCACATGTGCGTCAGTCAGTATTGCCAGAGCCAAGGAGTCCTGGCCCATATTGAACCGGATGATTCCGAGATTCGACATGAGAAGAATGTTTGACGGGTTGCCTGGTTCTAACTTCAGGGCTGCCGTCAGTGCTTCGGCTGCTTCTTTCCATTTTCCTTCGCTGCAGGCTTTGTCAGCTTCGTCTACTTTCTGCATGTAAGGACTGTCCTCTTCCGGATTGGCCGTTGAGGCCGTGGCGGTGAAAGAGGGTGCCAGTATGGATAATATCAGTATGCTTGCGTGGAGTATATTCAGACGTATCTTCATTTTGGAGACTATGGTGTGAAAGAGAGGGCGCCGGACTGTGAATGGTCGCTTGAAATCAGTTTTCAGACAGCTTGTTGCGGTAGTCACGAGGCGACATGCCGGTAAGATGTTTGAAGTATTTTCCGAAAAACGACTGGTTTGAGAAGTTCAGCGCCAGGCTTATTTCCTGGATGTTCATGCCGGTGCTTCGGAGCATGAGTTTTGCTTCGAGGATCACACGGTGGTCAATCCATTCGCCTGCGGTCTTTCCGCTGATCTCTTTAAGTACAGCAGAAAGATGCTTTGGAGTTACAAAAAGTTTGTCGGCGTAGAAATTGACCGCGCGTTCTGATTTGAAGTGGGTTTCAATCAGGTCAATGAAATTTGCCAGCAGTTCTTCGCGCCTTGAATGGTGACTGCGGTCTTCCGATCTTGAGGCATAGATGCTGAGGGTGTTGTAGAACAGGAGTTCGCAACTGGCGCCGAGAGTCAGTTTGTTGAACGGGCGGCCTTCAAGTCTGATCTGCTTCTGGAGCATCTCATAGATCAGATACTGGCTCTCAAGTTCCTCTGCTGTCATCTCGATGATCGGGTTGGAGTTGTAGTGGAGAGTGTAGGGGGCTACGAAATGGAGCGATGGCAGAATTTCGTTCAGCTTGTCTTCATGAACCACAATGAAAAAGCCTTCGAAGTCAGGACTTTCTTTGCACTGGCTGATGATATGGCCCGGTTTGAGGACCATAAGAGAATTCGGCCCCATATATCTGGGGGCGACATCAACGGTCGCTGAAATCTCCCCTTGCCTGCACACGGCTAAAAGCATGTGGGCGAGACGTGAGGGAAATTTGACGTTGCTGATTTCAGAAAGTGAGCGAAACACTCTTATTGTTTCATACGGACGGTCGTGTAGAGCTGAGATCATCGGAATCAATTGATGGTTGTTTCGCTGCAAAGATACTGATTATTTCAATAAAAAGTGGTCAGTTTCTCGCTTTTTTGAGTTTAAAGCTGTTTCGGTTGGTTAAATTTTGTCCGGTTTGGCGGTCAGTGGATTCCACGTCGGTTAAGTTCAGCCTGATAGCGCCGGGCATTGGCCATGTGTGTCGCATAGTCAGAGGCAAAGTTGTGGTAGCCTGAAAAGTCTTCTTTGGCACACATGTATATGTAGTCATGTTTCGGAGCATTCAGCACCGCGTCAATTGTCGCTGCTGCCGGTATTTTGATAGGTCCGGGGGGAAGTCCGTTGACTTTATATGTGTTGTATGGCGATTCGATGGCAAGGTGTTTGCCGGTGATTCTTCGCAGGGTGAAGTCGCCTGATGCAAACTTGACTGTTGGGTCGGCCTGCAGTTTTATTCCTTTTTTGAGCCGGTTGAGATACAGACGTGCCACTTTCGGCTTTTCATCGGCTTTTGCTGTCTCTTCCTCAACAATGGATGCGATTGTCGCTACCTGGGAGGGCGTGAGTCCGAGGCTTGCGGCTTTGGTCCGGCGCTCTTTGTTCCAGAATCGGTTGCGGTAGTCAAGCAGGCGTCTGACCACATTGGCCGGAGAGGCACTCCAGTAAAACTCATAGCTGTCAGGAATGAATGCGGCAGGGAAGTTCGGTCGTGAAAAACCGCTGTCAGGCAGGACTTCATCACAAGCCCGCTGAAATTCATCAGGAGTGCATTGTAGCTGTGAGGCTATACGCTCAGACAGCTGCTTCATGGTTCTTGTGCCGTTGAACCGGACATCGACAGGAGTTTGGCGTCCGCGTGCTATGCGTTTGCTGATATTCAGTGCGCTTTGGCCTCCGCTCACCTTATAGGCTCCCTGCGAAACGTCAGCATTTCCTCCGAACAGTTTCCAGATTATATAGACGCGGGTACCCATTGATGATCCGAGCGAATGTTTCATCGAGTCTTTGACTGCGTTTGTCGAGATGCCTTTCGGAATGTAGATCCACTCGCTTTTGCCGTCTTTGGCGGAGTAGGGGATGAATACAAATCCTATGACCGAGCATACCGCTACGAAGATAGCGATTGCTCCGATGAGCAGTCCGAGGCTGTGTCTCTGTCCCCATGACTGTTTCTTCTTTTTCTTTCGTTTAGTTTGTGTTGCCAGGGCTGTGAATTTTAAGAAGTTATACTGTCATAGACCGCATTTAGCGGAGATGGTGGAGCGAATCGAGCATTTCTTGCAGACGGTCGCGGACCTGCTTGAGCCGCTGCACTGTTTCGAATTTTTTTGTAATGCCGTCACGATTGCGTTTGAGCTCTTCCTGCGCGGCTTCAAGTTTCATGCCTTTGTCCTTTACGAGGTAGCTGATCATGCGTATCGCTTCGATGTCACGAGGAGTATAGAACCGTGTGCCACGGTCGTTTCTGCGAGGATTGATTGTCGGGAAGACATTCTCCCAGAAACGCAGTGTAGACATTGGCAGTCCTACCATTTCGGCGACTTCGCTGATTTTATAATATTTTTTGCTCGTGCTGTCCATTAGCAATCGGAAACTGTTTGCTCAAATCACAAGCAAAATTAGCCATAAAATCCGAATCTGCCAATAACTTTCTACGAATAGAGCAGAGCCTTGAGCGGAGTGGTGCCTGAAAATGTTGTCAGATACTCTCCGGTGACAAGGCTCTGCCGGTATGGCCTGCTGTTTCTACAGGCGTTTAAGTTCTGTTTCGGAGGCTGGAGATCCTTTATATGTGCTCTTGCGGGGCTGAAATCTGTAGATCAGATTAAGAGCGATGCCTCTGCGGTCGTAACTCTGCTTTTTATCGACAAAGACACCACAGGTGTTCATTGTCCAATCGTTGTTCGCGGTGTTGAATATGTCTGTTGCCGAGAGTCTGACGGTCAGTGATCTGTTCAGGAATGTCTTTCCGACAGAGGCGTCAAATGACAGCCATGTCGCACCGAATCGGTTTGTGTGCATGTCTCCCTCTGTCTGTCCGTTCATATTGGCTGTTATCGACCATCCGTGAGGCAGCGAGAATGTATTGTCAAAGTAGCAGGAAAATATAGGCTTGTTGTGGCTTACATTGTCGAGCCTCAGCCATTGGCGGTATAATCCGGCAGTGAGATTCGGAGTCCAGCAGCCGATGGGTTTGCTCCATGCAAGGAATAAACTAAGTGCGGTAACGTCAATGTTGACCGGGTGCATGAGCAGTTGCAGGCTGTTTGCCGGATATAGTTCCTTGACGTAAGCGTATGTGTCAAAGCTGCGTGTCAGATCGCCTTGTAGCATAAAATCTTTCCACATTCCGAAAAGCCTGATGTCGTGCATCCTTTCATCGCGCAGACTTGGATTGCCGCCCTCTATTTCGTGTTGCCCGACATAGTTCAACGATCCTGTCAGTTGGGAATATGGTGGTTTCACCGTGGACATTTTGTAGCTCAGGCTGATCTGAGCGTCATTATTGAATGTGTAACCGATCGAGATGTCCGGTGTAAGCATATGGTCGCGGCGGCTTACGTCTTTATCTCGCTTTCCATCGGTTCTGAAATCATAGTCAACATACTCATATCTTGCTCCGGCGGAAAGAGAGAACTTCCCGAACATGCGTGACCATGACGCGAAAAGCGCGGCTGATGTCTGCTTTGCGTCGGTCAGAGAGGATGGAATGTATTCTCCTATAAGGCTGTTGAGCATGTGGTAGTCAAGTCTGGTTTGTGTGTAGCTGTCCTGAGTGCCGATGGTGAAATTTCCGTTCCAGAGAGGGTAATCCAGGTAGAGTTTTACGGCCCAGAGAGTGGATTTGCGCTTATCGGTAGAGTTGACATCCGGATTCGATGATTCAGGATATGTCGTTGCCACGTTGCTGTTGGTTTCCGAGATGCGGAAGTCTCCGTCAAAATGGATTCTGTATTTGTCTGCGAATGTATTCTCATAGTACACTGATGCGAGGTGACTGTGGGCACGGATGTGTTTGTCTATGTCACGCCTAAGCGCAGGATTGCTGTCAATCCATTCGGTTCCGGAATTGCTGAAGTCACCGCGCTCAGGGTTGTAGCGATAATATGCTCCTGCTGATTGGGTGTCTTTGGCATAGTTGAAACCGGCTTTGACAGCTCCGGTTTCGGTAGGGTAGGAATTATTCTGACTGCTTCCGACCACTGTTTTTGCCCCCTCATATGTGAGCGTGTTTGTGGTGGTGCCTTTAGCAAGTGAATTATCATAATTGACTGAACCGTTGACAAACAGTTCCAAATTGCCGGTCCGGTAGCTGAGATCGAGATCATCCATGACCGACCATTTGCGCCTTCGCTTAACCTGAAGCTGGTTGGTGGCGGAGAGGCCATCGATGAAATTGCGTCTGGTGGTGATTTTCAACACTGCGTCTGTCGTGCTTGCGTAAGAAGCGCCAGGAGCCATCAGCAGTTCTACTTTTTTCAGATTTGAGGAGAGTATCTGCCGTAGTTCCTGCTCATCGCGCATCTGCCGCCCGTTGATATAGATTTCAAGATTGTGTTTGCCTATGACACTGACGGCATCATCCTGCACTTTTATCATAGGAAGTTGGGCCAGGACATCGAGGGCATTGCCGAGTGTGGCAAGATTCGAGCCGGGAATGGTAGACACAAGTGTTGAGCCGACAAGCTTTGTGGCGGGCTGTTTTGCCGTGACAATGATCTCCTGCAGCTCATGCGTTAGGCTGTCAGGATCTGTCTGGACTTGAGCTTTTGCTGTAATGGAGGCAAAAAGAATGGTAAGGCCTGTGATGAATGTTTTTGTGTTCATGCGAGTAAAATTGATACTACAAAATTACTCGCAAAACCTCTGTAAATCCAAAATAATAGTCTGACTAAGTGAGTTGTAATGGGTTGATAATCAGCGATACATTTTGTTGTTTTTCGGAAAAGTCTGACAGCCGTTGAAAAAGGCTTAAAAAACAGACATAATGTCCGGGCAGGCAGGCGCTACGTTTTCTTTGAGGCGCGCTTTCAGTCGTGACTTACGTTTGTATATCACATCGACGGATTCGCCGAGGAGCAGACTGACAGTGCGTGTCGAAAGTCCGCTTGCGAGATAAACCAAAAGCTGATAGTCTTCCGGCTTAATGGCGGGGTAATTCTCACGGACTTTGACGAGAAGATTGTCGCGGCAGTCGTTTACGGCCTGTTCCATGTTGGGAAAAGAGTCAGTGCGCACAGACTCGATTTCAGCTTTTACTTTGTCGATTATCGCCTTTCGCTCAGTTTTTGTCCCTTGTGATTCATAATATGTCTGGCAGAGGGAGTCAATTAATGTAAAACGGCTTTCGAGCAGGCCGTGGAGCTTTGATTCGAGGCGTCCGATGTCACCACGGCTGGCATCAATCTGAATTTTAAGTCCGGAGGCCTCAGACATAAGTGCATCGTTGCGGGCTGACTGCAATCTGATGCGCTGTCGCATCCACACGATTGTCACAGCGGCAAAAAGGAGAATTACAAGGCCGATACCCAACTGCATCTCACGTTTGGTCCGTTCCTTATACAAAAGAAACTCCTTTTCTTTCTGGAGGTAGAGCGCTGTGGCAAGAGCGTCGGAGCCATCTGTTGACTGTATCAAGGTTTTAAGCCGTGAAGCTTTCTTGTGTTCATCAGTCTGGTTGTGTCTGCCGTAGTAGTCTATGGCTATATCTACTATAGTGTCTGTGGGTGCTGAGAGCCGGTTGACAACCATCGCCTCGCTGTAAAGAAGCGCCCAACGTGCCATTGTGGCTGAGTCGCGGAATTCGGATACATCAATGCTGTTGAGCCTTGACATAGCTGCGGAAGGGTCACTATGCATGAGGCGCTGGGCTTCATCAAGCGCTGCCGGATGCGAACTTGAATAACTGCATCCGGTGACAATGAGCATAATGACTATGTAAAGCAGGCTACGCATGATGCAAAATTAAGCAAAAAATTTTGTACCATGCAATATCGGCTTGTTTTTATTGTCAATCGGCTGTTATTTTCAGAATGACGAAGTGTGATTAGTCAGATTATGATGATGTTAGGCGGTTTCTGTTAAAATATTGGAAAAGTGAGTAGTCAAGACGGTGTATAAACTGAAATTTTGTAACTTTAGACCGGATTTAATAATGTTTGATTGCATCTTTTTTCTGCTTTTGATCTGCAAATGGACTATAAATTCACATTATAACTCTCCAAATAAAAAATTATGAAAAAACTATTGCTTGTCGCTATCGTGTTGATCCAGTCATGTATGACGGTATTCGCCCAACAAACATATAATGACAGTATCTATAGAGAGATACGGTTTCCTCTGGCAGAGAGTGACACGAATACTGTTTTCTACTATTTCAATGATGAGTGGATTCCGGGGCTAATGCTGGAAATGGTCGAGCCACAATCAATAGAGAAGATTGAAATTAAAAATGACAGTTTTGGGAATCAGGCAGTTTTTTTACGTTGCCTTCAGAAGCTCTGTCTCAACTGAAATCGAAAGTCGATGAAACCAGAAAGCAGCTGTTTGAAAATTATGATCCTATATGTGAATTTCCGGGCGGCAACGGTCTGCTGAAGGAATGGCTGAATGCCAATATCAGAATCCCGGAAGGTTATAAAGGATATGAAAGGGTAGTGGTTTTGTTTAAGGTTCAGCCTGACGGTGAAATCACAGATGCGAAAATGTTGAAACAGAGTAAAAACGAAGCTGTCAATGAAGAGGCTTTGAGGCTGGTTGGTGAAATGCCTAAGTTTCGAGTCAAATATTATACGCCAAAGAAGATGCCGGTCGGAATGGCTCTTCCGATTGTGTTCAAAGATCCGAATGCAATCTATATCAGATAATAAGAATCGGGCTTACCAGTCATCATCGTCAAAATCATGGTATAGATCAAGATCATCGTCCATGTTATCGTAGATGTCAAGACTGTCTTCGATTTCGTAAAGACGGTCTTGCAGCCTGTCGATTTCATCCTGAATGCGGTCATAGCGGTCTGACATGATGTCGCAATCGTCAAGCTGGCATTCGAGCCTGTCGATGCGGTCTTGCAGGGCATCAGTGTCATGGTCGCTTATGTCGTCGGCATAGCGGGGATGTTTGTGGTATGGCTGAACCGGCTCCGACGGTAGTTTTGGCGTTTGAGAAAACCAGTTGCGGATCATGTTGAATAGCGCGAATTCACAGAGGAAGTTCCAGAATGACATAGTTGAAAATTTAGAGTTCGTTGTTTACAACTGCAAAGATAAAGGGGTGCAGGGGCGAGAATGCTGCACATGTGAGTTAAAAAAACATTACCGGATGGTTGCTATGCGATAAGGGATTGATTAGTTGATATCAGATGGTTCTAATAGAGAGTACAGAGTAGACGATATGCGAGCAATCGCTTGCGCGGCCTGATGTTCATTTCCTTTAAAATCTTTGACGAAGACGGCCAAAGTGTAACAGGTGTTATTGGGGAGCCGGATATAAGCCACGTCATTGTGCGCTGCAAGTACTCCGTGTTCATTGGTGTAGCCTGAACCGGTCTTGTGGCCGATTGAAACACCTTCTTTGCCAAGCAGCGGGGCTGAAATCCGGTCAGAACCTGTTAGGCATTCATTTAACGTGGTTGTTATGAACGTTTGGTTATTGCGACTCACTATGCTGTCGGTGAACAGGCGGTTCATAAGCATCGCGGCCCCAAGCGGAGAGGTGCAGTTTTCATAAGCCTTGGCATGATCCTCTGACATTTCTTTTTCGGTATAGGCTATCTTAAAACTTGAGCGAGGGATAATTGTGGAAATGAAACTATCGGTAGTCGCAACATCGACCAGTTGCTGAAACATCAGGTTGCTGGCATTGTTGTCGCTCTGGCTCAGTGTGTAGCGCATCAAATCTTTTACTGTCAATAAAATCACAGATTCCGGGTGCTCTTTCAGCATCGGACTCCATGTTTTTGGATCAAGTTCATCCCTATGTATTGTCATAAGGGAGTCAATAGATATTCTTTTGCGGTCAAAATAATCACATATGGCCAATGCTTGATGGACTTTAAATACGCTCATCATTGGATATATATTTTTATTATTGACTGTAATAGTATCTGTATTATTGATGATAGCAGCTATGCCAATTTCTCCCGGATAGTCTGATATTACTTTGGCGATTGCCTCTGTAATATCAGTAGAATCATAAGCATGGCTATTGTCCGCTCGTTTATATAATAATAGTACCAAAATGGAGATTAGGCAAATGGCTGTGACCAGTGATGCTGTTATTCGAGTCTTATAGTTCTTTTTCATTTGCTTTGGAAATAGACTTTGTTGTGGTTGTCAATCTGTTGCGTGTTTGTGATAATGCGGATTCTGCGAATCGATGCTATATGGCATACTCATCGGCTTGTGTCCTGGATGTGAATTTGATCACGTTCCCTCTGAAATTGTCTAAAAGTAGATTTATGACAGGCAATTGGTCGGATGAAAAATTAAGAATCCATTGCCGGAATTCTTCATCAAGGACGAGATCGGTCCAGGGCATATCTTCTCTCGGTCTGCCAAGTCTGCTGACGGCTCCGTCAATGCAGAGGTCTGACGGAAGATCGAAAAGAAACACTGTGTCGGCTTTCTGAAGCCTTATCGGGAGAGTGCGAATGTAGTTGCCGTCAATGATCCAGCTTTCAGTATTGAGTATTTCAGATAGCCTTGTGTCAAATTCATCGTGAGTCACTGTCGTTCTGTCTGGCTTGTGCCAGATCATGTCGAGATAGTGTAGCGGCAGACCGGTTTTTGCGGCAAGTTTGCGTGCGAAAGTACTTTTCCCGGCTCCGGGGCAGCCGATGATCAGGATTCGTTTCATGGTTCTGTGATTCATATTCGCACTTAGAGTCTGTTAATGGGATATCCCCAAAATCATTTGCAAAGATATGTTTTTTTGTGAATCGAGTCAATAGATTGTGCGGTAAAGCGTTGGTTGGCCTATATGCTGATAAAGTAGGCAGATCGAATTTCGCTACATAGTCAACTGTGGGCAAAGCGGGATGTGGCAATAAAGAGAAACAGCCTTGAATTCGCTTGAAATCAAGACTGTTTCCTATTTGTCAAAAGCACCGACGGATTAATAATTTTGATTCCGTTTTAATAAGGAGGAGTTGGAGACACCTAAGATTCAGGTTCAAACATATCCTTCCCAACTCCGCATTCGGGGCAGAGCCAGTCGTCGGGGAGGTCAGCAAATGATGTACCGGGCGCAATGCCATTTTCAGGGTCTCCGACAGCAGGATCATAGATCCAGCCGCAGACAGTGCAAACGTATTTGTCCATAAATCAAATGTATGTTTAAAATAGTTGAATTAATTTGTCAATGACTATAACACCTGAGATGGCAGATTTGTTTATTGATGCTGATGGAAAAATCATTAGATGATTAGTCTGCTGGATAGATCGAATTTCCGTATTTTGCTGATAGGCCGGCATACCGGCAGTCTGATTTTTTTGCATATGGGGGAGGGGAGAGAAATTGCTGATCTATAACGAAACTAACTTCTTGGTAAGGGGCATACTTGTTGGTAAGTTGTTGTTTTAATGATGGGTTACATGTAATTTCGCAATGTGAAAATTATAAAAACGAGATTGAAAATCAGTTTGACAATGAAAAAAGTAATAGTAATCAATGGCAGCCCCAGGTGTAATGGGAACACTCGTCGGATGGCCGATTCGGTAGTTGCCGGTATTCAAGCGGTGCTTTCGGAAGTTGATGTGAAGAGGTATGATCTTTATGGGCTCAGGTATAGTGGATGTCGCAGTTGTTTTGCCTGCAAAGCGAAGAATGGGCGCAGCTATGGGCGATGTGTGATTGACGATGACCTGTCAGCAGTGCTTGATCAGATCGCCGAAGCAGATTGTCTGATAGTTGCATCGCCGGTATATCTTATGGACGTAAGCGGTCAGACGCGGAGTTTTGTAGAACGGTTGTGTTTCTCGTTAGGTTCATATGAAAAGGGCTACCGGTCGCTGGCAAAGAAAAAGATGCCAGTTGTCACAGTCTACACAATGAATGCACTTCCTGAAATGGCCCCATACGGAGCATTTGATAATATAGAGTACTTCCTTGGCCATATATTTTCACCGCCACGGCGAGTGTGTGCATTCAATACATATCAGTTCTGTGATTATACCAGATATGTAGTCGAGACATTCTCCGAGCCGGAAAAAGCATGTTGGCGTGACGTGCATTTTAAGAAGGATCTGCAATCAGCTTTTGATACTGGCAAAGATATCGCCTGCCAATTGCGGGAAGGGTAGGGGGAGACGAGTGCCTGTTTTGGCTCAGTTCTTATATTATAGCCATCGCTTCACGGCTCAGGGGTAGAAAGACTGAAAGAAGGATCCTCCAAAAAATCCGCATATGAAATAATTTTGCAGTTGCGATAGCTAAAATTGAGCGTTTTTGTCGATGCGGATCGGAATGAGCGATTGACGGTGTGGGTTTTTATGGACAATAGCTTGATATATAATAGCTTGTTGTGCGTACTGGCGGTGGAAAAGACGTCGGATCACAGAGCAAAAAAAGATAAAATTGAGAAGAAAAATCATTTTTTTTGAAAAAAACATTCAAAAATATTTGCATGATTGAAAAAAACTCTCTACCTTTGCATCGCTTTTAAGGAAAAGCCCACTTGAAAACTCAAGCGGTCACCGACCAAAGCACTGATTCGCTAGCTCAGCTGGTAGAGCACAACACTTTTAATGTTGGGGTCCTGGGTTCGAGCCCCAGGCGGATCACAATAAGATTTATCAAATCGAAGAAAACCTCTGAAAATCAACGATTTTCAGAGGTTT
>CAMXAZ010000018.1 GCA_947179295.1 uncultured Muribaculaceae bacterium
TGATTGATTTGGCTGCCATAAAAATTTTATTGAATCAAATTTAAACAGTTTCTTATAGTGGAGATGAAATTCTGAAAGGGCATAAATGGCAATTGAAGAAAGATCTCTTTCCATCTGCTCATTCTTATTTGTGTTGTGATGATCTTCCTGATGTGCGCCTGATCTTTACGAATACTAAATTGTACGATAGTAAGCGAGGTGTGTATTTTGAACAGTCTAATATTCCTGATTTGAATGTTGATGGGAGGCCTGGAGGTTGTTATGGATTTATTTTTGATGGAAAAGGAGCATTGAAGAAAGTTGCATACATGGACCCGGAGGTGACAAGGTCTGAGTTGGGGCGTCATAATGATAGTGGGATTGGTAAGCAAATTGCTGTAATTGCTTACAAGGAGAATTACCTTGATGTAAAATCGGCAGATAAAAAGGTGAAAGACTATATTACTCTTCAACTCGGCCTGAGGAAACGTACTGCTGCAGAGGAGCGGGAAGCTGATAGGATGACAACAGATATTGCAAATGCATTGCTGGGTCATACAAAAGCTTCTATGAAGTATGGTAATTCTCGCAAAGGAAGGGCTCAGAAAAATAAAAGTGCAAAGCAGCTTATGGGGGCTATTTTGGGAGGAAGTTCAGGCTATAGCTCGGTCGGTGCTACATGGTGCGCAAGGGCTGAAGAGGAGTATGGCGCATACTTTAAGAAATTATATAAGTTTGAGCGTATAGATGATACAAGATTCCGGGCTGTTTATGTGGATAAATCTATGACTCCGGTATTTGAGATTGAGTATAGTTTTTCTGCGGGCTCTGACCCATATACAGCTGTGCAAAAAGCCACTGTGAAGAAACTATAGAAATAGACTTTGGATAAGTGCTGCCTGGACTAAATAAGAGCTAAGGTATCATTAGTAAGGATTATACTGCGGAGCCGTCCCGATTTTTCGGGGCGGTTTCTTATTGGCGCTGGCGGAGGATTTCGCGCAGGCGGTTGATTTCGGCGTTTTCAATTTCGATGGCTTTTGACGGCACGTCATAGGCTTCGAGAGCCCATGATCCGTCGGCTGTCTGCCAGACTCTTTCGGAAACATTGTAGGGAACCGGGTTGGGGGAGAGGGGAGCGGGTTTGCCCACACGCGCGAATGCCTTCATCTCCTTGTCAAGTATCTCGGCGGTATGCTCCGTCTCGTATTTCTCGATGAAAGCCGCCATGCGGTTGCTGAACCAGGTTATGTGCTGCAACTGATGGTGCAACTGATGGGCCGAGTAGATCGGATAGAACCAGCGCATTGCCTCGTCTTTGGCATTGATGCGCCACAGACGTTTGCGCGCGTTGACATATGACCGCTGTGTCGACACCGTGTCGCACATATCCAGATGTCTCTGAAGATGTATGGCCGATACCTGCTGGGTCTTCTCATAGAGGATGGCCAGCAGACTGTCGTTCTTGACAGCCGAGGTGGCCGGCGTCATGGCCGCGGGGTCGGCCTGAGTGAGCGGCAGAGGCTCCGTCAGGGGTGATGCAGCCATGTGGCCGGAGGGCTCTTCCGGCAAAAACTGCTTCTGAGTTGCAATCGGGGCGGATTCTGAGTAAGTGTCGGCCGATGGACGGATGTCGGCTGTGGGAATTGCAGAGCGCGCCGTATCGGTGTCATACCGGGCGGAGTTTTCTGTAATTGCAGTTGGTGGCGGAGCCGGAGTTTCGACCGGAAGTCTGGTCACGTCAGAGTCTGACGGCCACAGGCAGATAGTGGCGGTTGCGGCGATGGCGGCGATGGCTGAGATGATGGCCGCTGTTTTGCCGCGCTTCATGGCTTTACGCCGGCGGTCGATCAGCAGCGGAATCGAGCCGGCCGATCCGGGGCGCATGTCGGGATTCTCCGCGGTGCATTTTCCGGCAACGGCAAGCGCCGCCTTGTCGTCAGGCAGAAGTTCGCCTATGATGCGGCCTATGGCAAAGACGTCGATTCTCGGATCGGTTGGAGCCTCCGTGGCAAACTGTTCGGGAGCGGCATAGCGGGGAGTTCCGGCCGAAGCCTTCATGGCGCTCCACACATCGCCGTCGGCCGCTCCGAAATCAATCAGTCTTACCGTGTGTCCGCGGCGGGTCAGCATGATGTTTGAGGGTTTCAGGTCGCGGTGGACCAGCCCCTGTGAATGTATGTAGTCCACGGCGTCGCAGATCTCCCGGAGTATGCGCAGCCGCTCCTCTAAGGGCGGAAGCTCCACGGAGCCGAGGAGCTCTTTGAGCGAGGGACCGTCGACAAACTCGCAGATAATCGTGTCGCCAAGCCCGTCGACAGGCTCATGGCTGATGGTCTGCGCTATGTTGGGGTGGGAGAGACCGAAGCCGATCTCGAACTCCTTGCGGAGCAGCGCACGGTGTAGAGGCGAGGCGGAGTAGACCGGGAGGAGAGTCTTGACGGCCACGTGGCGTCCGTAGCGCGAGGCGCGTATCACCCGGCACCATCCTGCGGCAGAGCTGTGGATCTCGGCACCCAGACGTATGACATTGTCAAAAATCATATCGTCTGCGCCGATAAAACCGGAATCTGTGATGGTGCTGGCTGATGTCATGTCTGAGATGGCTCTGGCGGTGGTTTGCAGGCTGTTATTAGCCTTTGACGGTATGCAAAATTAGCGAAAAAAATCCGAAGGGCCACAAAAATATGCAGTCCGGTTAAAATTTTTTTGGTGGATATTTGGAAAATGCTTACCTTTGTGGTCGCAAAAAGATGCCACGTTACACGCATTTTTAATTGTTCGGGGTGTAGCACAGTTGGCAGCGCGCCACGTTCGGGACGTGGAGGTCGGAAGTTCGAGTCTTCTCACCCCGACAAAATTGCTTCATACAAGGTTGCCGCCCTGCAGAGCAGCAACCTTGTATGGCGTAAAACAACCGCCTGTTGCAGGGGAATGCAAGGTTTTGGGAGTCATTGTTTTGATTTCTGAAACTTTTTGCCTAACTTTGCACAGTTTTTTCAATCAATACAGTCGTGGGAAAATTTTCAGAATTCCGCCTTCCGTTGAAAACCATACCTGAGGGAGTTCAAGAATTTGAATATCACTTGGGCAAGCAGTTTTTTGTCAACATGGAAAGCGCTGACATACACGATGCCGACCTGCAGGTGAAGCTGACAGTCACTCACAAGCATGACATCTATGATCTTGCTTTCAAAGTGACAGGCACCGTCACCCTGATCTGCGACCGCTGTCTTGACGACCTGATCCAGCCCATCGAGGCCGACTATGAGATAGCCGTCAAGTATGGCGACGACTATTCGGAGACCGATGAACTCCTCATCATCCCCGAAAGCGACAACTGGCTCAACGTGTCGTATATGATCTTCGACACCGCCTCGCTTGCCATACCGGTCAAGCACGTGCATCCGCTCGGCAAGTGCAACCGCGCCATGAGCGCCCTGCTGCGCAAACACCGGGCCACGAAGATCGACGACGAAGATGCCGAGCTCACCGACCAGCTCATGGACGAGATGGACTCGATGGATTCAGCCCCCAATTCGCCGGCCGAAGAGCCGCAGCAGACCGACTCACGCTGGGACGCCCTCAAAAAACTGAGCACCGACAGCGCGGAAGACTAAAACAGCAACATAAACAGAAAAACGAGATATTTTCACATTTCATCAGCAAAACAAAAAATAATAAATAAATCATGGCACATCCTAAACGCAAGCAATCAAAGACCCGCACAGCTAAACGCCGTACTCACGACAAGGCTGTAGTTCCCACCCTGGCCCTCTGCCCCAACTGCGGCTCATGGCACCTCTATCACACCGTATGCGGTGAGTGTGGCTACTACCGCGGACGCATCGCCATCGAAAAGACCGCTGCTGTCTAAGCGGAAAGGTAACAGAAATCTCGCACGGGTTCGCTGACGCGGCCCGTGCGCAGACTTTTGTATCCCTACAGATTCAGACTCCCCGCCTCGCTCCTCATCCTCAATTCCTATTAAAAAGAAATTTTGTTATGCTTAACGCTCGCATCGCCGGACTCGCGTCCTATGCCCCTGAAGATATCCTCGACAACGAAATGCTGTCGAAGATGGTCGACACCAACGATGAGTGGATCACTACCCGTGTCGGCATAAAGGAACGTCGAATCCTCCGTGAGCCCGGAAAAGGCTCCTCATATCTCGGCATCAAAGCTGTTGAGAAACTCCTCGAATCAACCGGTACAAAACCTGAAGAAGTAGACCTTCTCATCTGTGCCACCTCAAACCCCGACTATCGTTTCCCCTCCACAGGTTCTATCATAGCTCACCAGCTCGGAATGAAAAACGCATATTCCTATGACCTCCAGGCAGCCTGCGCCGGCTTCCTCGTGGCATTGGAAGACGGCTCCGCCTATGTCCGTTCCGGTCTGCGCAAAAAAGTGGTTGTTGTAGCCGCTGAAAAAATGTCGTCAATGACAAACTATCAGGACCGCGCCACCTGCCCCCTCTTCGGCGACGGTGCAGGCGCAATGCTCCTCGAACCCACTGAAGAAAACGTAGGCATCATCGACGGCGTGTTCCACGTCGACGGCGAAGGCCTCGAACACCTCTGGATGCCCGCCGGAGGCTCTGTGCTCCCCGCTTCTCACGAAACAGTCGACGCACAGCAGCACTTCGTCATCCAGGATGGCCGCAACGTCTACAAGAACGCTGTCACCGATATGCTCGACTCATCTCTTGAAGTGATGGGCCGCAACGATCTGACTGTCGACAACATTGACTGGTTCGTCTCTCACCAGGCCAACCTCCGCATCATCGAGGCCGTCGGCTCGCGTCTCGGCATCGACAATGACAAGGTGCTTGTCAACATCGAGAAATACGGCAACACATCTGCAGCTTCAATCCCCCTCTGCCTTGACGAGCACAAAGACAAGCTCAAGAAAGGCGACCGCCTGATTCTCACCGCCTTCGGTGCAGGCTTCACTTGGGGCGCAATGTATATCGTCTGGGATCTCTGATCAGGCTTCAGCCCGACAGATGAAACTTTTTAATAAAATAGCATCTTTTAAGGTGCTATTTTTGTTTATATTTGCAGCAGGTGATATTGCCTTATACAAACTAAACAACAGAGAAATATATGGAACATAAAGCCGGATTTGTCAATATAGTCGGTAACCCGAATGTAGGAAAGTCAACCCTGATGAACGACCTCGTCGGCGAGCGCATCAGTATCATAACCTCAAAGGCGCAGACCACCCGTCACCGCATCATGGGTATCGTCAACACGCCTGACTACCAGATAGTATTTTCCGACACCCCCGGAGTTCTTCAGCCGAAATACAAACTCCAGGAAAGTATGCTCAACTTCAGCGAAGGCGCTCTGGTCGATGCTGACGTGCTTGTCTACGTGACCGACGTGGTGGAAGACCCGTCTAAAAACGCCGACTTCCTCGCCAAGGTGGCCAAAGAAAAGATGCCCGTGCTTCTGGTCATCAACAAGATCGATCTTGTGAAAGTCCAGGTCGAGCTTGAGGAACTCACTCAGCGCTGGCAGCAGATTCTTCCGCAGGCTGAAATCTTCCCCGTCTCGGCTAAGGAACACTTCAACGTCGACAATCTTCTGAAGCGCATCGTCGAACTGCTCCCGGTCTCCGCTCCCTACTTCGGAAAAGACGCGCTTACCGACAAGCCGGCCAGATTCTTTGTCACCGAGATCATCCGCGAGAAAATCCTCACCCTCTATGACAAGGAAATCCCCTACTCGGTGGAAGTCATAGTGGAGAAATTCGAAGAAAAGGAAAACTCCATCCACATCATGGCCGTGATCTACGTAGAGCGTGACAGCCAGAAGGGCATCATCATCGGCCATCAGGGAAGCAAGATCAAAAAGGTTGGCATGGAAGCCCGCAAGGACATCGAGAAGTTCTTTGACAAGAGCGTGTTCCTCGAACTCTTTGTGAAAGTCGAACCCAACTGGCGTAACCGCGAGAACAAGCTCCGCTCGTTCGGCTATATGGAATAATCGGCAGACCCCGTCGGGAGGATGTCTGACATACTTCCGACGGTCGGTTTCGCATTGATTCCGGTGGCGCGAAGTCTCGATTGAGGCATCGCGCCATTGCTGTATAAGCATCCTGTTGGCGTAAAATTTACAAAGATGGAAAATATTCTGCGCCTGAATGCTTGTAGATGCAGCCCAAATACAGTAACTTTGCTCCTGTTGAACGCAACATTTCGAGGCTGATTGGAATCCAGCTTTATTCCGGCCCTATAACAACCTCTAAATTCTGCTACCTAATTCAAGAAAAACAGTGTATGGTAAACAAGTCTGAAAGAGAGAAAATCATAGCTCTCATCAACCGCGAAGTCGTGCCGGCCATCGGGTGTACCGAGCCGGTGGCAGTGGCTTTGTGCGTGGCCAAGGCCACTGAGATCCTCGGCACAGTCCCCGCGAAGATCGAAGTGGCCCTGAGTGGCAACATGCTTAAAAACGCAATGGGTGTCGGCATACCGGGAACCGGAATGATAGGCCTGCCGATCGCTATGGCGCTTGGAGCCTTGGTCGGGAAATCGTCCTACGGGCTTGAAGTGCTCCGTGATGTCAATGACGAGGCCGTGAAGCGTGGCTGCAAGTTCATTGACGAGGGTCGCATTTCTATCAGCCATGCAGCAGACGCACCGTCGAATCTTCACATTGATGTAGTAGTGCGGGCTGAAAACGGTGACAGCGCTCGTGCCGTGATCTCCTGCGAGCACACTCACTTTATTCTGCTTCAGCGAAACGGCGAGACAAGCTTTGAAGAAAGCGCCGCCGACACTGCCGCTGAAACTGCAGAGGATATCGCGCTTGACCTTGCCACAGTCTATGAATTTGCCACAGAGACTCCGCTTGACGAAATCTCCTTCATTCTTGAAGCCAAAAAACTGAACATGGCAGCCGCGCAGACCGCACTTTCGGGTGACTACGGCCATTCGCTGGGTGCCACAATAAAAAAATCAGGACTGAAATATTACGGCGACACCCCCGTCGCACACATGATATCCTACACCTCCGCGGCTTGCGATGCCCGCATGGGAGGTGCCCCCGTGGCTGTTATGTCGAACTCCGGAAGCGGCAATCAGGGCATCACGGCTACAATGCCCGTGGTGAGCTTCGCCGCTGACATGGAGGCAAGCGAGGAGCAGACCATCCGCGCACTCGTGCTCAGCCATCTCACCAGCATCTACATCAAGCAGAGCCTTGGCCGCCTCTCGGCCCTCTGCGGTTGTGTCGTGGCTTCGACCGGAGCCTCGGCTGCTATAGTCTATCTGATGGGCGGAGGCTATGCCGAAGTCTGTGCCGCAGTCAAGAACATGGTGGCCAACCTCACAGGCATGATCTGCGACGGCGCCAAACCATCGTGCGCCCTGAAAATATCATCGGGAGTCTCTACCGCCATGATGTCGGCCATGCTTGCCATGAACGGCAAGTGCGTGACCTCCACCGAAGGCATTATCAGCGACGATGTGGACGCTACAATTCATAATCTGACATCAATCGGACGCGAGGCCATGACAGAGACCGACCGTCTGGTGCTGCAGATCATGACTTCTAAGTAAGACGCTATATCTATTCTCATACTTATCTGAATGGTCCCTGCTTCAGCGTGGTGTTGAGGCGGGGACACCTTTTTACGGCAAAATCAGCGCCTTTGCGGCAAGTCAGCGCCCGGCGCTGCGTCATAGACATAAAGCAAGACATCCGGCCTCCCTGACGGAAGCCGGATGTCTTTCAGATGTGTGATGCGGAATCGTCTGATCAGATCCAGCGGACGAATGCGAAGTCCTGACGGTGGGGCAGGAGGGCGTTCGAGGGATACAGACGGTATGAGTAGCGGAACACACCCGGATCGCGGAGCTTGTCTTCAAGCTGGAAGGTAACGGTGTTTCCTTCCTTGGCCACGACCTTGAAGGGGATAGTGTCAACGCGGTGTTCCTGATTGTCATGTACTTTGTCAACTACAAGTTCAAGACCGAGGTCGTCGGCGAGACCGTTGGCATCGATCTTGACAGTGGTGACAAACTTCTGACCGCTGTGGTTGTTGTGGTTGAGATCTTCGTTTGTGCTTACTTCAAGAACCTGGATTCCATCCCATGCGGCAGCTACTTTTTCCTTCCATGCGGCAAGCTCTTTGGCAAGTTTGTCGCCGTCGGCTGAAAGTTTTTCGAAGCGCTTCGATTCGGGGAGGTAGAAGCGGTCGATGTAGTCTTCGATCATGCGCTGCATGGTGTACTGCGGAGCGATGTGACCGATCGAACGCTTGATATACTGAATCCATTCGGGTGAGTAGCCCTTGGAGTTCTTGGCGAAATAGAGAGGAATGATCTCGTTTTCGAGCATCGAGTAGATGGTAGCGGCATCGAGCTTGTCCTGCTGACCCTGGTCGGTGTAAGTGCGCTTGTCAGTGAGAGCCCAGCCGGCTTTTTCGTCAAGACGGTAGCCTTCATACCACCAGCCGTCGAGCACTGAGAAGTTGAGCACACCGTTCATTTCGGCCTTTTCGCCTGATGTGCCTGATGCTTCGAGCGGACGGGTCGGGGTGTTGAGCCAGATGTCGACACCGGTGACAAGACGCTTCGCAACAATCATGTTGTAGTCTTCGAGGAAGATGATCTTGCCCTGGAACTGCGGCATGCGTGAGATCTCGATGATGCGCTTGATCAGGCCCTGGCCTGCTCCGTCGGCGGGGTGAGCCTTGCCTGAGAAGATGAACTGCACGGGGAACTGCTCGTTGTTGACGATGCGGGCCAGACGGTCGAGGTCAGTGAAGAGAAGGTGAGCGCGCTTGTAGGTGGCAAAGCGGCGGGCAAAGCCGATGATGAGCGCGTTGGGGTTGATCTTTTCAAGGATCTTGATGACAGCCGAGGGATCTCCCTGGTTGGCGAGCCATTTGGCCTTGAAGTCACGCTTCACGAAGTTGATGAACTTGTTTTTCATCGTGGTGCGCATCTCCCAGATCTCTTCGTCTTTGGCCTTGAAGATGCCTTCCCATGCTTTGGGATCGCTCTGGTGGTCGAATACCTGTTCGCCGAGCTTTTCGGTGTAGAAAGCCTTCCATTCGCTTGCAGCCCAGGTGGGCATGTGCACACCGTTGGTGACGTAGCCAACGTGGCTTTCTTCCCATGAATAGCCTTTCCATACGCCGGCAAACATTTTCTTTGACACCTCGCCGTGGAGCCAGCTTACGCCGTTGGCTTCCTGGCAGGTGTTGAGAGCGAAGACGCTCATTGAGAAGCGGTCCTGGCTGTCGGGGTTCTCGCGGCCCATGTTCATGAGGTCCTGCCAGCTGATGCCCAGACGAGCGGGGAATTCGTTGAGATATTTGTGGGCGAGGCCTTCGTCGAAATAGTCGTGGCCGGCGGGTACCGGAGTGTGTACGGTATAGAGGCTTGACGAGCGGACAAGCTCAAGAGAGGTGTTGAAGTCAAGACCGCTTTCCACGTAGTCAACGAGACGCTGGAGGTTGAGCAGAGCTGCGTGGCCTTCGTTTGCGTGGTAGATGGTGTTGCTGATGCCGAGTTTCTTGAGCGCGAGCACACCGCCGATGCCGAGGAGATACTCCTGCTTGATGCGGTTTTCCCAGTCGCCGCCATAGAGTTGGTGGGTGATGGAGCGGTCATATTCGCTGTTCATGTCGAAGTCGGTGTCAAGCAGATAGAGCTTCATGCGGCCTACGTTCACGCGCCAGATGTGGCTGTAGATGATGCGGCCGGGATAGGGGACTTCGAGAATGAGCGGATGGCCGTTCTCGTCCATCACCTGCTCGATGGGGAGCTGGTTGAAGTTCTGGGGCTCGTAGTTGGCTATCTGCTGGCCGTCTACACTCAGTGACTGGGTGAAGTAGCCGTAGCGGTAGAGGAAACCGATTGCGGTCATGTCTACGCAGCTGTCAGAAGCTTCCTTGATATAGTCGCCGGCAAGTACGCCAAGACCGCCGGAGTAGATTTTGAGGCAGTTGCAGAGACCGTATTCCATAGAGAAGTAGGAAACGGAAGGAATGTCCTTGCGCATCGGTTTGGCCATATAGCTGTTGAACATGTCGAACACGTTCTTGATGCGGTCCATCATTTCAGCATCGTTCATGACTTCTTCCAGACGTTCTGAAGGAAGCTGCTGAAGGAGCATGACGGGGTTTTCACCGGTTGCGCGCCACAGGTCGGGATCAAGGTCGCGGAAGAGGTTTTTGGCCGCGCTGTTCCAGACCCACCAGAGGTTGCGGGAGAGTGTTTCAAGGGGTTTCAATGCCTCAGGAAGTACGGACTTCACAGTGATGTCACGCCATACGGGGGCATTAGTTTTGCTTACAGGCAGTTTCATATTTTTGGTAAATTGGTAGATTTTAAATTTTATACGGTTCGCGTGGTCAGTCGGCATCGGAAAGCTTACGGCGTGAAGCTTTTTCGATGGCCTGCTGATAGGCTGTGTCGTAATAATGTATGAATTTCGACCAGGCTGCTTCAGACGCAGTGTTCATTGCGGCCTTGTGGATTTTCTTGGTTTCTTTTTCGCCGGCTTCTGTCAGGTATTCAAGCGAGTGGGCTATGTTTTCGACTACGGAGCGATAGTTAGAGTCGCCGCGGCCTATGACATTGACGCCGCATTCGTCGAAATAGTTCTCGAAACTTTCAAGAACCCACTGTCCGAAACCTGAAAGAGAGGTTGTCACGGTCGGAACTCCGAATGCCACGCTTTCAAGCGGTGTGTAGCCCCAGGGTTCATAATATGAGGGGAACACGGTGGCGTCAGCGCCGGGCAGGAGGTCGTAATAGCTCATGTTGAATATGCCGTCGGTGCCGTTGAGATAGCAGGGTACGTAGATGACTTCGACACGCGGGTCGATCTCTGTGAATCCGAGCTGGTGCATACGGCAGTTGACTGCGTCTGATTCCGGATTGTTGAGCCAGTGGGTGATCACCGGGTCATTGAGCGGGGCTTCATCGTTGACCAGCGGAGCTTTTTCAAGAGTTGCGAGTCTTTCGGCGAGGTCCGCGCGGGCTTCTTTGGGCCATGCGGGCACCATTACGAATGCTATGATATTGCGGGCAGGCTCGCAGCGCTTCAGTTCGTCACAGACGTCAAGGAAGAGGTCGAGGCCTTTGTTGCGGTATTCGCAACGGCCGCTGGTGATTACTATGAATGAGTTCGGGTCAATCTTTTTGGCGGTAAGAGCCGAGGCGACAGAGAGCATTTTGTCGCGGGCGGCTTTGCGGGCAGCGGGCAGTTTTGCGGCTGCAGGCACGAAGTTCTTTTCAAAACCGTTGGGGGTGACCACATCCGGACGGCGTTCAAGCAGCTGCTCGCATTCTCTGGCAGTGATCTCGCTTACGGTAGTGAACGAGTCTGCGGCATGGGCCGCTGCCTTTTCGAGTGAATGTTTGGCCTCCATGTTGAGCTCGCGGGCCATCTGGTCGCCGTTATAGCCGTCAAGATAGTCGTAGAGAGGCTTGTTGTTGCCGCAGATGCTGCGTCCGATGCTTGTGGCGTGGGTTGTGAAAACGGTGCCGACTTTCGGCAGTTTCCAGCGCACATACAGAAGTCCCATTCCGGTGGTCCATTCGTCGAAATGGGCCACGATGCGGCTCTGTTTCTTGCGTCCGCGCTTTCCGGCGGGCTGCACCGGCTGGCCGAAGCCGGATTTTATTATAGATTCGATGACTACTCCGGATGCATGGGCGAAAGCGCAGCCTTCGTCATAATCGCCATAGGCATGAAGCGAATCGACGCCGAAGCGCTTCCACATTTCGCCGTAGAATTCGTCTTTTACGGCATACATGCCGTCGAATTTTACAAGTACAGCGATCGGTCGTCCGGGAATTTCCCAACGGCCTACTCTTACGCTTACTCCTTCAGGAAGCTTGGCGTTGAGTGCCCAGTCGGAAAGTCCGGTGATTTTGCATTCTGAAAACCAGGGAGAAGGTGTGTCAGAGGTCCATACGTCAGGACCGATGAAGATGGTTTTGTCTTTGAATTGTTTCTGAAGAGTCTTGGCCTTCGTGGACAAGACGGTGTAGATGCCGCCAATCTTGTTGCATACCTCCCAGCTAACTTCGAAGAGGAGATCGACCTGTGGTGTGGCAGGTGTTTTGTCCATTCTTAAAAATTACTATGTTGTTTTTCGTTTCAGGCTGCAAAGTTAAGCATTTTTTTCTAAATATCTGCAAGATAGACTAAAAATGACATAGATTTTGTATTGTGGGCATTGAAAGCACGTTTGAAAGCATGTTCAAGCACATTCAGCTGTACGTTCAGCAAGCTGGTTTTGTAGACTGGTCCTATTGGCTCCCCTGTTCCTAATCTTCAGTCACCATGCTACAGCATGGCTCCATCAAATTATGAATAGGTTAGCTCAAAAATACATCCACTCCGGCTTCACATTTGTTATTAAACAACGAACTCTAATACTCACGAGTAGATCACTGCCGGTTCGGGTCAAGACATATCTCGGAGTAAAGCCAATCAGATGCAAGTGAGGCTGCTTGGGCTGTGTTGCCTGTAAAGCTGTGGTCTTCGCCGTCAATGAGCCGGATAGAGGCGTTTTCAAGGTCGTGACGGAATCGCTCTCCATATGTGTATGGCACTATCCGGTCGGCTTTACCGTGTATGATGAACGTAGGGCCGGTGTAGCGGCTTGCAATCTCATAAATGGGTAGTTCGCGGGCGGCTACAATGTAGTCGCGGCCAAGTTTCAGTCCATTTGGCATTGTTATGTATTCCGGAACATTCCACGGATCATACATGGCTCCCATAGTGTTTCCGCGCAGTGCGTCATCGCGCAATACGGCAGCAGGGGCCATCAGCACAAGTGACCTGATTTCTATGTCGCCAAGTTCTCCGGCGGTCATTGCCGCCACTACTCCGCCTTGAGAGTGTCCGAGCAATGAGATGTTTTTTGCAAAATTTTGAGTCCGGACCCATTTTATCACCGTTTTTGCGTCTTCGATTTCATTTGGCACGGTCATATTCCGGAATTCGCCGTCGCTTTTGCCGTGGCCGTTGAAATCAAATCTGACTACCCCGATGCCTTTTGCCACAAGGTCGGATGAGATGTCATCAAACAATTCTCCGTCCATGCAGCCCATAAAACCATGACAAAGTATGACTATCGGCAATTTTTTGGCTGTCTCTATCTGTGGCAGTTGCAGATGTGTGGCGAGACGCCCTACAGAGCCCTGGATGTAGAAGACGGAATCGGTCTGTGCCGACAGGCCGAGACAACATAAGACTGTGGTTATGATTAATATAATGTGCTTCATCATCATTGTCAGATGTTTTTATTCAGTTGCAGGCGATATTCTTTAGAAGTATCGCGGACGTGTTTTTGAAGCAGGAGATGCTTCGTGAATTTTTATGACTGAGATCTGTTTTCGGCAAAGATAACAATAATCAGCCATTCTGACAAAGAAGACAAGATTTGCATAGTGAAAACAACTCAATAACAATAACGGTCAGATTATGAACAGATATATCACATCTCTGATAATTGCATTTTCGTCATTGACAGCAATCAATGCCCAGAACATCAATATTACCAATATCCCAAGTTTGACCGGGAGTTTGACAGCAGGATTTTTTTCTAAATATCTGCAAGATAGACTAAAAATGACGCAGATTTTGTATTGTGGGCATTTCTGAGTAACTTTGCGGGGAAAATCACATTTCAGTCTGCTAATTTTTTTAATTTACAAATAATGTATATGACCATGAAGAAAACTTTGATGGCGCTGGCATTGGCGCTGGCATTTGTCAGTATGCCTGCTGAAGCGCAGAAAAAGGGCAAGACCCCTGACGAAGCGGCCAAGGCATGGGCCGAACTGTATCCCGAAATCGAAAAGTCGATCAAGGCTCCTACTTTCCGTGAAAAAGACTATCCTCTTTTCAAATATGGCAAGAAGTCAAAGACCCAGGGCTATCTCTACACTCAGCTTATCAATAAGGTGATAGACCGCTGCTCGCGTGAGGGCGGTGGCCGCGTGGTGATTCCTGCCGGAACCTGGCTCACAGGCCCGATCACTCTCAAGAGCAATGTCAACCTCCATCTCGAAGAGGGTGCCACTCTGCTTTTCACTCCCGATCTGAAGGAATATCCTCTGGTGCGCACCCGCTGGGAGGGCATGGACTGCTACAATTATCAGCCTATGATCTATGCCTACGAGCAGGAAAACATTGCCATCACCGGCAAGGGTACAATCGACGGCGGTGCCGAAATCGAGAACTGGTGGCGAATGTGTGGCGCGAAGAGCTACGGCTGGGAAGACGGCAAGGGCATAATCTCGCAGCGCATCGGACGTCCGCTTCTCATGGAGTGGAACGAAAAGGGTGTGCCTGTTGAGGAACGTCGCATGGGCGATGGCTACGGTATGCGTGTGCAGCTCGTCAATCCGGTCAAGTGCAAGAATGTGCTGATCGAGGATGTCACTCTGCTGCGTTCTCCGTTCTGGGTGATCCACCCGCTGCTGTGTGAGAACCTCACGGTGCGTGGCGTGCATATTCAGAATGACGGCCCCAACGGTGACGGCTGTGACCCGGAGTCATGCAAGAACGTGCTGATCGAACGCTGCTATTTCGATACCGGTGATGACTGCATCGCCATCAAGAGCGGACGTAACCGCGACGGCCGTACAGCAAACATTCCGTCAGAAAATATCATTGTGCGCAACTGCAAGATGAAAAACGGCCACGGCGGTGTGGTTGTGGGCAGCGAGATCTCAGGCGGTTTCCGCAACCTCTTTGTGGAAGACTGCGAGATGGACAGTCCCGAACTTGACCGCGTGATCCGCATCAAGACCAATAACTGCCGCGGCGGTGTGATCGAGAACATCTATGTGCGCAACGTGGAAGTGGGCCAGTGCAAGGAAGCCGTGCTGAAGATCAACCTTGTCTACGAGCAGCGCGAGATCTGCCAGCGTGACTTCAACCCGACCGTGCGCAATGTCTTCCTTGACAACGTGAACTGCCGCAAGAGCAAATACGGTGTGCGCATCGACGGTTTCGACGATATCTGCAATGTCTACAATGTGGAGGTCAAGAACTCGGTGTTCGAAGGTGTGACCGACGGAGCTTTCCTGCTCAACGGCCAGACTGCCAATGTGCGTTTCTCGAACCTCAAGATCAACAGCGGAGTGCTCAAGCCTCTGAAGTAAACTGTTGACTGATCAATAAAATTCCGGGCCGGATTTCCACTGATGGAAATCCGGCCCGGTGTCATTTCAGGGGGATAGGTTTATCGGGCGATGGGGATGCGGCAGACGGCAAATGTCTTGGCCGGGAGAGTTAAAGAGGCGGTGTTGCCGCTTGCCGGAAGGGCGGTTTCCACGGGGATGATGCGGTCAGGGTTTTCCAGAGTGTTGTCGCAGTCAATGTCAGGGGTGCCGTCGGGACGGAGGGGTGCGGAGAGGGTGATGACGCGTCCGTCGGTCAGTGAGCGGCCTTTTTTCAGTTTCTGAAAATTCAGGGTGATCTCGTGCGGGCTGTCAGAGGTGTTGGCAATCTTTACAATGTAGCCGCCGGTGGCATCGTCAGTGACGGCCGAGGCGTAGAGACCGTTCTGGCCTTCGGCTCCGGTGACAGGCTGCCCGTCAAGAGTCAGCGGCAGAACGCGTGAGCCCTTGTTGGAGGCATAGAGCTGCTGCACGTAGTAGCTTGCGGTGGCTACCGAGCCAAGATTGTCGAACCAGATCATGTCAGGGCGCCACTGCCAGCCTTCGGTGTGGGCGAAAAGCGGAGCATAGGTGGCCATGTGGACCACGTCGGCATTGCGTTCGAGTCCGGTCATGAAAGCGGCTTCAAGGAGAGAGGCGTTGAAGTGGTTGAACTTCTTGCCTTTGCCGTGGCAGGCATATTCGCCGGCGAATACTTTAGGGCCTTTGCGGGGATAGGAGTCGTAGCGGGTGGCCTGCGAGAGGAAGAATTCTTCAGGAGCATAGAAATGTTCGTCGACCAGGTCGGCTTTCAGTCGCCGCATCTCAGGCCACAGATAGTCAAACTCCTTGCCTGAAGCTTTCGGACCGGATGAGCCTACGAGTTTTATTTCAGGGCAGGCCTTTCGGATGGCTCTGACAAAGGGTTCGAGACGTTCGGGGTATTCCGGGCCCCACTGCTCGTTGCCGATGGCGAGGAAGCGGAGGTTGAATGGCGCGGGGTGGCCCATTTCGGCACGCACCTTTCCCCAGGGAGAATCAGTCGGGCCGTTGGCGAATTCAATGAGGTCAAGGGCATCCTGAATGTAAGGTTGCAGGCTGTCAGCCGGCACATGGGCTTTGGGATCTTTGTTCTGATACTGACATGCGAGGCCTACGTTGATTACCGGGAGCGGTTCGGCTCCGATCTCTTCGGCAAGGCGGAAATATTCGAAGAATCCGAGCCCGTAGCTCTGGTAATAGTCAGGGAAGAAGCGGTGGCGGAAGGTGTAGTGCCAGCGGTTTTCGTTGAGCGGGCGATTTTCCACGGGGCCGACGGTGTTTTTCCACTGATAGCGTGTGGGCAGGTCGGTGCCTTCCACAATGCAGCCGCCCGGAAAGCGCAGCAGGCCGGGGCGGATGTCGGCCAGTTTCTGCGCAAGGTCCTTGCGCAGGCCGTTTTCATGGCCCTGCCATGTTTCGGCGGGAAAGAGCGAGATGTGTTCGAGGTCACAGCCGGTTTTAGAGTCGAGGAATATGCGCAGTTTTCCTTTTCTGACCGTGGCCGACGGGGTGAGCGCGGTGGTGTATTTCTGCCATTGGCCGTCTTTGATCTCGATGGTCTCCGAGGCCATGACCTGAGTCTCGCCGGCGGCCGAGGGGTCGATAAGTTCAATGCGGATCTTCGACGGATGCTGCGAAGTGCTGCGGGCCCAGAGGCTGAAACGGTAGCTTTCGCCTTTGCGGAAGGCTATGCCGAAAAAGCCTTCGTTGGTCAGCCCGGTAGCCTTGTCTTTGTGAGGGGCGGCGGTCAGCCTGACGTAGTGTGGATTGCGTTCAAAGGGGCCGTCGTCGAGCAAGGCGACTGATCCGAAGCTTTCCCAGCCCATAAGGTTCTGAGGGAATTCGAAAGAGCGGTTTTTGACCATTTCGGCGTAGAGGCCGCCGTCAGCGGCATAGTTGATGTCTTCGAAGAAGAGTCCGTACATTGTGGGCTGTATCTCGGCTCCCGGATGGTCGGTGCGGATAATGAATTCTTCGGCTTGGGTTGGCAGCCCGGATGCGATGGCGGCGAGCATTGAGCAGACTGTTGACCTGAATCTGAGTTTCATGGTGCTGGAGAATAATGTTTTGTGGGTTAGTTTCAGGCAAAGATACGAAAAATTCAAAAATATGGCCACCCGGCCTATTCCCTGAATCGGGAATCGGGCCGGGTGGCGCTGAGATTGAAATAAGGGACTTGTTATTATTCTACGGCTTCGAATTTCACTGTCATGTTGGGAACATCGACAGTAAATTTCATCTTGCCGCCTTCCCATGCGGGAATGCTCCAGTTGCCTTTACCTTCAACACACGCTCCTGAGTAGACACCGTCAGTAAGTGCGATTTCAGTAGAGCTGTCATTTGGTTTGGCGCCGATCGAAGGCAGTTTACCGTCTTCGCCCCAGCTGCCGAGTTCGGTGTAGAAACGGAAGTTGGCTTTGCCTTTGGCTACTTCAAAAGTAGCGTAATAGACACCGTTACCATCCCAGTCATAGAGTTTGTAGTTGGCATAAATTTCCTCTGCATTAGGTGCGTCAACAGACCATGCCGAGCAATCGCCTACGATATAAATGAAATCGAGTTTGCTGGTGTCCCAGTTGCCTTTCTGCATGGTGACTGTAATAGCGTCTTTATCGGTCATATCTACTGTGAAAGTCACATAACCTCCCTCCCATGTTTCAGGGGTGTACCACGAGCCTTTGCCAGGTACCGCGGTGTGTTTAACCGCCTCCTCAGTGAATGTCACTTCGACTTTCTCACCATCATTTGGCTTTGGTCCTATTGAGGGGAGTTGGCCGTTTTCGCCCCAGGAACCAAGTTCGGTATAGAAACGGAACTCTGTTTTCCCGGCTGGCATATCGAATGCGCCGACATAGATGTTGGTGCCTACACCTGTTTCGTTGAGGCCCCATTTTGCGAAGCTTTCCGGAGTGGCAGCATCAACACCCCAGCCGGTGAGAGCACCCACAATATATATGGTGCGGCCGACTTCAGGATAGGGATTGTAGGGAGTCACGGAGGGGAGCACCACGTTGTTTGACACGCAGTTGCTCGATGCGATCGACGGAATGCGGGCATTAGCGCGTACAGTCACTTTCTGCGGCTGAACGTCAGCATCTTCAAATTCCTTGAAAGTATTGATGCCGAGAAGCTGGCAGATGGCGGTGGTCACGTCCTTGTCATCAAGCTCGATTGCAGTCTTGGTGGGCTGCTTGGGGGTGAGTGTGATGTAGTTGGCCTCGGTGCCGGTTTCCTCGTTGGCTTCGATGAATTCGTCGGCGAGGGTGAGGTCAACAGAGTAGGTGGTCACAAGGGGGATTCCGTAGTCAGGAGCCACGGCTGTAAGTTCTACAACCTGGCCGGGAGCGAGGACAATGTTGTCGTCTTCTGCAGGCGCTGAAAGGGCGAATACCTTTTCGGCGGGTTCTACGTAGACCGGCTCCTTGTCAGCCTCACATGAGGTGAGGGAGGCAGCGGCTACTGCAAGTGATGCTAAAATATATAACTTTTTCATTGATAGAATCGTATTATGAGATTAGTAGCCGGTGTTCTGTCCGAGGGTTGAGATGAACTGGGTGGGGATGCAATAGCGGTTGCGGTAGCTCTGGGTGTTGGAGCCGGCGGGAGTGCCGCCTTTCCATGACCATACGTAGTCAGAGCCGGCGAATTTGCCGAAACGGATGAGGTCGGAGCGGCGATGGCCTTCCCAATAGAGCTCACACATGCGTTCCTTAAGGATGTTTTCGGCAGTGAGTGAGCTGACATCATCAACATTGGCGCGGCGGCGAACGCGGTTCATCATCTCAAGACCGTTGCAGCCGGTGGCTTTGTTGAGTTCGCATTCGGCAAGCATGAGATATACGTCGGCCAGACGGAAGAGGGGATAGTCGGTGGGGTTGAACACGGTGTTGCAGTAGGGTGCATCCTGAGCTTCGTTCTTGTAGTCGGTTTCAGGGGTGTAGACATACTTGACGCACATGTAGCCCTGATTCTGGTCGCCGAGGTCTTTGATTTCGGCGGTGTAGTCGCCCTCGTACATCAGACGGCGCTCGTCACCGTCGGCAAATGCCTTGGCGAGTTCTTCGCGCACACGCGGACCTGCCCATCCCGACACTGCCACTCCGAGAGTCTTGAGCAGATCTGAGTCGCCGCGGTAGCTGCCGCCTGAGAGGTAGGTTGTGCCGCCGTAGGTTGTGAGGCTGGTTGCGTCCTGGGGAATAGCCCAAAGGATCTCGCCGTTGCCTACGTATTTGTCATTAGTGGCGCAGAAGAGGTATTTGTAAGTAGGAGCGAGATTGTCGATTGTCTTGCGGATCTCGTTGCAGGCGTTGGCGCAGTCCTGCCAGCGGGCTTCGCCGGTGTAGACTTCGGCGTTGAGGTAGAGCTTGGCGAGCAGCATATAGCCTGCCTCGCGCGAGAGGCGCCCGTAGATCTGCTGAGAGGCGGGAACGAGGCTTGGGATGGCATCTTTGAGATCTTCCACCACGGCTTCGAAAAGTTCCTTGCTGTCATAGGTGGGAGGAGTGATGCCTACCTGAGAGTCTTCAGTAGACCAGGGGCCTCTTCCGAAGATGTCGATCATGTGGTAATATGAAAGGGCGCGGATTGTGCGGGCTTCCGCTCCGAGCACTTCAGCCGAGAGGTTGCCTGATTCGGGAAGCAGGCCTGCGTGCTTCTTGAGGTCGCGCAGGAACTGGTTGGAGATGGCGATCTGGTAGTTGAAACGCGAGAAGCATTCATAGAGCCAGTGGTTGTCAGTCGACCAGGTGGAGTAGATGAGTTCGCTGAGACCTGCATCGCCCCAGTTGGAGCCTATGAGGGTTTCGTCGGTGCAGAGCTCCTGGAGGTTCCAGAGCTGGCGGGTGTAGACACCGGCGCCGCCGTCGTCAACGGTGATGCCGCCTTCAAAAACCAGACCTCCGTAGACGCCGGCAAGTTCGTTGTAGAGATCGTCGGCGCTTGTGATCTCGGTTTTGGTTGTCGGGTTTTCCGGTTCTACATCAAGGTCGCCGACGCAGGCTGTGAAAGCAGGCGCAGAGAGGGCGATGGCACCGAAAAGTATATATTTTGAAAATGTCATGTTGATTCTTCTTTATATGGGTGATGAACTGTTTAGAATGAAGCCACGATACCAAAAGAGAAGGTCACGGGGTGGGGGTAGACATTGTTGTCGATGCCGGAGAAGATTTCCGGGTCAAGGCCTTTGTATTTGGTGATCACGAACGGATTCTGACATGCACCGTAGAGACGGAGGCGGAGATTGTTGTTGAGGAGATTGTCCCAGGTGTAGCCGAGAGTGATGTTGTCGCAGCGGAGGAACGATGCGTTCTGCACAAAGTAGCTGCTGCAGGCGAGTTCGTTGGTGGTCTTTTCGAACAGATATGAGGTGTTGTTGAGGTTGGCGAGAGGCAGGGCGTTGTTGACCTCTTTCACAGAAGTGCTTGCCTGGGCGTCGTTGTAGACCCAGTTGCCGAGGCTTGAGCGGAGAGTGATGCCGAAGTCCCAGTTTTTGTAGTTGAAGGTGTTTGACCAGTTCATTGTGACTTTCGGGTCTCTGCTGTGGTAGAGGATCTTGTCAGAGGCGTTGATTTCGCCGTCGCCGTTCTGGTCAACGTAGACTCCTTCAAGGGGGTTGCCGTCGGCGTCATAGACCTGTTCGTAGACGTAGAAGCTGAACGCGGGGTGGCCTACCTGGTGCTTCTGGATCTTGTTGCCGGTGCCGAGCGAGATACCTGAATCATCGACCACGGTGTCGGCTCCGTCGGCGAGACGGGTTATCTTGTTTTTGTTCCATGCCACGTTGAATGATGATGTCCAGCGGAAATCCTTGGTCACCACGGGGCGGGCTGTGATGTTGAATTCGATACCGGTGTTCTCAAGGTCGCCGAGGTTCATGTTGCCGGCGTTGGAGATGTTTGATCCGGCGGGATAGGGCGACTTGGTGAGAAGGTCTTTGGTCTTGCGCTTGTAGTAGTCGAGGCTACCGAGGATGCGGTTGTTGAGGAATGCGAAGTCAACGCCTGCGTTCCAGGTGTGGGTTTCTTCCCATTTGATCTCAGTATTGTAGGCCGCGGGATAGAGCGGATAGGAGCCGGTTTCGGGGTTGCCTGTGATTGAGGGATAGACTGCGCCGCTGCCGGTCCACTGGTTGTAGACGGGGAGATAGGGGAAGTAGTCGTCACCGAGATCCTGCTGGCCGGTCACACCGTAGCCTGCGCGGAGCTTGAGTTCGTTCATGTAGCCGCGGGCCGGTTCCATGAAGCTTTCTTCAAGAATCTTCCAGCCGAGGGCCACGGAGGGGAAGGTGCCCCAGCGGTGGTCTTTTGAGAAGCGAGAGGTTCCGTCCTGACGCACGGTGGCTGTCACGAGATATTTGTCGAGGAATGTGAAGTTGACACGGCCGAAGAACGAAACGAGCTGATGAGGATGGATGCTGATTTCGGTCGGGTTGGCCTGGTTGCCGAGGTATTTTTCGTTTTCAGGGTCTACCACTTCATATACGCGGCTGTATTTGCGGTATTTGTTGTGGAACTTCTGCCATGAGTAACCGGCGGTCACGTCGAGGGTCGAGCTGATGTCCTTGAAGTTGTGGTTGTAGTTGAGGTAGAAGTCAAGAAGCAGGTTGGTGCGGGTCTGGAATTCATAGGTGCGTGAAACGCCGCCGTCCTTGATTATGCGTGTTGAGCCGTCTTCACGCACTGAGTAGCCGTCGTTCCAGGCTTTGGGGGTGTTCACAAAGGGGTTGTTGTAGTTTTCACCGTGCTGATAGTCGTAGCCGAGATTGAGGTTGGCGCGGAGGTCGGTGAGGAAGGGCATCTTGAAGTCGAGCTGGAGGTTGCCCACAGACTGATAGGCCTTGCCTTTGGAGATAGCACCCTGGTTGTCGGCAATCGGGTTGAGCGGGGCATCGGTGGAGTTGATTGTCTCGCCTGCGTCATCGGGGCCTGCGAGCACACCGCCGTTGACAAATGAGGTCCAGTAGCCGAAGAGGGGAGATCCGTCAGGGTCCTTGATGGGGAGTGTGGGGTTCATGGCTGCTGCCGCACGGAGGGTGTTGGCGCCGTAGGTGTTGGTGATGTATGCGCCTTTGAGGTTGGCGTTGACAGAGAGAAGATCGTTGAAGAACTTGGGAGTGAGGTTGATTGATGCTGACACGCGGTCCATGTCGGTGTTCTTGACGATACCGTTGTTGTCGGTGTAGGAAACGGCCACTCGGTAGGGGAGCCATTTGGCAGTGCCGCCCACGCTGAGGCTGTAGTCAGAAGAGAAAGTGGTGCGTGTGAGGGCTTTCTGCCAGTCGGTGTCATAGTCGCGGATCTGTCCGTACTGAGCCGATTCGATTCCGTATTCTTCGGCAATGAAGTCGCTGAACTGGCTTGCGCTCATCATGTCGAGATATTTGCGGGTGGTGTTGACATAGCCGTTCATGGTGAAGTTGACCTGCGGCTTGCCTTTTGAACCGGTCTTGGTGGTGATGATGATGACGCCGTTTGACGCGCGGCTACCGTAGATGGCTGTTGCCGATGCGTCTTTGAGGATGGTCATCGACTCAACGTTTTCCGGCGATACGAGTGCGAGGGGGTTGGAAGAGCCGGTGATGCCTTTGGTGTCCATAGGCACACCGTCGATCACGATGAGGGGTGCATTTGAAGCAGCGAGCGAGGCACCGCCGCGGATCTGGATGTTGCCGCCTTCGGAGGGGTTGCCGGAGGTGGTTACAACCACACCGGGTGATGCGCCTACGAGAAGATCCTGGGCTGAAGTTGCGAGGCCGGCTTCGATTTCCGAAGGTTTGATTGTGGCAACCGATCCGGTGGCGTCACTTTTCTTGACAACACCGTAGCCGATAGCCACGACTTCGCCGAGGAGAACTGAGTTGTCGGCTAATGTGATGTTGATTTCATTGCGTCCGTTGACGGGGACTTCCTGAGTCTCGTAGCCTACGTAAGATACCACGAGGGTGCCGTTTGAGGGGGCGCTGATGGTGAAAAGACCGTCAAAGTCAGTGGCTGTTCCGAGGGTTTCGCCCTTGACCACTACACTTGCGCCGATCAGAGGCTCACCCTCTTTGTCAACTACGGAACCTTTTACCGTAATTGTCTGCGCTAAAGCGGGGAAAGCGGCGCAGAGTACCATAAAGGCTACTAACCACGCTTTCCGAGTCATTTGAAAACAAATGTTCTTCATGCACGAATTGTTTTGAAAATTAAGTAAATATGATAAATCTCTAAAATTTGTTCTACGGGGTGAGTTTCGGAAGTCCGGAAAGACGCCGTCACGTTCGCGGGCTGATGCGGGGAGCGATAAAATAAGGGGGGATGGTGATGATTTAAGGCACACTTCTTAGGATTGTAGGTCTCTGTAATGTGTGCGCACGTCAAATTTCAGTGCCCCGGCGCAGAAAAAAAACGGGGCGGTCTCTAAAAAATTAAAATCAAAATCCTTATTTCAATATCTCTCTACATTTAAATCATTGCATCAGTGGTGTTTCCTTTATGCAATGTCCCGGAAAGGGGGGCGAAAACCGGCTGTCGGAATTCGGAGGCAAATATAAGTAAAAAAATTACCCCCCCCAATTTATTAACCAAAATTAACGAATTTTGTGTTGACATTTGTTTCAGACTCAGCGGTCGACGGGCCAGCTGAATGAGTGCAGACGGCTGATCAATATGGCTTCACAGCCGTTGCAGTAGCTGTCGCAGAGACGGTGGAAGGCCGGTGTGTGGCCCGGTTCGGTGAGATGGGCGAGCTCGTGGCAGATGATGTAACGGCGGAGTTCCGGGTCAAGAAAGACGCAGAGATATGACAGGCGGATGCGCCGCTGGGTGGGGAAGCAGGTGCCGAGCGTGTTTTTGCCGTGGGCTATTTCCCATTTGTCTACTTTCAGCCCGAAGCGCTCGGCCAGCCGGCGGGCTTCAGGCAGAAGAATGTAGGGCGCGAGATGTCGTGCGGCTGTATGCAGGCAGCGAGAGACTGCCTGCTGCAGTTCCGGCTCTTCGGGATTTCTGCCGTCAGGCAGCGTTATTATGAAGTGTGGATCTGATGAAGATGCGCCTGTGGCGAGGTTTATGTCCGGTTTTGTCTGCCCCGGCTTTCCCAGGACTATGGTGACTCTGAAGTTGTGGCAGTCGATTGTCTGCCCGATCGCATAGCGCGGCTTGGGGCGGATCGCCTCGAAGTCGGCCTTGTGGTGCTCGATGGCTCTCAGGATGTCTTTGTCAGTGGCATGTGCCGGGATGTTGACACGCAGTTTGCCGTTGATCCAGCGGGCAGAGAGCTTGCCGGACCCGGTGCGACGGATTACTGTGACTTCGCCGAGTGTGGGGTGTGATATTCTGAAAGTTGCCACGTAGAGGAAATAGCTGATTGATGTGACGGGTTGAGATCCGGATTCCTAATCGCGCTTTGAAATGCCCCAGAGGAGTTTGGTGCGCAGGGTGTCAATGAAATTGTGGTCAGGAGTGTGGATGATCTTCGTCACGAATGGTGCGCGGCGCAGACGGAGTTTCACGTCGATCGGCAGGATGAGCGACCGTCCGTCGAGGGTGACGCGGTAGGTGTCGGTCCTTGACTCCACCTCTATATCTATAATGTGGCTGTCGGCCACCACGAGCGGGCGCATGGTCAGCGAGTGGGGTGCGATGGGCGAGAGCACCCAGCAGGGAGCGGTTGGTTGTACGATAGGCCCTCCGACTGACAGATTGTAGGCTGTAGATCCGGTAGGGGTCGATACGATCAGACCGTCGCCCTGATAAGATGCCACGGGCATACCGTCGAGGCGGGTGTTGACGGTTATCATCGAGGCAGTGTCCTGGCGCAGGATGGCAATCTCGTTGAGAGCGAATCCCCAGCCTGAGACTCCGGCCTTCATGCCGTCGCCTATGCCCTTGCCTTCAAGCAGAGAGCGTGATTCGACGGTGTATTCGCCGGCGGCGAGTCTGCGGACCATTTCGGGGCCTTCGGAAATAGAGTGTTCGGCAAGGAAACCGAGGTGACCGGTGTTGAAACCGAGTATCGGTATCTCTTTGGTGGCCACCCGGCGGGCAGTGCGCAGGAAAGTGCCGTCGCCTCCGATGCTCAGGCAGAAATCGGCAGAGAAATCGTCATTTTCAAAAACATCGTCGGCCGGAAGCGGATTTCCGGTTGTCCGCGACATTGCCTCGAAGAAATGGCGGTCGATGCATATGAAGGCGTTTTCATCTTCGAGAGCTTTCAGCAGAGCGAGGATGTGGGGGATATCTTCGGAACTTTGGCGGCGTTTGCCGAAAACGGCGACTTTCATAAGTTTTAAGTGTGGATGATGTTAAGAGAGATTGTCTTTTAACGACCTCTGAGTGTCAGATCTGGAGATAGCGCATCAGCTCGTCATAGCGGCTGCGCATGAGCGAGTCATCGTCGGCATCGGCCGAGCCTTCAAGGCCGATGATTTCAAAGCCATAGCGTTCGAGCGACCGTGCGGCGGCCTCAGGATCGCGGTGGCTGATGCGGAGTTCGGCCACTATGCGGCTGTCGCTGCGCTCGCTGTCGGCTGTGACATTGAGATTGAGCAGGTGGGCGTCGGCATCCTCGACCGCACGGGCTATTCTCGATGCGCTGTAGTCGCCGCGGCGGCAGGTGAGCACCAGGGTGCTGCTCTCTTCCATTTTCGGGAAAAGCCGCTCAAGAGTGGCCTCTGCGCCTGCTGCAAAGGCGAGGTTTTGGACGGATGTGCTGTCTTTTCGGAGCAAAATATTTCTATTTTTTAGTTTTTCTGACTAATTTTGCGGGCAAAATCGGTCGGAATGAGCCACAAAATTACAAATAATCATCTATATAATGAACTGCCCGGACCGACAAAAAGATTACAGAGCTATTAAAAAATGACAAATCTCAGTGTAAATATCAACAAGATCGCCACTTTGCGCAATGCGCGCGGAGAGAATGTGCCCGATCTGCTGAAAGTGGCCGCCGACTGTGAAGCTTTCGGTGCCGACGGTATTACTGTGCACCCGCGCCCTGACGAGCGCCACATACGTCGTGACGATGTCTACCGTCTGCGCCCGCTGGTGAAGACTGAGTTCAACATCGAGGGCTATCCTTCGCCGGAATTCATTGATCTGGTGCTGAAAGTGAAGCCGGAGCAGGTGACACTGGTGCCTGACGCTCCTGACGCTCTCACGTCAAGCGCCGGATGGAACGTAGGCGCCAATATGGACTTTCTGACATCGGTGGTCGACCGTCTGCGCGAGGCCGGAATCCGCTCGTCGATTTTCGTGGGTACCGAAACTGACAACATCCAGCTTGCAGCCCGCACAGGCGCTGACCGTGTGGAGCTCTACACCAAGCCTTATGCCGATCTCTATCCTAAAGATCCGGAGGCTGCGGTGGCTCCTTTTGTCGAGGCCGCCCAGGCGGCGTTTTCAGCCGGACTCGGTGTCAATGCCGGCCATGACCTGAGCCTTGTGAACCTTGAATTTTTCCATCGCCACATCCCGCGGCTGAGCGAGGTCTCGATAGGCCATGCCCTGATCTGCGACGCTCTCTATCTTGGACTTGAAGAGACAATACGTCGCTACAAGGACTGCCTGAAAGGCTGACGCGGATTGTCACAGTTCTGACCTGTCCCCACATTTTTAAAAGTTAAAATCCTCAAACAATCATCTCCCAATATGTTTCAACAAGAATTCGTAGATACGGTAGCCACTGCTGCCATGAGTTATAATGAAGCGGCTCAGGCCCAGGCTGCCGACATGGTGCAGGAACTCTCCGTGTGGGATCTGACCATGCGTGGCGGCTGGATCATGATTCCGCTTGCCGTGCTTTCGATAGTGTGTGTCTATATCTTCATCGAGCGTTGTCTCGTGATCAGACGCGCGCAGAAAGAAGACAGCTCATTCATGGAGCGCATCCGTGAATACATCCATGAGGGAGAGATTGAAAGCGCCCGCCGTCTCTGTCAGAAGACCGACACTCCCTACGCACGTCTGATCGGCAAAGGCATCAGCCGCATAGGCCGCCCGATGAACGATGTGCTCGTCACCATAGAGAACACCGGCAATATCGAGATCGCAACCTTGGAAAAAGGTCTGGCCTGGCTTGCCACAACGGCTGCCGGAGGTCCGATGATCGGCTTCCTCGGCACTGTGATCGGTATGGTCAACGCATTCTATAACCTTGCTTCGGCAGGAAGCAGCGCAAACATCGCTGTGCTCGCCGACGGGATCTACGCCGCGCTCGTGACCACGGTGGCCGGTCTGATAGTGGGTATTATCGCACTGTTTGCCTACAACTATCTGGTGGCGCGCATCAACAAGGTGATGAATGCCCTTGAGGCCCGCACTATGGAGTTCATGGACCTTCTCAACGAGCCCGCATAAAAAACTTTCAGCTTATGGCTCTTAAACGTCAAAACACCATGATGGCGGCTTTCTCGATGGCGTCGATGACCGATGTTATCTTCCTGCTGCTCATCTTCTTTATGGTGACTTCCACATTCGTGTTCCCGACCGCTCTTGAGGTCAATCTGCCTGAAAGTTCCAAGCAGACCGCACTGAAACCCTCCACTCGCGTCTATATAGACAAGGAGGGAGTCATCTATGCTACTGCCGACCAGTCTGAGCCGGTGGCGATGGATGAGAACGCGCTTCTCGACTTTCTCCGGACCATGTCGGCCAATGCCGCTGACGGTGACAATTACATCGCTGTCTATGCCGACGAGGAGGTCACTTACGGCGCGCTTGTCAGAGTGCTGGACCTCGGCGCGCAGAACAATCTGAAAATGGTGCTTGCCACCAAGCCTGCGCCGGTATCGGCCCGCCCGTCGGCGCGACAGGCCCAGTGATCAATAATCCAGACAGTCTCCACTCTCAATCCCCCACAATCAATAAACACAGATGTCCACTGACGATTCAGGGCGTTCACGCCGAAATCAGCTGATAGCTCTACTTGCCACGGTACTGTTTCATGCCGCGGTGGTGGTTGTGCTGCTCACACTCTGTCTCCGCTATTCCGGGTCCGAGTCAAACGAGCGCGTGTGGCCTCCGGTTGATTCTTCCGAGGTGCTGTTTGGCGGAGAGTATGTGATGGTAGGCGACCGTCAGGAGATAGCTGCCAACACAAATGAACCCGCTCCGGCTGAGGCCGAGGCGCAGGAAGCTCCAGCCCCGGAGGCAGAGGCGCTTGTCAATTCAGGCGAACCGGCCCAGCCGGCCCCGGTGGTGAGCAGCGAGCGTCCGTCGCCGGCCAAGGTCGAGAAGAAGCCGGCTCCGGAGAAGACCGGTCCGACAAAGGCCGAGATAGAAGCGGCCGAACGGGCCAAGCGTGAGCAGGAAGCCCGTCAGGCCATAGCCAGCAAGGTGCAGTTCGGACAGAAGAGCACCGGCGGAAATGGATCAGGAAAGGCCGGAAGCACCGACGGCAATGCAACGGTGGGTGCCGTGAGCGGAAGCCCCGGTTTCAATCTTAAAGGCCGTTCGCTGGCCGACTGGCGCACGCCCCCGGCCGGACCGCTCGGAACTATAACTATCCGCGTGACCGTCAACCGTCAGGGCAAGGTGACCTCAGCGTCATATTCTTCTGGAACCGGAGCTGCGGCAGCAAGCCAGTCGACCCGTCAGAGCTGCATAAATGCTGCGAAGATGTCGCAGTTCTCGGTCGACAATGATGCTCCTGCATCACAGACAGGCACTATCACCTATAATTTCAAGTGACGATATTTGCCAATGTGCTGTAAAAGCGGCACACAGGTAGTAAAAATAGAAGCGACACAGTTTTCATTTGCCGGATCGAGGCTGAAAACTGTGTCGCTTTTTTTACGTTTTAGATGTCGCTTTGGATAGTTGCTCCTGATTGTGATGTCGAAGGGTTATTCGGCAGGAGTGTCATCGGAGGTTGCGGCCTCGGACTCTTCAGGAATTTCGAAAATAGAGAAGTTGACCGATCCGTAGGCGCGGTGTTCGCTGAAATGTGGCAGATCCGAGAAATCATACTTTTTGGAGTGCTCTATGATGAAGATACTGCCTGGATGGAGCAGGCGTGAGCCAAGCACCATTGAGGGAATGTCGCCGAAGCCGTCAAGATCGTAGGGCGGATCGGCGAACACGAAGTCAAATGCCGTCGAGGAGTCGCGGATGAAGCGCAGGGCATCGGTGCGCAGAAGATGCAGATTGCGGTCGCCAAGTTCCTGCTTGACCTTTTCGATGAAGCGGGCCTGTGTGGCCGACTTTTCGACTGATGTGACAGAGGCAGCCCCGCGTGAAAGCAGTTCGAAGCTGACGGCGCCGGTTCCGGCAAAAAGGTCGAGGCAGCGCAGGCCTTCGATGTCGACCATGTTTTCGATCACGTTGAAAATGTTCTCGCGGGCAAAGTCGGTGGTAGGCCGCGCGGTGATGTTGGTCGGGACGTTGAAACGGCGACGTCCGTATTTTCCTCGGATTATTCGCATATGGGAGTTACAATAAGATCAAAAGGTGCAATCATTGCGTCACGGCCCGCCTTGAACATCTGAGGAGGGAATATCACGGGCATGACGCGGGAAATGTAGGTGCGCAGTATCGGGGTGATTGCTTCGCGTATGGCCTGGTCACCGGCAAGCAGCAGCTCGTCGGAGTGTGGGTCGAGGCCGAGCCTCTGGCGGCAGGCAAGAATATAATAGGCTGCGTTGTCGGGCGTATCGGTCCGGAAAGTGTTGGCCATCAGTAGCCGGTGGCCGTCGAGCACAATGACATCGAGAGACTTCTGACGGGCATTCACCACCATCTTCAGGTTGTTGCCCTGCGCCCCCTTCGAGGCGAAATAGCGGCTGAGGGCTCCGAGGTGGCTCATGATTTTGATGCGGTGGAATGTGCGGTTGAGAAATCCGCGCAGGTCAGGCTCCAGGCCCATGAGTATGGTAGCGTTTCGGGTTCCGGTGTCATCGGCCTCCATAACGAGAGCTGAGTTCGGAAATGCGGCGTTGAAAAGCAGCTGCCGGTCTGATTCGGAACTGCATTCCGCCGGAACCACGGTCAGCTCTTCGGTTTCTATGACGCATATCACCTGCCGGAAGTCGCTCAGAAGTATAGGGTTGTCATAGATGACGCTTTCTATTGCCTGAAGCCTTGAAGACGCATTAGGATCGAGGACAATCCGCCGGTAGATCAGCGAATTGTCCTCGACTATAGAGTAGATTGCCACATGGATTTCATCCCTGCTTATGCGGAGCAGGAGGTTGCATATTTCAGGCTTGTCAATCCGTTGGCTGTCAAAAGATCCGTTTGTCATTAGTGGGAAGGGGAGTGTATTACTGCTGGATGACGTTGGGAACATCGCCCCACTTGTTGGGCATGGGTTCGCTTTCCTTGACGGTGAACACGAGGTAGATGATACCGCCCACCAGAGGAATGAAGTTGATGAGGAGCCACCAGCCCGAACGGCCGATGTCGTGCATGCGTCTTACCGACAGGCCGAGTGCGGGAAGCAGTATGCCGAGATAAACTAATCCGAGAGCGATGGAAGAGAGTGTTTCGCTCCAGCAGAAAATGATGGAGACTGCAATCATTGCGATGAAAATGAAAAGCATGAACCACCAGTATTCTGAACGTGACGCACGTCCTTTGAAATTGCAGTAGTTCACAGTGAGTGCGCGCTTTACGGCCTCACCGAAAGGAAGTTGAAGCTGATACATTGTAAGAAGGTATTAATGTTAAGTTTATGTAAATGATATAACCTTGACGGTATAATGCAAAGGTAACAAAAATTCACAAATGAGTCAAATATGGTGAATAAAAATATTTGTGGCGTGAATTCTTTTGAGACCGGAGTGGGAAAGCTCACGGATTTTGACTAATTTTGCATGAATAATGTATAAAGAACAAAATAAAAATATCTGACAAAAATGGCAAACTGGTTTGAGACGAAAGTCCGCTACGATAAGACAATGGAAAATGGCTCGATCAAGAAAGTGACTGAAGCCTATATGGTTGATGCTCTCTCGTTCACAGAGGCAGAGGCCCGTATCTCCGAAGAGATCGCTCACTTCACTTCTGATTTTTCGGTGTCGGCTGTAAAGCGCACCAAGATCGCCGAGATTTTCCGTGAAAGAACCGGTGACAAGTGGTATCTTGTCAAAGTGGCGTTCATCACGCTTGACGAAAAGACCGCTGTTGAGAAGAAATCAATCTCTCAGATTCTCGTCGCTGCCGACAGCTTCAAGGAGGCCTATGACAACTTCATGGAGGGCATGAAAGGCACAATGGCCGATTTCGAGATCAATACCATCCAGGAGACTCTGATCATGGATGTATATGACGCTGATCTGTCAGGCGACAGCAAGCCGGCCGACGCATAATCCAAACACAATCATCTCTGAATTCAACCTTTGAAACTTCGCTTATGGCAGGACACGTCACAGAAAATCTTCAAAGACTGCATGCCACTCTTCCCGCCGGAGTGGTCCTTGTGGCCGTCTCCAAATTTCATCCGGTTGAGGCTTTGGCCGAGGCTTATGAGGCCGGCCAGCGGGTGTTTGGCGAGAGCCGTGCGCTTGAGCTGGAAGCAAAGGCGGCCGAATTGCCTGAGGATATAGAGTGGCATTTCATAGGCCATCTTCAGACCAACAAGGTGAAGAAGGTAGTGGCCGCGGCCTCGATGATCCACAGTGTGGACTCTGACCGTCTGCTCCGGGCCATCGACGCTGAAGCGCGTAAAGCCGGGCGCTGTCCCGGAGTCCTGCTGCAGCTCCATGTGGCCCGTGAGGAAACAAAGTTCGGTTTTACCCCCTCCGAACTCCTTGAATTCGTCACTCCTCAGCTTGTGGCTTCGCTTGAAGGCGTTGAATTCAGGGGGGTGATGGGCATGGCCTCCAATGTGGATGACGAAGAGCGCATCCGCGCCGACTTCCGTGAGATCCGCCGGGTTTTTGACCTGCTGAAAGAAACAGTGTTTGCATCTTCTCCGCGATTTGACACCGTAAGCATGGGCATGAGCCATGACTGGCCGGTGGCAGTGCAGGAGGGGAGCACGATGGTGCGCGTCGGGACTTCGATTTTCGGCGAAAGAGAATATTGAATTCAATAGAGTGAGGGATACAGGCATAACAGTCAAACCTATGGCAGAGATAAGAAAAATAGCTGTTGCGACAGGCACACGCGCCGACTGGGGGCTTCTCAGCGGGATTGCGCGCGCGCTGGCCGCACGTGCCGACTGTGAGGTCACAATCCTTGCCACCAACATGCACCTTTCTCCTCGTTACGGCAATACGATTTCCGAGATCGTGGCCGACGGCTTTGCCGATCCGGTCAGAGTCGAGATGCCGGTGTCAGCCGATACAGACAGCTCGACAGTCGAGGCTATGGCCGTGTGCATGTCAGGCATGGCCCGTGAACTCACGCGTCTGCGCCCCGACCTCATAGTCATTCTCGGCGACCGTTTCGAAATGCTTGCCACTGCCACTGCTGCTCTGATGCTGAGAGTACCTATAGTGCATATTGCCGGCGGCGAGATTTCAGAAGGCGCCATTGATGACAGCATCCGCCATTCGATCACCAAAATGGCCTCTCTCCACCTGACGGCGACAGAGCCTTACCGCCGGCGCGTAATAGCGATGGGCGAGGCTCCTGACCGGGTGATCAACACCGGGGCCATCGGTGTCTACAACATACTTCATGAGCCGCTGATGACACGCCGGGAACTTGAAGAGTCGATAGACTTCAATCTGACCGACAAGTCGATTCTGGTAACATATCATCCGGCCACTCTTGACGATGAGGAGCCGGCAGTGCGCTGCAAGGCTCTGCTTGACGCTCTTGACCGTTTTGAAGACCACAAGGTGCTGATCACCTATCCTAACAACGATCCGAGAGGCCGCATAATCATAGATCTCATTGAAGCCTATGCCGCCGCGAGGCCCGGCAGGGTCAGGGTAGTGCCCTCGCTCGGCAAGCTGCGCTATCTTTCCGCATTGCGCTGCGTAAGCGCTGTTGCCGGCAACTCGTCGAGCGGAATAGTTGAAGTTCCGTCGATGCATATTCCGACTGTGGACATAGGTATGCGCCAGCGCGGCCGCTTGTGCGGCAAGAGCGTGATCCATTGCGGCGACAGTATGCAGGAGATCGCCGACGCCCTTGCATATGCTCTCAGCGACGAAGGCCGTCGCCTTGCGCGTGAGGCTGAAAATCCGTATTACCGTCCCGACACTCTTGATGTCATTGTAAAGGCAATAGCCGAAACACCACTGCAAACCCTTCAGACAAAGAAATTCTATGACCGATAACCAAGCGCTCGTCATCATCCCGGCCCGTGGCGGCAGCAAGGGAATTCCGCGCAAGAACATAAAGGAATTCTGCGGACGCCCTTTGATCCACTATTCCATAGAGGTGGCCAAAGCTGTCGCGCCTGATTCACATATCATACTTTCGACTGACGATGACGAGATCCGTCACTGCGCCACTCTCGCCGGCCTGTCGGTCAGCTACCGCCGCCCTGCGGAGCTTGGCGGTGACAGAGTGGGATCGCGTGAGGTGATACTCGATGCGATGGACTGGGCCGACAGGGAGGGTCTTATATATAATAAGGTGGTGCTGCTTCAGCCCACCTCTCCGCTGCGGACTGTCGGTGACGTGGAAGAGTGTCTGAAACTCTATACTCCTGACTGTGATATGGTGGTCAGTGTGGCCGAAGCAGCCTGCAATCCGTATTATGACTGTTTTGAGACACAGCCTGACGGCACACTCCGGGTCTCGAAGGGTGACGGACGGATCACCCGGCGCCAGGATGCCCCGAAAGCATGGCAGTTCAACGGTGCGGTCTATGTGATCAACCCTGAGTCTGTCAGGCGGATGGCTCTCGGAGAATTCCCGCGACGCATTCCATATGAGATGCCCCGTTCGAGATCAGTGGACCTTGACACGCCTCTTGACTGGGAAATAGCAGAAACAATAATCCGAAACACCAATTGAGAGCCATGCAGATCGACAGACATATAATATCTGAAAATGCCACTCTGTCAGAGGCTCTGCGTATGCTCAACGACCTTTCAGGCGGAGTGATGACTCTGATTGCGGTAAATGGCGAAAACCGTATGACCGGCACTCTGACCGACGGAGACGTGCGCCGGGCTTTGCTTGCAGGCATCGGACTTGATGCCCCGGTGGCATCCGCCATGTTCCGTCGCTTTCATGCTCTGAAGGAAGACAGCATAGATCCGGCAGAGGTCCGCGAAATCCGCCGTCGGGGCATAAGACTGATCCCGGTGCTTGACAGTGAGGGCCGGGTGGTCAGAATGATTGACACCTGTCTGACCCGGACTGTGCTTCCGGTGCGCGCTGTGCTGATGGCCGGAGGCAAGGGCGAACGCCTGCGCCCTATGACTCTGACAACTCCGAAACCGCTTCTCGAAATCGGAGGCAAGGCAATCATCGACTACAATATCGAGGCTCTTGCCGCAGTCGGTGTGAATGACATCAGCGTGACGGTCAACTATCTTGCCGAACAGCTTGAAGAACACTTCGCCGATCCGGTAGCCGGTGTCAGTGTGAAATGCGTCAGAGAGACAAAGGCGCTTGGCACCATCGGCTCCGTGGCGCTTGTCGATCTGCCGGAAGAGGGTGAGACGATAGTGATGAACTCGGATCTGCTGACCACCGTGTCATTCGAGGATCTGTATCTCCGCCACACCTCCGAGCAGGCCGATGTCACGATTGCAGTCGTGTCATACAACGTCACTGTCCCCTATGCCATTCTTGCCACCGAAGGCGAGCGGGTACTGAGTCTGGAGGAGAAACCTTCATACAGCTATTACGCCAACGCCGGCATATATATATTCTCCAACCGCCTGCTCCGGCGTCTTGACCGTGAAAGCCGCATGGATGCCCCCGATCTCATCGAGCAGGCCATTGCCGAAGGTCTGAAAGTGACCTATTATCCTATCAACGGCACCTGGATCGACATCGGCTCTCCGGCCGATTTCGCCCACGCCCGCGAACTGATGGCCCATGTCCGTCAGACACGTTAAACGATATATCAGAAAGATTGTTAAGTAAATAAATAAAATATTCCATCGTCATGGCTGATTCAAACTTCATAGACTATGTAAAAGTCCTCTGCCGATCAGGCAAGGGTGGCGCCGGTTCGCGTCATTTCTACCGAGCAAAATATGTTCCCAAAGGAGGTCCTGACGGGGGTGACGGCGGCCGTGGCGGTCATATAATACTCCGTGGCAACAGTCACATGTGGACCCTTCTGCCGCTCCGCTATCGCCGCCACATTTTTGCCGGCAACGGTCAGAGCGGTTCCGGTGGCCGCTCGTTTGGCAAGGACGGAGAGGACGTGATTGTCGACGTGCCCTGCGGAACTGTTGTTTTCGATGCCGAAACCGGCGAATTCCTCTGTGAGGTCACTTCTGACGGCGAAGAGGTGAAGCTGCTTCGCGGCGGCCGCGGCGGTCTTGGCAACTGGCACTTCAAAAGCGCCACAAACCGCACTCCACGCTATGCGCAGCCTGGAGAACCGGCCATAGAGAAGAGCATTATCCTTGAGCTGAAACTTCTTGCCGATGTGGGTCTTGTCGGTTTCCCTAATGCCGGAAAATCGACCCTGCTGTCATCCATCTCCGCTGCCCGTCCCAAGATTGCCGACTATCCGTTCACCACTATGGAGCCCCAGTTGGGCATAGTGTCCTATCGTGGCGACAGTTCGTTTGTGATGGCCGATATCCCCGGTATCATCGAAGGCGCGAGCGAGGGCAAGGGCCTTGGACTGCGTTTCCTGCGCCACATAGAGCGCAACGCCGTGCTTCTCTTCATGGTTCCGGCCGATGCTGACGACATAAAGGCGCAATACGATATCCTTGTCGGTGAGCTCGAACGGTTCAACCCCCAGCTGTCAGACAAGCCACGAGTGCTTGCCGTGTCAAAGAGCGACATGCTTGATGAGGAACTCATGGCTGAGATTGAGGCTACCCTGCCTGAAGGTGTGCCCCACATCTTCATTTCCGCAGTTACCGGCATGGGCCTCACGGAGCTGAAAGATATGCTCTGGCGCGAGATTACTGACGAGCGCAACCGCATAGACACGGCGCCGATCACACATCGGCCGCTTGACGGACATCACCGCGTGCGTGAGGAAGATGAATTCATCTTCGAAAACGTACCCGCTCCGGCTGATGACGAAGAGGAATTCATTGACGACGAGGATTTCGAGGGCGAGGACTACGGCTATGAGATGCTCGACGAAGATGACTATGATGTCTGATCTTTCCAATCTTGACTGAAACCGGTGGCCGGGCATAATGAATTAGGCAGATGGGGCGAGGAGATAGCGCGTGAGCTGCTTCTCACCCAAGGCTATGCCATATGTGGCGAGAACATTCGTATCAGCGGCGTGGAGATTGACTTCATCGCCACGAAAGACGATGTGATCTGCTTTGTCGAGGTCAAGACCCGGTCGACTGATTTTGTGGACCCGGTCGAAGCCATTGACCGGCGTAAACGCAGCCGCCTTGTCAAAGCCGCCGATTCCTATATGCGTCAGTATGAGATTCCTCTCGAACCGCGTTTTGACATAGTCATCATCATCGGATCGCCGGAGTCATATACAATCGAGCATATACCTGACGCCTTTCTCCCCTCGCTCAACAACCGTTGAACAGGCTTTTTGAAACTTTTTTTGTGTGTCTCCGCATTATCGCACTAAATCGGTTTGCAGAGGCACTATTTTTGTGTCAGGTTTTTTCATAGCAAAGTATTCAAACACACTCTCAAAAAAAGTTTTTATGGCGACAACGGTTTTAAAAGCATTATTTCACGGCATCAGACACAGTAAAAAGACAACGGTATCGGGTTCGGGCGCAATCTGCGGTCCCTGAGTCCGATACCGGTTGAAAATTCAGGATTCAATATCTGTGCGGTCCGCTTTGTCAGGCTTCGACCTCGCGGCCTTTGAGCCACACGCGGCTTATGAGCGGAGTGGCGTAGGCATAGGGATAGAAGTCGAGCGACGACATCGGCTTTGTGAGATAGAAACTGGCAATCTTGCCGGGGGCAATCGAGCCGTAGTCGCGGCTTTCGTTCATGGCGTAGGCTCCGTTGATGGTAGTGGCGTTTATGGCCTCGGCCGGAGTCATTTTCATTTTGATGCATCCGAGCGACATGACCATGCGCATATTGCCTGACGGCGACGAGCCTGGATTGTAGTCAGAGGCAAGAGCAACGATGGCTCCGCTGTCAATGGCTTTGCGGGCCGGACCATAAGGCATTCCGAGGAAGAAAGAGGCTCCGGGGAGCATCGTTGCTACGGTCTGATTGGCAGCAAGAATTTCGATTTCCTCTTCTCCGATACGTTCGAGGTGGTCGACAGACAGAGCCTTGTGGGCCACTCCCACCTGCACTCCGCCTGAGACGGCGAGTTCATTGGCATGGATCTTCGGGCGCAGGCCGTAGCGGGCTCCTGCTTCAAGGATGCGGTCGGTCTCTTCGACAGTGAAGAATCCGGTGTCGCAGAAAACGTCTACAAAGTCGGCCAGACCTTCGGCAGCCACTGCGGGAATCATCTCCTTGCAGACAAGATCCACATACTCGCCCTGGCGTCCCGAATAGGCACGTCCTACGGCATGGGCGCCAAGGAACGTCGCCTTTACCTTCAGCGGTGTGCTTTCGGCAATGCGCTTTATGACGCGGAGCATTTTCATCTCGTCGGCGGTGGTCAGGCCGTAGCCGCTTTTGATTTCCACGCATCCGGTGCCCATTGCCATGATCTCGCGCACTCGTGTCATAGCCTGGCGGTAGAGTTCCTTTTCCGGAGTCTCATGGAGCAGATCGGCGGAGTTGAGTATGCCCCCTCCGCGTTTTGCGATCTCCTCATAGCTCAGACCGTTGATCTTGTCAATAAACTCGCGTTCACGACTGCCGGCATAGACTATATGGGTGTGGGAGTCGCAGAACGCAGGGAAGATGTATCCGCCCTTGGCGTCGATACACAGCTCTCCCGGTTCTGCATCAGGACATGAATCCATTGACCCGAAAGCGCTGAAGCGGTCTTTCTCGGTGCGGAGCCAGGCGTTTTCGATCAGACCGAGAGTATTCATCTCTTTTCCGCGGAGGAAAAGGGTGTCCCCACCGTCAGTACCGATGAGGACTCCGATATTGGTGATCAGCATTGTGGAAATCAGGGATTGGTGCGTAGGAATTCAACGGATGCAGCGATGTAGGGCGACATGACGGTGTCATTGTCAATGAACGGCACGACTTTGCGGTATTCCTTGTGCCAGGCTTCGAGTTCCGGCGATGACTTGAGCGGGCGCCGCAGGTCAAGAGCCTGTGCGGCGTTGAAAAGTTCGATGGCAAGCACGCGCTCGGTGTTGTCGACCACACGGCAGAGTTTGGTTGCCGAGTTTCCGCCCATAGAGACGTGGTCTTCCTGCCCCTGCGACGATGGGATCGAGTCGCAGCTCGTGGGCCAGCAGTAGCCTTTTGACTGGTTGACGATCGAGGCGGCTGCATACTGCGGAATCATGAATCCGCTGTTGAGGCCGGGATTGGCCACAAGGAATGGCGGCAGGTTGCGGGCACCGGAGATCAGACGGTAGATGCGGCGCTCGGAGATGCTGCCGAGTTCGGCTATGGCAAGGGCGAGATAGTCCATCGGCAGGGCTATTGGTTCGCCGTGGAAATTTCCGGCAGAGACTATGATGTCTTCTTCGGGGAAGATGGTGGGATTGTCAGTCGGAGAGTTGATCTCGGTCTCGATCACGTTGCCTGCATAGGCGAGAGCGTCTTTGACGGCTCCGTGGACCTGGGGCATGCAGCGGAAAGAATAGGGGTCCTGCACATGCTTTTTGGGCTGGCTGATGAGTTCGCTGCCTTCGAGATGGCTGCGCACGGCACGGGCGGTGGCAAGCTGGCCCGGATGAGGACGCACGGCGTTGACCGAATCGCCGAAAGGCTCGATGCGGCCGTCAAATGCGTCGAGTGACAACGCGCCGATCTTGTCAGCGAGCGCGCTCAGGCGGCGTGCGCGGAGAATGGCATGGACTGCGTGCGATGACATGAACTGGGTGCCGTTCAGAAGAGCGAGACCTTCTTTGGACACGAGTCTTACCGGCTGCCATCCTTTTTCAGCAAGCACTTCGGCAGCCTGGCGGATCTCACCTTTATATAATACTTCGCCGAGACCGAGAAGCGGCAGGCACATGTTGGCAAGTGGTGCGAGGTCGCCTGAGGCTCCTAACGAGCCGAGCTGATAGATGACCGGGAGGATGTCTTCATTGAAGAAGTCGACAAGGCGCTGCACTGTTGAGAGCTGTACGCCTGAATTGCCGAATGACAGAGACATGATCTTGGTGAGAAGCATGATCTTGACAATCTGCGGGTCGACTTTCTCGCCGCAGCCGCAGGCATGTGACTTCACCAGATTTTCCTGAAGCTTTGAAAGGTCCTGGCTGTCAATGGATATGTTGCAGAGTGAGCCGAAGCCGGTGGTGATGCCGTAGATCGGATGGTCACATTCGCTGATTTTGTCATCGAGATATTGACGGCAGCGGGTTATGCGGCTTACGGCCTCGTCGCTGAGCGCTATTTTCAGATTGTTTTCGATTATTTCGCCTACGCGCTGGATGGTGAGGCGTTCGGGGCTGATATAATGGATCATGGATGAGTTGTAGATTTGGGTGGGTGGTGATTCTTAAAGTTCACTGAATGCCTGGGCTATGAGGCTGTCATCTGCGATGTTGGGGAGGGTTACTTTCAGCAGCGGGGTGCGTTCCATTTCGCGTTTGATTGCCGAGATAGCACCTTTGTTGCGGGCCCAGCTGCGGCGCGCTATGCCGTTGTTGACATCCCAGAGGAGCATCTCGTCAATGTGGCGGCGGGAGTCTTCCGAGCCGTCGATCACCATGCCGAAACCTCCGTTGATCACCTCGCCCCAGCCTACACCGCCGCCGTTGTGGATCGAAACCCAGGTGGCTCCGCGGAATGAATCGCCGATGACGTTGTGGACCGCCATGTCGGCGGTGAACTGTGATCCGTCATAGATATTTGAGGTCTCGCGGTAAGGAGAGTCGGTGCCTGACACGTCATGATGGTCGCGGCCAAGCACTATGGGGGCTGAGATTTCTCCGCGGGCTATCGCGTCATTGAATGCCTGGGCTATCTTGGTGCGGCCTTCCGAGTCAGCGTAGAGAATACGGGCCTGTGAACCGACCACGAGTCTGTTTGGCCCGGCTTCGCGTATCCAGTGGATGTTGTCGCGGAGCTGGCCTTTGATCTCGTCAGGAGCATCTTTGAGTATCTCTTCGAGCACTTCGGCCGCAATGGCGTCGCTCTTGGCGAGGTCTTCGGGTTTGCCTGATGTGCAGACCCAGCGGAATGGTCCGAAGCCATAGTCGAAGAAGCTCGGCCCCATGATGTCCTGAACATATGAGGGGTAGCGGAAGGTGCCGTCGGCTTTCATGATGTCGGCGCCGGCGCGCGACGATTCAAGCAGGAAGGCGTTGCCGTAGTCAAAGAAATACATGCCGTTTTCCGTCAGGCGGTTGATGGCGGCGACCTGTCTGCGCAATGATTCGCGGACTTTCGACTTGAATTCTTCAGGATTTTCAGCCATCATGGTCTTGGCTTCCTCGAAGCTCAGACCGGCAGGGTAGTAGCCGCCGGCCCAGGGATTGTGGAGAGAGGTCTGGTCAGAACCGAGGTCAACTTTGACTCCGTCAGCGGCGAGGCGCTCCCAAAGGTCTACCACATTGCCCTGATATGCGAGCGATACGGCCTCGCGGTTTTTGCGGGCTTTGGCGGTGCGCGCCATGAGATCGTCAAGCGAGGTGTAGACTTCGTCCACCCAGCCCTGGCTGTGGCGGGTCTCTACGGCCTTGGGGTTGACTTCGGCTATGATGCTGACCACTCCGGCAATGTTGCCGGCCTTGGGCTGTGCGCCTGACATGCCGCCGAGTCCGGCAGATACGAAAAGCATGCCGCCGAGGTCGTGCTCGCCTTCTTTGAGACGTTTGCGCCCGGCGTTGAGCACTGTGATGGTGGTGCCGTGGACAATGCCCTGAGGTCCGATGTACATGTAGGAGCCGGCTGTCATCTGGCCGTATTGCGATACGCCCATAGCGTTGAAGCGTTCCCAGTCATCGGGTTTGGAATAGTTGGGGATCACCATGCCGTTTGTGACGATCACACGCGGAGCGTCGGGGTGGGAGGGGAAAAGTCCGAGCGGATGACCGGAATACATCACCAGTGTCTGCGAGTCGGTCATCTCGGAGAGATATTTCATGGTGAGCAGATACTGAGCCCAGTTCTGGAACACGGCGCCGTTGCCGCCGTAGGTGATCAGTTCATGGGGATGCTGCGCTACGCGCGGATCAAGGTTGTTCTGGATCATCATCATGATCGCCGCGGCCTGGCGTGAGCGGGCCGGATAATCTTCAATGGGGCGCGCATACATTTCATATGAAGGCCGGAAGCGGTACATGTAGATGCGTCCGTAGGTCTCAAGCTCTCCGGCGAATTCGCGGGCCAATTCGGCATGAAGATGCACGGGGAAGTAGCGGAGGGCGTTTTTTACTGCCAGCTGCTTTTCGGCCGGAGTGAGTATGTCTTTGCGTCGGGGAGCGTGGTTGACGCTCGTATCATATGGCTGTGCGGCAGGAAGGCTGTCGGGGATACCGGCGCCTACGGCAGCACGAAATTCTTCTTTAGTCATGTTGCTGTATGGGGGTGTATTGTTCGTGGTATTGTCTTTGCGGATAGGCGTCAGTCAGCCGAGAGCACATCATTGACAATCTCAAGCACTCTGGCCTCGGCTTCCATTGATTTTGCCGCTATTTCGGCAGCGCGGGCAGTGAGGCGGGCGGCTTCATCGCGGTTTTTGAGCGATGCGGCATTGATGCGGACATTGAGCTGTGCACCGAGTACAGCCGAACGCGCGGCGAGTGCGCCTACACCTGCATCGCTGACAGATGCGGGGTTGCCTGTGCGGGCCATTGATTCGAGAAGCGGGAATGTCTCGGCTGCGGCTTCCATAGTCGACAGCGGAATGCGGGTGGCATAGAGAGTGGCTTCCTCGATTGCGGCTGCACGGGCTGCTTTTTCTTCATCGGTCGACTTGGGCATCTTGAAGGCATCCATTATGCGGTTGAAAGCCTCGGTGTCTTCATTGACAAGATGCAGGAGCCGCTGCATGAGTTCCTGACCTTTGTCAGCCTGGTCGGAGAATTCTTTCCAGCGGTCGTCCCATCCGGCCTTGTGGCTTGAAAGGTTTGCCACCATAGTGCCGAGAGCTGCGGCAAGCGCGCCCATGTATGCTGAAATTGAGCCTCCGCCGGGAGCGGGTGACTCTGATGCGGTTTCTTCGGCAAATCCGGTGCAAGTCAGATCGGTCAGTTTCTTTCCTTCGCCCTTGGGTGCGATGAGATATTCGATCACCTTTTCTTCGGGACGGAAGGGGCTGAGTTCGTCAAGGCCCATCGACTTGACGGCCATGCGTATGATCTCGCTTTCGGCAATGCCTGTGGAGCGCTGCTGCTTGTGGAGGAAGTAGCGTCCGGCTTCAATGAGAGTGCGTTTCGGCACGAGGCCCACGATTTCGGTGCCTGTCACTCGCAGACCGCGTTCGCCTGCCGCGCGGCAGACTTCGTCAAAGGCCACGTGGAGAGGAGTGGTCGAGATGTCGGTGATGTTCATTGACACCTGGGCTATGCCGTATTCGTCAATGAACCATCCGATGGCTTTGGTGGCTTTCAGCGTTCCGGGCTGCATTATGGTGTTGCCGTTTTCGTCTTTCAGCGGTTTGCCGTTGGGCTTGCCGCCTTCGCGGACCGGACGGCCTTTTTCGCGGACATCGAATGCGATGGCGTTGGCGCGGCGGGTGGAGGTTGTGTTGAGGTTGAAGTTCACGGCAATGAGAAAGTCGCGGGCTCCGACGGTTGTGGCTCCTGTGCGGGCTGCTTTTTCGTCAAACGGACGGTCGCCGAAATCCGGACCTTTGCCGGGATGGTTCATCTTCTCAGGGAGCGCTTCATATTCGCCTGCGCGACACACTGCCAGATTGCGGCGTTCGGGGGTGAAGGCCGCGGCCTCATAGCAGTAGGTAGGTATTTCGAGTTCGTCGGCAATGCGCTTGGCGAGTTTGCGTGAAAGTTCGGCGCACTCTTCGAGGCTTATGCCTGAAATGGGGATGAGGGGGCAGACATCAGTCGCGCCCATGCGCGGATGTGCACCGTGGTGGTTGCGCATGTCAATCAGTTCGGCAGCGCGTCTGACGCCTCTGAATGCGGCTTCAACCACGGCTTCCGGCTCTCCTACGAAAGTGACTACCGTGCGGTTGGTGGCTTCTCCGGGATCTACATCAAGAAGGCTGATGCCTTTGACGCTCTCTATGGCATCGGTGATTGCCTTGATGACGGTCTTGTCACGTCCCTCGCTGAAATTGGGGACACATTCGATAATTCGTGTTTCCATGGAAATGGTTAAGTGTTTTGGTGGTTTTTAAGGTTGCGGGGAGGAGATGTGCAAATGTAGTGATTTAGTCAGAATATACCATAGAATAATATCCCAAAATTCGGCACCTGGACACTATATTTTAGAGGGTGTTTCATAACAACAGTTAAAATCTGAGCGAAAGATTTGAGATGGATATGGCTTTGAATTGAAGGAGCATAGCGAGCTATGTGACTGAAATGAAAAGCCATAGCCGCTCAAAGCTTTCGGAGGCGATTGTATTGTCTTTTTGTAAATAGGATATTCCATTTGTAAAAAATTTAAAGTTACCTGAGCCTTGGTGTCTCTTTTGCTAAATTGTTGAAGCTCGTCAGTCGCATAGCTCGCTATGCTTCTTCCTCCCTTGCAACAATTTATCTAAAAGATACACCACTCAGATTTTAACTCTTGTTATGAAACACCCTCTTATACTGCATTTTCCGGAATTATCCGTTGATCAATCCGTTGAGGGGGAGTTCGCGGGTGCTTTTCACCTCATCAAGCACAAAGCAGCTGTTGAGCGAACCTATGCAGTCGAGGTCGCCGAGTATGCGCAGCAGAAAGTCCTGATAGGCATGCATGTTGCGGGTGTAGATTTTCAGCAGGAAATCATAATCGCCTGAAATATTGTAGCATTCTGCAATTTCAGGAATTGTTTTTATGGCATTCATTATGCGTAGTGCGTTTTCCTGGGTGTGCTGTTTCATCTTGAGGTAGCAGAATGCCACGAATCCGCAGTCAATTTTTTCGGCGTCGAGCACAGCGACGTAGCGTTTGATGTAGCCGTCGCGTTCGAGACGTTTGACCCGCTCGAAGGTAGGGGTGGGGGAGAGATGTATGGCCGCAGCAAGTTCCTTGTTGGTGAGGCGGCAGTCATGTTGCAGGCAGTCAAGTATGTGCAGATCTGTCTTGTCGAGTGATGGTGTCTGGCTCATAGTTGCAGTGATGAAAGTGGAAAAATATTCTTTTTGAAACGTGAAATTGTTGCGCTTGCAGGTGGTTTTATCTTATTATGGTTGCTAAATTAGATATATTTTCCGTATTTTTCAAATATGTTGGAAAAATATTTCAAGTGGCGTAATTTTGTGCTGTTGTTGGCGGCATTCAGCCGTTATGCGGCCATAGGAATTCGCATGATGGCATAGCAGCCGGCAACACTGAATAGAATAATGAAAACAGGACACTTGCCCTTGGCGGGCAGGCATTTGAATAAGTATGAGAATTTTGATGTTTTTTCAAAGGGAACCGCTCATTGCGCATCCTTAATTTAGCATGTTATTTCAATTATTCCAATTTTACACTTAACATTCCGTTAAACCTGAATTAATCTACATACTCGCACACATCGGTCGTCAGAGATCGTGAGACTCTCGTCGGTTACGGTCGTGTAAAACAAATGATCGGTTCCCTTTTTTTGTTGTCTCAGCCATTCGGATGTAAGACTTCTAAAGATAGCTCAGGAACTCCCGCTCGTCAGAGGGATGTGAGCCGGCGATTTTTTGACGCATACGTCGGCGGGTAGTATAAAGAGTGTTGCGGTTTAGATCGAAGAACATCAGTATTACCGGAACTGGTAGTCTCAGGGAAGAGCAAATGAAAATCTGATACTCTTTGTCGGAAAGTCCAGGCATCTGTTTGCGAAAGCGGTTTATGATGCAATTGTTTTCACTGTCAGCCAGATATTCCAGGAAAGTCTGAAAATCCGGATTATTTACGAAATTTTTGATTTCTTGTTCCACATTATGAGCGGTTTTGCTTTTTATGGATTCTTTTTGGTTTGATTCATAGTAAGTCTCGCATAGCAAACGTATTGTGTCAAGATGCTTCCGAGAAATCGAAAACCGTGGCTCATTTCCATATGATGCCGTTGTCCGGACGTGAACGTCCTCGGATTTAGCACTGTCGTGATTCCGATCGTTTAGGATCGATTCCAGTTCTTCAGCGAGAGCTATGATCTGCTCGTCTTTCTGTTTCTGAATTTTCCGGCTATGGCTCACGAACGCTGCTGCCCCGATGCCGCCGGTGATGATAAGGATTATCAGAATTGTCAGTTTGATCAGATCATTCTGATAGCTGAGTTCCATGACATCAATATCGTTTCTGCTAAATTCGACAGCAGAGCCACAAACTTTCTGACGTGTTATTTCGTCAAGAACCGAATCAGTTCCAGCAAAAGCTTTCTTCAATTGCAGATATGCCTCTTTGGTGTTGCCGGTCTCAAATAGAATCTCAAACGGAATTTCGGCATGTATGCCATATTTTATTTTGGCGGAATCTATAAGCCTGACGGCAGTCTCGTGTCTGCCTGACTGCCACAAGGCATCAATGTATGACCGGTATTGCTGCGGAGTTGCTTTGTCGGGGTATAATTCCATGTATCGGTAGTAACAGTCAGCCGCTTTCGAGAAGTTTTTTAATTTTAAGTGGCTGTCGGCCATCAAACCATGTGCCTGCCGGATAGAAGCCGTGTCTTTTTGGCGGGTAGCATCTGAGAGCACTTCGGTCAATAGAGTCAATGACTCTGCGCAGCGTCCGGCATTGTTAAGTGAGTTTGCCAGTTCTAAAGTCTGGAGTTGAAGACTGACAGTGTCTCCGCTCGTTCTGAATGCCTGACAGGCAAGACTGTCATATGCCGCAGCTTTAGAAAATGCAGACATTTTGTTGTATATTCGGGCTATCTCTGATTGGGCCCGTCCAAGCCATAGATACTGATTCTGAGATTCAGCCAGCTGTCCGGCTTTGATGAGGTCGGTGATTGCATCGGAATATTTGCGCGCGTTTGCGTTGATTATTCCTGAATAGTAGTGAGCCAACATCCTTTGAATTGGATTGGATGACTTGTTGGCGTCATAAAAGTCTACTGCAAGGCTTATCAGAGAGTCTGAATTTTCATTAATATGGTTATAGTGTTTTGCCTGAGTAAGATAGAGTGCGTATTGAGCCCGCAGATATTCGGATTTTATGTCTGAAGGATTGATCGATAGAAGGATATTCAGCGAGGAATCAGGCTGCTCGTCTATGAGCATACAGGCGCTATCAAGGCTTTTGGCGGTTTCTCTGTCCAAAAGATCTAATTTGAGAAGGATTGTTGACAAGATTGTAAATACTATGATTATAAGCAGTATTTTTTTCATTAAAGAAATGTTTAGATTGTAGAACGCAATGGTATCTCAGAGGATGAACTGCTACAAATTTATAATATAATACGGAGGATTCCAAATTGTTTCAATTCAGCGACAGGTTCGTTTGTCGATTTTGTATCGGTCTTGAACAGGCTTTCATGATTGTATTGTATTCTTCGGGTTTATTTGGATTGCGTATGGATTTTTTAACTTAGACCCCGTTCCCCAATATTTGTTAACGCTGGGGTCGCATATCTCTGAGTGATTTTTGTCTTGTGATGA